>NZ_JADEWG010000321.1 GCF_015207735.1 [Phormidium] sp. LEGE 05292
TTAATAATAGAATTAAGCTCATTATTCGACAAAGCTATGGCTTTAAAAGCTTTGAATCTTTGCGAGAAAAGCTGTTAGCTTGTTTATTTAAATAAGATTTACTTATCCCCACAGGTACGGGAGAGCCGAAAAACTGGGTTTTTTTGACAAGTGCGATCGGACTTTTGGCAATTATGCGATCGCGATTAAAATAAAAATATCAGCATCTCACTAAATCTAGAGGTAATTTATGCCAATAATCAGAGTATTCCTCTTGCTACTCACTTTAACATTCTTCCTTTGGACATCACCCGTCCAAGCAGCTACTAGAATTACCCCACAATTAGAAGAACAAGTTTTACAAATTATTCGCCAACATCCCGAAGCAATTGTTGAATCTGTACAAGCATACCAACAAAAGATTCAAAATCAATTAGTGCAGGCGCAACAGGCATTTGTCCAACAAATGAAAACCAATCCTGATGGGATAATTGGTCAATCTCCAATTACAGGATCGCCTGCTAAAAAGATTATTTTAGTGGAGTTTTCTGACTTTCAATGTCCCTATTGTGCAGAAGCACACAAAACCATTAAACAATTCATGGCAAAACATCAGGATGAAGTCACTTTAGTTTACAAAAATTTCCCTTTATCTAACATTCATCCAGAAGCTTTACCAGCAGCAAAAGCAGCTTGGGCAGCTGGACAACAAGGTAAATTTTGGCAATATCATGATGCTTTATTTACTCAGCAAAAGCAACTTGGCGAAGAGTTATATTTGGAAACTGCCAAAAATTTGAACTTGGACTTGGAGAAGTTTAATAGCGATCGCCAAACCGCCGAAAAATCCATCACCGAAGATATGATTTTAGGCGAAAGCGTCGGTATTTCCGGCACTCCCTTTTTCATCATGAATGGTGCAACATTTTCCGGCGCAGTTCAATTATCAGACGTGGAAGATGTTTTAGCCCGTGTTAAATAATTAATCATCCCTTGGTCATTAGTCATTGGTTAGGGGAAAAATATTACAAATGACCAATGACAAATAACAAATATGCAACTCAACGTGAACATTCAAGGCAAAGGATTTCCCATTCTTTGCTTACACGGACATCCTGGTTCAAGTAACAGTATGTCCGTTTTTACCAAACATCTTTCCCAACGTTTTCAAACCATCGCCCCTGACTTGCGTGGATACGGTCAAAGTCGCTGCGAGGGCAATTTTGTCATGCAAGACCATTTAACCGACTTAGAAAGCCTGCTAGACCGCTTACAAATTCAGCGTTGCCTAGTATTGGGGTGGTCGTTAGGAGGAATTCTTGCCTTAGAATTAGCAATGAGAAACCCCGAAAAAGTCAGCGGATTAATTTTAATTGCCACCGCTGCCCGTCCTCGTGGTAGTCATCCGCCTATTAGTTGGCAAGATAACCTTTACACGGGATTAGCGGCGATCGTAAATCAATTACAACCGGGTTGGCAATGGAATATTGAAACTTTCGGGAAAAAATCCCTGTTTCGTTACCTGATTCAACAACATACTCCAGCCACTTACAACTTTATTGCCACAGAAGCCGTTGCAGCTTACTTACGAACATCATCTGCTGCTACACGCGCTTTAACTACAGCGATTAGAACAGGTTATAACCGACTCGAAGACCTCTCACAAATTCAATGTCCGGCTTTAATAATGGCAGGATCGGACGATCGCCATATCACCCCAGAATCAAGTTTAGAAACAGTACAGCATTTGCAAAACTCCCAATGGCAATGCTATCCCAACACCGCCCATCTTTTTCCTTGGGAAATTCCAGAACAAGTAATTAAAGATATCGATCGTTGGATTGCAGAACATCCCACAGTAGTAGCAGGTGGAGAGATGGGGAGGTAGGGAGGTGGGGAG
>NZ_JADEWG010000322.1 GCF_015207735.1 [Phormidium] sp. LEGE 05292
CCCCCCATCTCCCCATCAGCCTAAATATTCAATTTAAATGCGTAGCAGTTTATCATGTCCGGTCGATTACCCATAATGTAGAGACGTTGCATGCAACGTCTCTACAGGGTTTCGGATTAAGGATATTAAGGTTGATTAGCCGGACATGATCTCAGTGGGTAATAAGTCCTGGTAACTTCAGTTTTATTTATAGTTGTTATAAAAAATCTGTATCGAAAATTACTAAATTTCTATTTATTAAAATTTCATGACATTGTTTAATAGAGCCTAGTACTCCAATAAATCCTGGCTATAATGAGAGGTTTGACACAACACCATAAGTTGGCAGCCTTTACCCCTGTGAAAAAGCAGTTGAGATACTCTTTTTCCTGGTGGCTACGAGGCAATACCAAATACAAGCGTGAGAGGTTAAGTTCTGTTTCTACTCTTCAGCCTTGCTTTCCGTTTCGAGAAATTCTGTTATCTTATTTGGGCAGTTTCTTAGGGATTGCAGCTCTTGCCTATCTAACTGCTGATAGTGGCTATCCACTGATTGTCGCACCCTTTGGTGCAACGGCTGTGTTGTTATTTGCTGTGCCCGATAGTCCTCTGGCTCAACCTAGAAATGTGATTGGGGGAAGCTTCATTTCTGCCCTCGTCTGTGTTACTCTTGTACAGCTTTTTGGCGGCGAACCTTGGGTGATGGCTTTAGCAGTTGCGACGGCAATTAAGTTGATGCAGTTAACTAAAACGCTTCATCCGCCAGGAGGTGCGATCGCACTCTTAGGTGTAATGAGCCAAGCTTCCTGGAATTTTCTCTGGACTCCAGTTCTACTAGGCTCGACTATCATTGTCCTGTGTACAGTCATTTTTCATAATTTAGTTCCTGGTAGAAGCTATCCCAAACACTGGTTTTAACCAAAATTGCTTACAAGAATAAATCAATCTTTGGGAAATAGAAAACTTTTCTCATCCTAATTCCTCCTTTGTATTTCAGCTTCAGTCAGTTTTAAATCTTTGGCACAAATGCGACGGTCTTCTTCAGTGGCATTGGTATTGGTTTTCAGATAATCGCTAACCCAGTAACAACCTTGTCTGATGAGGCTATCTAAGTTATTGTCTATTTTCCACAGTTTCACCGTACCGTCAAAACTTCCAGTCGCCAGAGTTTGACCATCAGGACTCCAACTCACACTCAAGACAAGACTCTGACGACCAGTTAGAGTTTGCAACAGTTTCCCTTGTAGGTTCCAAAGTTTCACCGTACCGTCAAAACTTCCAGTCGCCAGAGTTTGACCGTCAGGACTCCAACTCACACTCCCGACAGAACTCTGATCACCAGTGAGGGTTTGCAGCAGTTTCCCTTGTTTGTACCACAGTTTCACCGTGTCGTCAGCACTTCCAATTGCCAGAGTTTGACCATCAGGACTCCAACTCACACTTAAGACTTCACTCTGATGACGATTAAGAGTTTGCAGTAACTTTCCTTGAAGGTTCCACAGTTTCACCGTCTTGTCATAACTCGCAGTCGCCAAAGTTTGACCATCGGGACTCCAACTCACATTTCTGACCAAATTCTGATGACCAGTAAGAGTATGTAGCAGTTTGCCTTGTTTATTCCACAGTTTCACCGTCTTATCTTTACTTCCACTTGCCAAAGTTTGACCATCAGGACTCCAACTCACACTCGTGACAGAACTCTGATGACCAGAGAGAGTTTGCAGCAACTTTCCTTGTCGATTCCACAGTTTCACCGTCTTGTCAGCGCTTCCTGCCACTTGAAGGATAAAGTGGCACTTTGTGCCATTTTATCCTTCAAGTAATTGAGTGCCATTTTATGCTTTCAGTTGGCGACACTTGTAACGCTGGGAAATAGCACGACATAAATCAGGGAAATAT
>NZ_JADEWG010000064.1 GCF_015207735.1 [Phormidium] sp. LEGE 05292
GGGATGGGGAGAATAAAATTGTCCCCTTGTCCCCTTGTCCCCTTGTCCCTCAATTACTTGGCTTGTGTCTTTTCAGAAACGGGTGTATTTTGAGCGGTTTTACCGTTTTTGTGTCCAGTATGACCGTTATTGCGGCGGGGTTGAATTACGCCGTAGCCGCCGTGATTGCGTTCGTAGATGACGTTGATTTCGCCTGTTTCGGCGTTGCAGAACATATAAAAGTCGTGATCTACTAGTTGCAGTTGTTCCAATGCTTCGTCGATCGTCATTGGAGGCATGGCGAAATATTTGGTACGCACTACTTCGCCTGGTAATTCGGGAGTGCGATCGCCAATTAAATCTGGTGTTACTGGCTGTTGTTCAACAACTTCAATAGTTTTTGTTTGGGTTTTCTTATCTAGGCGTTTCTCTTTGTATTTACGCAGTTTACGGGCTATTTTATCAGCAACTAAATCAATGCTTGCATATAGGGTTTCACTACCTTCTTCTGCACGAATTACTGTACCGTTGGCATAAACTGTAACTTCAGCAATCTGCTTTTCGTTGATTCGAGGATTGCGGGCTACTGAAAGATGTACGTCAATCTCATTTGTTACGTTTAGATAATGACTTGTTGCTTTTTCCAATTTTTGATGTACATACTCACGAATTGCATCTGTGATTTCAATGTTTTTGCCGTGAATAACGAGCTTCATATCACATTCTCCCGCTTAATTCTTAATGCTGTACAGGCTTCCTTTTCGCCTGCATCTATGCTTTGGTGAGAAGGAAAGTTGGTCAGAGTGTCCTACTTTCCAAGTAGAAATTTTTTATCTGTTTTTAGGTGCGAAAATGCTGATATCTGTTAATTAGAAATCAGCTGGATATATTGCCGAATTGTTTCGGGTTTACTCGCCTAAAAATCTGTTTCTGGTATGTGAAGCGCCTCAAATCTCTGCTACACGGCGCTGTTCTACCTTGCCCACCTTGAGACCCAAAGTTTGGCGTACCAATCTATCAACTTAGCTGAGCTCTTGTAAATGGGCATTTCTACTTCAAATAGGCTTCCTCCTATTTCAAAAGTCCTTCTACTTAAAACAGTAGCACTTTGTATTCTGGAGTACATAGTAATCTGCCGAGTCTTTAAAATCTTTTGCATCTGTTGACATTTCTTGATTTAATTGTCAGACTTTTTTGGGAAATTAGTTCAATTTACTCTTGATTTTGGGAATGATTTCGAGTAATAATGAAATGTTTGGCTGGAATATTAAAGAAAAATCGCGTTTCTGTTGGCTATTTAACCAGGGATTAGTAGATTACAAGGTTGCCTGGGAGTGGCAGCGATCGCTAGTTGCAGCACGCCGCGAACAGGCAGACTTGCCAGATGTGCTAATCTTGCTGGAGCATTCCTCAGTTTACACTTTGGGGACAGGGGCAACTCAAGAGTTTATTAAATTTAACCTTGACAAGAGTGATTACCAGGTGTACCGCATTGAGCGTGGCGGTGAGGTAACATATCATTGTCCAGGTCAGTTGGTTGGTTATCCGATTTTGAATTTGCGACATTACCGCCAAGATTTACATTGGTATTTGCGCCAACTGGAGGAAGTGTTAATTCGGGTGTTGGCGAGTTATGATTTGCCGGGGGAAAGACTTCCGGGTTATACAGGAGTTTGGCTGTCAGGGTGCAAAGTGGCGGCGATCGGTGTTAAAGTAAGTCGCTGGATTACAATGCACGGTTTTGCTTTAAATATTTGTCCTGATTTGACTGGTTTTAGCAGGATTGTACCTTGTGGAATTGCGGATAAACCTGTGGGCAGTTTATCCCAATTTATTCCTGATATTACTGTAGAAGAGGTGCGGGGAAAGGTGGCGATCGCCTTTGCTGAAGTTTTCGGAGTTCCGCTAGTTGAAGCTCAAATAAATCACTTGTAATAAACTAGGTTCGTTGTCAGGACTTCAGTCCTACTATGCTAGCAATGTACGACTAAAGTCGCTACAACAAACAATCTTGGTAATTAATTAACGGGACAATATGATTGGTCAATACAGATTTAAGGATTTGATTTCCAGTAGCTTTATTGTGGTAACTATTCTGATTACCATTCTTACTATTACTGGATATTTGGGCAAGTTTAACTATATTTTAGATCTTACTGCTCATTTTAAAGTGCAATATCTAGTAATAGGATTTTGTACATTTTTCTTTTTTTTGTTGACGCACAACAAACTTTGGTGGGTGATTAGTCTGGCTTGCATTTTACTGAACTTAATGGAAATTGTACCTTGGTATTTCCCCCAAAGTGCAAGCGCGATAGAAACGGCAAACGGACAATTACGAATTTTTCAATCTAATGTCTTATATAAGAATAAAAGATACTCAAAAGTCATATCTCTAGTTAGGGAAGAGAAACCGGATATTGCTGTTTTTATAGAAGTTAGTAAAGTTTGGGCAAAGGAATTAACAGCTTTAAAAGATATACTTCCTTATTCTGTAGTTTCCCAAGATTATAATAACTTTGGTACTGCTCTTTTTAGTAAATACCCTTTAGAAAATGTGTCATTTGAGCAATTTCAAGGGTCGAAAAAAACTATAGTTGCAACGATTAAATATCAGGGTAAAGAGGTAATATTGATGGGTACTCATCCAAATTACCCTCTAAAAAAAATAGGGTTTAGGTACAGAAATTCACAGTTAGAGGCAATGGCTGATTACTTGGTAAATGTTAATAATCCAGTTTTATTAATGGGTGATTTTAATGTTACTATGTGGTCGCCAATTTATCAGCGATTTGTTGAGAAAACCAAGTTAAAAAATGGGCGGGTTGGCTTTGGTGTACAACCGACATGGCCGAATTTTATGCCTTTAGTGGCGATTCCGATCGATCATTGTTTAGTGAGTCCAAATATTCAGGTTATTAAATCTCGAATTGGTAGAGATGTGGGATCGGATCATTTGCCAATTATTACAGATTTGGCGATCGGGGACTAGGGACTGGAGACTGGGGACTGGGGATTTGGGATGACAGGCATCTTGCCTGTCCTACGGGACAAGGGGACAAGGGGACAAGAGAACTATGTAAAGGGCGGGTTTTGTTGTTAATTCTTCTGCTATGTTCATAGAATTGTCTGCTAAACCCGCCCCTACAACTTAAAACTCTCCAATTTTTCTCCGTAACTCAAAACTCAAAACTTTCCCAGTCCCTAGTCCCCAGTCCCCATTCCCTATTAACTCCAATCCCACATTAAAGGTTCATTTTCTAAAGGATCGGTGACTGTGCGACCGATCGCATCAATCTCAGCTAAATCTTCGGGGGAAAGTTTGACTGCTGCGGCGATCGCATTTTCTTCGATTTGTTTAGCATGACGCGCCCCGGTAATGGCATTTGTTTGGGGTTGGGCAATTAACCAAGCTATTGCTAAATTGGCTAAAGATACGTTGTAGCGATCGGCAATTGGACGCAATTTATCTAAAGCTGCTTGCGCCCTGACAAAATTCTCACCTTTAAAAAGTTTATTATCTCTGCGGTTATCTCCTTCAGGAAATTCATGCCCTGAACTAAATTTTCCGGTTAATAAACCTTGGGCTAAAGGTGAATAAGCCAGAATGGAAATGTTGTTTTCTACGCAGTAGGGCATGGCATCTGTTTCTACTTTGCGCCAAAACAAAGAATAGGGAGGTTGTAAACTATCAATTCTGCCATATTGGGCTGCTTCTTCTAGTTGGGCGCGGGAGAAATTAGAAACACCAATGGCGCGAATTTTTCCTTGTTGTTTTAAGTCATTCATTGCCCGCATTGTTTCTTCTATGGGGACAATTTCGTTGTTAAAAGAACCAGAAGGCCAATGAATTTGGTAAAGGTCGATATAATCAGTTTTGAGGTTTTGTAAAGATCGATCGCACGCCTCAATTACTTGTTCGTACTTGAGATGATTGGCGAAAACTTTTGTAGCATAAACTACTCGATCGCGCACATCTGATAAAGCTTGTGCTACTATTTGCTCGGAGTGTCCCTTACCGTAAACTTCGGCAGTATCAATTGTGGTAATACCCGCTTCAAAAGCCGATCGAATTGCTTTTATTGTTTCCGCATCTTCTATTCCCACCCACATAGTTTTACCTGCTTGCCAAGTTCCCATGAGAATGGGCGTAATTTCAATGTCAGATGACCCTAACTTTCTTTTTTCCATATTTATCTCCAATTTTGTCTAATTATGACTGATTTTATTAATTAATGTTCTTGCCGTCTCAACAGTGAAATGCTATACCTTGACAAGGGTTAAAGTAACTGTCTATTGGCAGAATAAGGCTAGATTAGTAAAGTTATTGGTCTGTAAGCAAACAAGGGTGATATTTTAGATGAATTATAAGAACAATTCCCCGGAAGACAACATAGAACGGCGACTCAGAGAAATTGAAACAGAGATCGATCGCCAGCAGCAAAGTATACCTGTAACTGCCCAGACGCAGAGTAAAAAACCAGTTGGTAGGTTAGCAAAAATGGGGAGAATGAGTAAAGCGATCGCTTTTTCTGCGGTAGCATTAGGAGGAGTTTGGGTGCTAACTACGGTGGTATCTTTTGTTTCCATGATGCTGGGTTTTGTCATAGTGGGCGGCGTAATTTATGCGGCGTGGAAAATTATCTACAGTCGCTAGAATAGCCTTAGTTGCAATGGGAAAAAATCTCAATGGAATTAACTATAATTAATCATGCCTTGAAAGAATGGGCGGTTGCTGTTGATGCTTTAGAAGCGGGAAAAACTATTTTATTGCTTCGTAAAGGTGGAATTAAGGAAGAGGGTAATCATTTTAAAGTTGCCCATAATGAAGTGTTGCTTTACCCGACTTTGGAACATCAAAACCCGGATTTATTAAAGCCGGAATATGCGGATCAAGTAACACCAGTACCATCAGGTTGGCATCCAGAAACTATTCGGATTGGCGCTTGGGCAAAAGTTACTGATATTTTCATGGTAAGTTTTGAACCTAGTATTAAAGCGTTGTTGCCTTTCCATGTTTGGAATGAGCAATTTGTGAGCGATCGCTTAAAATGGAAACCACGTCAGCCAATTTACATTTTACTTTTACGCACTTACAAACTCAGCCAACCCCAAGAAATACCTTACTGTGCAGAATACAGTGGTTGCAAATCTTGGATCGATCTTAAAGAAGGTATTTCTGTTGCAAACGCTACACCAGTTCTCACCGATGCTGAATACAATAAGCGCACAAGTGTAATTCGCAACTCGATCGCCAATCCTTCAGCCGCCAACATACTTAATTAATCTAAGACTTAATTATTACTTTGGGCGGATATTGGCATAAGAGTAAACTTACCCACTACGGGTGATGTTGTACATAAGAAAATTATGCCACAATAGTTGACAAATTACACAAGATAAGGTAGGTTAGCTGGAACCAGAAGCTTAAGAGCGCATCCTCACACAGCCTGCTTGCAGCTTCACCTCCCACAATTGAAAAAAAGGAGATTATTATGGCTGGACAGATGTGCTGGTTGCCTGGAATGGGTACAGGTGGCAGTAAAATTTTACATTTGCGGACAGCATTTCATGAAAACTGGCGACCATATACAGCTTTTCCGCAATTTTCTGTTCCTGACTATCGAGAACCAGGGGGTTCTAAAGGTTGGGCGACATATCAAAAATTAATTGCAGCGGGTTGGATGTTAGTACCCACCGCTGATGCACAGCAAGTTAGATTTGTAAATCCCGATGCAGAGGTAGCCTAAATCTGAATGTTTCCCAGAGATTTCAGGGTTTAGGCAGAAGGCAAAAGTAATTAAGAGGAGGTTTTTTCTTTTGCCTCGTTACTTTTCAATTAACCCGTATAGGTGGAAATTAACATTACTAAACTAAATCCAAGCACGCAAAGTAGTATGAAGTCCAGTTTTTTCATATTGATTTTTGGGTTATGGAGGATTTGCGATCGCTCTAAATACTATCAGAATTTTCAGATTTAGATTGATTGAAAAAAGGTAAACACTGTAAAAATTGTTTTACTTCTTTTTGTTCTGATTTTAAAAACTCCGAAGCAGTATCTATTAATAACATTTTTCCTGATTCCATTAACCCAATTCTTGATGCTAATACAAAAGCTTCTTGAATGTCATGGGTGACAAAAACCACCGTTTTTCCCAACTGTTTTTGGAGTTGACGAAACTCTTTTTGAATTTCAATTCTAGTAATGGGATCGAGTGCGCCAAAAGGTTCATCCATTAATAATAAAGGTGGGTCAGCTGCGAGGGCACGGGCTACGCCAACTCGCTGACGTTGACCGCCGGATAATTCATCTGGATATCTGTGGGCAAATTGTTTCGGGTCGAGTCCGACAAGTTGTAAAAGTTGATTTACTCTTTGGGAAATGCGATCGCGCTTCCACCCCTCCAAACTAGGTACTAATCCTACATTTTTAGCAATAGTAAAATGAGGAAATAACCCCGTTTCTTGAATCACATAACCAATACTTCGCCGCAATTTAATCGGGTTCCATTCAGTAGTAGAAATTCCCTCTACCCGCACTTCCCCACTACTAGGAGTCAGCAACCGATTAATTAATTTCATAGTTGTAGTTTTCCCACAACCACTGCGTCCTAGTAATACCAAAATTTCTCCCCGTTGCACTGTGAAATTGAGGTTAGATACTAAAGGTCGATCGTTAAGTAAATAAGCGACATTGTGAAATTCAACAGCTATTTCGTTATCCTGTACCATGAGAGATGCTCAATTTTAGGACTAATTTTACTATATTTGAAATATACGGTTAGGAGGAACTATTGTGAAAACTATTACTACTATCGCTACAGTAACACCAGATGGCAAAGTTACCCTACAACTACCAGCAGATATTACCCCAGGAGAACATCAAGTAGTATTGGTGATTGATGAAAATATCAAGACAGAGAAGCCGGAAACAAAGAAAGAACGATCGCCTTTAGATTTTCCGGTACATGATGTAGGCCCTTGGCCTGCGAATCTTTCTTTAAGACGTGAGGATATATGAATTTTTGTTTGCGTTCCCGATGAAAAATTAAGGTCGCCACACAATTTGAGATTGTCTTGCTAATAAATCTGCAAGTCTCCTAGCTGTAGCTGGATTTTCTTGCATATTTGGTAAACCTACAATATTTGCATGAGATGTTGAATCAGGTACAACATCTAAATCCAATTCACGAATGCGACCTACTTGAAGACTAGCGACACCGTAACAATTTCTGAATCTGGCTGCACTTTGCTGAGGAGTACAAGCACTAGCAATGTTCACAGAAAGACTTTGTTCATTTTGCCTCAACAAGTAAGCCGAAAATTTGATCTCCCCTGTTTCCCAATCTACCCATTGTTTACGAAGTAATGCCCGATAAACTATGGCATTATCTGGTAATTGTTCAAACTCCGAAGCACCATCATAAGATTGTTCTGTCATGCTTCGTTAAACCACTGTAACCAATGAATTAATCTTGAAGAAGACACTTCATAATCTACAGCATAATCTTCAGCTTTTTGATGATAAATGTGAGCTTTTTTTTCAGAATTTGCTGGACAGAATAAATGAATAGTGCAATCTTTATCTCGGTTTAACCATTCGAGAGTAATTCCGCCAAATTCATCTGTGGAAACCCAAGCTTTAGGAAAGCTATTACCCATGATTTCATACGCCTCTAAAACTAAATTCATCACTGTCTTAAAAGCGTAGTCCGTTGGCTGCAAAACCCCATAATCATCTTCTGCTTCTAAATCTAAAAGTTCCAAAATTCTTTTCACAGTAATAGTAAAGTTAGAAAACTCTCTGTGACTACTGCTATCAGAAAGTATATCCTTGGATAAAGCCATAGAAATACCTGAACTCTTACAAAGAATAGGATAACACAGACAAAATTAGTTACAAATTGCCCCTAAACACCTAAAATTAACGAGGGGAATCACACTTTTAGATAATCAATGCCTCGTACTCCTACTTTAACTTTCGATCGCGGCACCTTAATTCTGCATCCACCACCGAGAGGCAAAAGCTGGGTGGAATTCGCCACTTGGGATGACAGAGTAGAAAAATTTCGCATTCCGGCTATTCATTACCGTCCTTTGGTAGAAGCTTTGCAAGCAGAAGGAATTAACTTTATTGATGAGGCAAAAGAATTTGTACCTCTGCAATTAGTTCCAAGTTTAGAAATGGAACCTTACCCTCATCAAAGTGAAGCTTTGGAGGCTTGGAAATTAGCAGGAAGAATGGGAGTTGTTGTGCTTCCAACTGCTGCGGGAAAAACTTATTTGGCACAATTGGCAATGCAAGCAACGCCACGCAGCACATTAATTGTAGTACCAACTTTGGATTTAATGCACCAATGGTATGCACATTTAGTGGCGGCTTTTCCTGATGCAGAAGTTGGTTTATTAGGAGGTGGATCGAGGGATAAAAGTCAAATTCTTGTGGCTACTTATGATAGTGCGGCTATTAATGCGGAAAGTTTAGGAAATCGCTATGCTTTGTTAATTTTTGATGAGTGCCATCATTTACCAACGGAATTTTATCGGGTAATTGCAGAATTTGCGATCGCACCCTATCGTTTAGGACTTTCCGCAACTCCAGAAAGAACCGATGGTAAACATAAGGAATTAGACCTTTTAATTGGCACAGAAGTTTACCGCAAAACTCCTGAAGAATTAGCCGGAAAAGCTTTGGCAGACCATCAAATTATTCCGATTAAAGTCAAGTTATCTCAACAAGAAAGGGAAAGATACAATGAATTAATCAAAATTCGCAATGACTTTTTGAAGGCGGAAAAAATTCAGTTGGTAAGTCTGGAAGGTTGGCAAAGATTTGTGATGGTGAGTGCGCGATCGCCAGCCGGAAGACGTGCTATGTTAGCTCATAGAGAAGCTAGGGAAATTGCGATCGGAACTGAGGGAAAAATTCGCGTTTTAGCTGATTTATTAGCGGAACATTTTCCAGAACGAATTTTGATATTTACTACGGATAATGCTACAGTTTATCGGATTTCTCAAGAGTTTTTAATTCCCGCGATTACTTATCAAACTCCTGTTAAGGAAAGACACGAAATTTTAACTTGTTTTAAGCAGGGAGAATATAAAAGTTTGGTGGCTTCTCACGTTTTAAATGAAGGGGTTGATGTTCCTGCGGCTAGTATTGCAATTATTCTTTCTGGTACTGCTTCGCCAAGGGAATATATTCAAAGATTGGGGCGAATTTTGCGTAAGGGGGGAGATAATAATAAGCGGGCAATTTTGTATGAGGTGGTGACGGAAGATACTAGTGAGGAAAGGGTTTCTCAGCGGAGAAAGGGAGAGGAATTTGAACCGCAGAGACGCAGAGGACGCACAGAGGAGGAAAAGGAGAAGTTTGTTCAGTTGGAACTTTTGCCTTCTGAACCGATTTATAAGGTTGCTGAATCGACAGAAATAAAAGTTGATGATGCGGTAAAGAATCAGGGAAAATCAGAGATAAGTTATTCCAAGGAAAGTCGGAAATCTAAGAAAAAAAATGTTACCAAGCGAGTTGCTGATTCATCGTCAAAATGGGGAGTCGATAATCCCGAAACGCCTGAAGATTGATGACAAGAATTTGGAGATTGCGACGGATTTAATTAGTTGTTTTGAAGAGAATGTTGGGAAAACTCAAGGTGAGTTGGATAAGCAACTTTTGGAGATGGAAGGCGATAGTCCAGATTATCGGTTAAAGCGGGGTTTTGCTCATTTATTGAAGAGTAGTTTTTCTACTTTTGAAATTGTTAGTCCTCTGGAACCGCAAGAATTACGTCAGCGAGTTTTTACTTTATCTGCACAATCAATCCCTAATCCTTTGGCATCTCAAAGAGTGTTGAATAATTTGGCAGATCAACTAAGTCAGGAATTAAATAAAGAGGTTTCTTCCCAACAAATTCGCACTGGTTTATATGCAGATTTACAGGAAAATCGGATTTTAACTCAGTTCGATCCTCCAGCACCAGAAGATATCATCCATCGTTATAATATTTCGCAAGTGCAAGGAGTTTTTTATCGCGCTAGTCAAATTATCATTAATGCTCATCGTAATGTTCCAGGTGAGTATAAATTGCTGTTTCGTTATTTAAAATTGTTTCAATTAATGGCTTATATTGAAGGTGATGCCGATCATGGTTTTACTATTACAATTGATGGGCCAACTAGTTTATTTAAAGCTAGCACAAGATATGGATTGGCGATCGCAAAACTCATCCCCGCACTTTTGCACGTTACCAAATGGAGTCTCAGCGCCACTTTACAAACAAAAGACATCTACAGTGGTAAGCAAAAAACTGGCAGATTTACTCTTAATTCTGATTGTGGTTTAGTCACTCATTATCCCCCAGGAAAACCTTACGATAGTATGTTAGAAGCTGGCTTTGCTAATCGTTGGGATTCCCTAAAAACTGATTGGGTTTTAGAAAGAGAAGTTGACTTAATTCCCATTCCCGGAAGTGTGATGATTCCCGATTTTCGCCTAGTTCATCCCGATGGCAGAAGTTACTTATTAGAAATAGTTGGTTACTGGCGACCAGAATATTTACAAAAGAAATTTGCCCAAGCAAGAAAAGCTGAATGTGACAATTTGATCTTGGCAGTTTCGGAAAGATTGAATTTAGAAAAAGCTGGAGTTAAAGTCAGTAATACTCCAGCAAAAATTGTTTGGTTTAAAGATAAACTTTCACCCAAAGCAGTGTTAGAAGTTCTAGAATAAATTGCATAAATGAAATATTTGGAGGTTGCAATGCCATTACAATTGTTAAGACGGAAATTTACAGTAAAGCAGTACCATCAAATGGTTGAAGCTGGTATTTTGACAGAAAATGACCGAGTAGAATTAATTAAGGGAGAAATTGTTGAAATGACACCAATTGGTAGAAGACACGCTGCTTATGTTGCTCGTTTTGTTCAATTATTGATAATTCGTTTGGGACAAAGAGCAATTATTTGGCCACAAAATCCCATAGAACTAGATGATACTTCTGAGCCTCAGCCAGATGTAACATTATTGCAACCTCGTACCGATTTTTATGAGTCAGGACATCCACAACCACAGGACATTCTATTAATAATAGAAGTGGCAGATACGACAGTAGAAAGCGACAGAGAAATCAAAATCCCTCTCTATGCCGAAAACGGTATTATTGAAGTTTGGTTAGTGGATATTAATGAACAATGTATTGAAGTTTATCGGGAACCTTCACCAAATGGTTATCAAAATATCCAAAGATTCGTGCGAGGGCAAAATTTATCGATACTCGCTTTTCCTGAAATTATTATAAGTGTAGATGAAGTATTGGGATAAAGTTAATATCAACAATTGGAGGTAGAAATGTCTGTGCAATTATTGAGACGAAAATTTACAGTAACACAGTATCACCAAATGGTTGAAGCTGGTATTTTGACAGAAGACGATCGAGTGGAATTAATTCGAGGAGAAATTGTTGAAATGACACCAATTAATAGAAGACATTCAGCCCATGTCAATCGTTTAAATGAGTTATTTATTTTACGTTTGGCGCAGTTGGTAACAGTAGGAGTACAAAATCCAGTAGAATTAAATGATAGTTCTGAACCACAACCAGATATATCATTATTGCGACGAAAAGCTGATTTTTATGAATCAGGACATCCCCAACCAGAGGATATTTTGTTATTAGTGGAAGTGGCAGATACGACGGTGGAAAGCGATCGACAAATCAAAATCCCCCTATATGCCGAAAACGGTATTATTGAAGTTTGGTTAATAGATATTAACGAGCAATGTATTGAAGTTTATCGGCAACCTTCACCCGATGGTTATCAGAATATGCAGAGGTTTGTGCGAGGGCAAAGTTTATCTATATTGGCTTTTCCTGAAATTATTATAAGTGTAGATGAAGTATTGGGATAAAGATAATTTTATGTATGTAGAGACTTTGTATACAACGTCTCTACTTTATTGTGTTCCGAATCAGAGATAACCTACTTATTTAATCAGCAAGATGGCAGGGTAGAAAATTAGAACTATTTTCTTCTCTTGCTAAAGCTTATTTCATAATTTATTAATTTGAGTAAATAATTTAAGTAGTAACACTGATGCGAATAAAAGTAAATAATCAAATAATAAAAAAGTATAGATGAAAATAAATAACATTCTTTGACTGTTGTGGCAATTAATCAAGCCTGAAAAGTCTCGTATGAACTGTTTCTCTGGTTAATGCGTAATAAAACAAAGGAAAGAATCGATGATTGATGACTTTTTAGAAGTAATTTGGCAGAACAGTTTATTCCATTGGGTAACTTTGGTGTTGTTGATGTTCGCCTGCTTAATTGAGTTGTACTCAACAGTAATGTACATTTGGAAATTAAAAAGCAGTATTACAAGGGAAGCGATCGACTATTTATCAAAAAGCCTAAAAACTGTGACAGTAAGCGGCAAAGAAACAGTTTCTTTGGATTATAAAAATATTCCTAAAGATAATCGAATAAAAATATTTAATTGGTTTAGCAAACATCTGGCTGGAAGAGAATTAAACGATACTTTTATAGCACAATTACAGTATGGACGCTTCGTGCTTTTACAGTATCCGGTAATTCTGGAAAAGCCAGTACCTCGTAGTTCTTTGCGCTTTATTCAAAGCATACTGATTGCGATCGGAGTTTTGGGAACTTTTTACGGCATTCAAGTAGGACTAAGCGGCATTTCTTTAAGCGATATTGGAGAAAATAGCGGACACTTACTCAAGTCAAGCGTTCAACTACTAGAAGGGATGAAAACCGCTTTTTCTACCTCACTAATGGGATTGGGATCTTCCAGTATTTTCACATTAATTTTAGCTTGTTTGGAGTGGGTAAGAAAAAAGTATCGAGATAGCCTGAAAAACAAATTAGACACAATTACTCTATTAGAAACACCGATGCGATTGCTTGAGAGAATTAATCCTGAAGCAAATTTGAAAGCTTCTCAAGCACTTGCCAATGCTGCGGAAATAATGGGAGCGAAATTTGCTGAATTGATAGAAATTCAGCGAGAATTAAGCCCGAAAGCGATCGGACAAGAAATAGGAAGTGTCATCAAACCTGTGTTTGAAGAAATCAGAGTCGAACTAACAGCATTGCGAGAAATCAAGGCAGATCAAGGTCAAGAAATATTGAAAAATTTAATCAAAGAACAGCGCGAACAGTTAATTAAACCAATTATTAGCGAATTAAGTAATAGCGCCTATCTCACAAAACAAGCTTCGGAAACTGTTATGGATTTGAAAAATGAATTAGGGAGTATTGCTCTCAGCTTATCAGAATCGATCGCTACCATCGAGCATTTTCAAGCACAAACTCTGGTCAAACTTCAACAATTTGCCACCAATTTCGGAGATAATGTAGAAAAAACATCTGTTACTTTTATAGGAATTCGTGAAGAATTAGAAAATTCTCTCAACAATCACTTGGAAATCCAACAGCAATTAGTTCAGGAATTTCAAAACAACATTCATGAAATTTTTGTTGAACAAAATAACAACCTTGAAAAATTAGGGGAACAAACTTCTGAAGCAATGCGTATACAGCGTGATGCACTGACTAAAATTGCTAAACAAACAGTTAATACTTTTATAGGTATTCGGGAAGAACTAGAACAATCTTTGCAAACTCAAGCACAAACAGAACGGGAGTTACTTCAAGAATTTCAAAATCGTTCCCTGGAAATTTTTGAGCGCCAAGCTAATAATTTGACTCTAGTTGGAAACGCAGCTTCTCAACAGATGAATGAAGCAACGGAAAAACTTTGTCACCAATTATTACAAGCTGCTGAAAATACTCGGAAATTTAATCAAGGCGAAAATTAATTATGTTTAATTTTAATGACCTAAAACAGCAAGTAGACCTAGACGAAGAAGAATCGAGCGTTTTGCTGTCAATTGGTGATTTGATGTCAGGGCTACTGATGATTTTTGCCCTTCTATTCGTTACAGTTATTGTTCAGCTAAAAGACCGAGAAGAACCGCGTCGAGTTGTAATTGGTACGGTTGTTGAACAGATGAAAGGTAATAATATTAACGTAAAAGTTAACGCTGAAACTGGCGATGTAAGCATTCAGGATAAGATTCTTTTTGATGAGAATAGTGCTGAATTAAAACCCGCCGGGAAGATGTTTCTTAAACAATTTATTCCGGTTTACAGTCGCATTATTTTTTCCAAAAAAGACTTTAAAAGCGAGATTGCTAGAGTAGTTATTGAAGGACATACTAGCTCGAAAGGAGATTATGATAGTAACTTGGAACTAAGCTTATTACGATCGCTTGCTGTGTCTAAATTCATCTTTTCCAATGAGTTGAATTTTCCCACAAAGTCGGAATTGAGAACGAAAATTATGGCAGCAGGTCGCGGCGAGATGGAAGCAAAGCAAGAAGAAGATGCTCCGAGCGATCGCAAAGTCATCTTTCGCTTCCAATTTCGCGGCGAAAACTTCTCAGAATGGTATCGAAAAAACCAGTCTTTACCAGCAAAAAAACCATAAAATTTCAGCTTATGTCCCCCCCTTTTGAAGGAGGGAACTGGATGGGTATTTCGGTTTTTTGCTACAGATTAGATCCCCCCTAACCCCCCTTATTAAGGGGGGAACTGGATGGGTATTTTCTGTTTTTTGCTACAGATTAGATCCCCCCTAACCCCCCTTAACAAGGGGGGAACTGGATGGGTATTTCTGTTTTTTGCTACAGATTAGATCCCCCCTAACCCCCCTACCCTTCGGGAAGGCTACGCCTATAACAAGGGGGGAACTGGATTCAGGATTAAAAGTCCCCCTTATTAAGGGGGATTTAGGGGGATCGTAAACTTGTGTGTACACAGTCGCCTTAAAAAAGAGGATTTTATGTTAAGAAAAAACTAAACAAAAAATTTTTTAGCACTTTGCGCCGGGAAAAAAAGGATAAAAATATAAAGCGGCTCTAAGTTGATGCCGCAGCACAGACAACTCGAAAACCGATCGCACCGTTACGCACACCCGGCAGGTTGAGGAAGCGAAAAGCCGATCGACAGCGGTCAGGAGCATTGAGCCACGAACCACCGCGCAGCAGCCTTCTTGAGCTTTCTTCCCTAGATAACCATGCACTGCCATCAATGGGTGCTCCTGTATAATTATCATGCCAATGGTCAGCACACCATTCCCAAACATTGCCGTGCATATCATAAAGTCCAAAAGCATTGGGGGGAAAAGTACCAACTTCTGTAGTTTGCTCTCGATAAATTCCCTTGCGACTAAAAGCGTAGGTTTGGTTGCCGTTATAATTTGCTAAATCAGGGCTGATAGTTTCGCCAAAATGAAAGGCTGAAGTAGTCCCCGCACGACAGGCATATTCCCACTCTGCCTCACTAGGCAACCGATAATTTCGCCCAGTTTTCTGGGACAGTCGCGCACAAAACTCCACCGCCTCATACCACGACACTATCTCTACCGGAAGATTTGCACCTTTGAATTTAGATGGGTCAGGATTGAGGTCAATTTTGACTTTGGGAAAACCTGCCACTGTGCGCCATTCTGCTTGTGTAACCGGAAACTTACCCATGAAAAAAGGTTTTATTCTAACTGAATGCTGTGGCTTTTCAGTCTCTAAGAATTTCGATTTATTAATTGGTGAACCCATCACGAATGTGCCATCGGGAATGGCAACCATTTCTAGAATTACCCCATTCCCCAAGTCTTCAATAAAAAATTCTGCTTCTTGACGACTGTGTTTAATCTTGCGAGCGATTTCTTCACCTAATCCAAGCCATCGGAAATTTCTTTTGATTATGATAGTCGCAGTTTCAAATTCAAACGTCTGTTTTTGAATTTTCATCTCTGACTTAGGAGTTGTGGAAAAGTTAGCTGTTTGTTGTGGCTTAAATGCTATTTCTCTGTTATTCATACTGCTTCACCCCTAAATAAATCCTAGATTCTACGATCGCACTAACAAATCAGGAAAATACGGGTGCTAAATAATTGCCTTTTTTGGCGATCGCACAGCCTAGCTTTTTTGCTGGGATGGGCGATCGCCTTCCCCAGACAAATTCTCCTTCTAATTAATTTAATAACCTGCCAATACTCTTGGTTCTAAAGCAACAAATTTTTCCCTCAATTCTGACACAGAAACTACACAACAGAGAAGTTTACAGTTACTATTAAATAATTGTCTAAACTCTTCTTTGTACGCTCAATAAATCTCTCACCTACTTGATAAACAAAAATTCCTGTCCCCCCCTTATTAAGGGGGGTTAGGGGGGATCAAATGCCATCATCAAATTACCAAAACCTCCACCTAATAAATCTCTCACTTACTTGATAAACAAAAATTCCTGTCCCCCCCTTATTAAGGGGGGTTAGGGGGGATCAAATGCCATCATCAAATCACCAAAACCTCCACCTACTTGATAAACAAAAATTCCTGTCCCCCCCTTATTAAGGGGGGCTAGGGGGGATCAAATGCCATCATCAAATCACCAAAACCTCCACCTAATAAATCTCTCACCTACTTGATAAACAAAAATTCCTGTCCCCCCCTTATTAAGGGGGGTTAGGGGGGATCAAATGCCATCATCAAATTACCAAAACCTCCACCTAATAAATCTCTCACTTACTTGATAAACAAAAATTCCTGTCCCCCCCTTATTAAGGGGGGTTAGGGGGGATCAAATGCCATCATCAAATTACCAAAACCTCAACAAAACCGATTTTCACCTACCCTACAAACCCCAACTAGTAGAAAGAGCAAAAGAACTTCGCCAAAACCCAACACCCGCAGAAAAAAAGCTTTGGCAAAATTACCTCAGAACCTTTAAATTTCGAGTTTTACGTCAGCGACCAATAGATAATTTTATTGTTGATTTTTACTGCGCTGCATTGAAGTTAGTAATTGAAGTTGATGGAGAAAGTCATTTTACTGATGAAGGTCAGGAATATGACCGAGAAAGAACCCAAATATTAGAAGGATATGGGTTGAAAGTTGTGAGATTTACCAACGATCGAGTGTTGAATAATTTTGAGTTTGTTTGTGAGGAAATTGAGGGTTTGATCCCCCCTAACCCCCCTTAATAAGGGGGGGAATATATTCAAATTCTCTGATTTTTCCAGAGATTAGATCCCCCCTAACCCCCCTTAATAAGGGGGGAACCGGATTCAAGATTTAAATTTCCCCTTTTTAATAAAAAATTGAATTCAAAGTCCCCCTTATTAAGGGGGATTTAGGGCGATCGCCAACTTGTGCCTAAAAGGTTTTATTTTCAAAAAAAACAAAAAAACTTTTTAAGTCCTTCGCGCAGGGAAAAGAAAAGAGGGAAAAGGGCAAAAGGGTTAAAGTATAAAGAGGCTCTAAGTCCACTCCGCACTACACACAAGACGAAAACCGAAAGAGTTGTTAACAAGGTCCGCAAAGCCGTTGCTGCGACAAGCCGAACGACAGAAATCAGGAAAGGAGTACCACGAACCACCGCGCAGCCGCCTCGATGAAGTTTCATCACTAGATAACCATATACTCCCATCGTTAGGTGCGCCATCATAATTTTCATGCCAATGGTCAGCACACCATTCCCAAACATTGCCGTGCATATCGTAAAGCCCAAACGCATTAGCGGGAAAACTGCCAACTTCTGTAGTTTGCTCTCGATAAATTCCCTGAGAACCTGAAGCGTAGACAAAGTTGCCATCGTAATTGGCTAAATCGGTTGTAATTGTTTCGCCAAAATGAAAAGGCGTTGTAGTTCCCGCACGACACGCATATTCCCACTCTGCCTCACTCGGCAACCGATAATTTCGCCCGGTTTTCTGGGATAGTCTTTCGCAAAACTCCACCGCCTCATACCAGGACACTTGCTCTACCGGACGATTTGCACCTTTGAAATGAGACGGGTCAGGATTGAGATCAATTTTGACTTTGGGAAAACCTGCGACTGTTTGCCATTGCGCTTGCGTAACCAGAAACTTACCCATCAAAAAGGGTTTTATCGTCACTGAATGCTGTGGCTCTTCACCATCTGATGATTCTGGCTCATCAGTTGACGAACCCATCAGGAATGTGCCACCAGGAATGGCAACCATTTCCAGAATTACCCCATTCCCCAAGTCTTCAGCAAAAAATTCTGCTTGTTTACGACCGCGTTTGATTTCGTAAGCAATGTCTTCACCTTTTTTGACAACAGAAATAGTTGCCGTCTCAAAATCAAAAGCCTGTTTTTGCATATTAAATGTGTTTGGGGTTTCAATTTATTAGAGTAGCTATGCTTGATAATATCAAACTTACCGATTAACAACCCACCCCTAATAATTTTAAAGAAATCTTCGCAACACCGCCGCCGTAGCTTCTCCCGTTTTCTCCCAACTAAATAATTTGCATCTGACAAAACCAGCTTCCCGCAAACGCATTCGCAAACTTTCATCATTCGCCAAACTTTGCATTGCTTCGGTAATTTCTCCCACATTATCAGGATTAACTAAAATCGCCGCATCCCCCGCTGCTTCTGGTAAAGAGGAAACATTGGAAGTAATTACCGGAGTTCCACAAGCCATCGCTTCTAATACCGGAAGTCCAAAACCTTCCCAAAGACTAGGAAAAATTAAGGCAATTGCTTGATTAATTATTGTCGGTAATTCACTATAAGGAACGTATTCCAAAAACTTGACTTGATTACTTATTCCTAACTGATTTACTGCTGCTTTCAATGTGGGAGTAAAGCGTGAATCGAAAGATCCAGCTATCCACAATTCATAGTCACTTCTATTAGGTAAGTTAGCAAAAGCGGTAATTAATCGGTTAATATTTTTATAAGGATCGTGTCTACCAATATATAAAAAGTAATTGCGCTTTGGCAAATCTAAAAATCGAAAGTGCGTTTCATTATATGCTAACAAAACAGGTGTAACTTTCCCTTCGGGAATTTGGAAAAACTTCATTACATCGTTAGCAGTTGAAACCGAATCACAAATAATATGTTGTGCTTGTTGTAAGACAAAAGGTAAAAAATAACGATAGTAATTAGTTAAAGGCGAAAATCGCCTGGGAAAGCGCAAGGGAATTAAGTCATGAACTGTCAAAACATATCGACAACCAGCATAAATTGGTGCTTCTGGTAAAGGCGAAAATAACAATTTAGCTTGCAGTTTTTGATAAATTTTTGGTAGTTGCAACTCTGTCCATAAAATGCGGGAAAAGTTCCCTTTGGTTCCTTGTTCTGGTGTTAAGTTCGACGGTACTGGATAACAGTTAAAATCTGAAATATTTCTGCTAGATAACAAAGTGGGATTGAAGGGTTTTAAATGGGGGAAAAGATTAAAAGCGTAGGTACTAATCCCCGTTGGTTTAGCCATTAAAAATGCTAAATTTATTAGTAGTTCGTTTGCCAAGTTAAAACACTCTCCTTAAATAAAGCGATATTCCAGCAAATTTTCCCAACGCGACTTTTGGGTTGAATGGAAGTAAGTATATCGCATTTAAAAGCAAACGAACGAATCTTAATAAGAGGACAATTTTATTTGTGTATCTTTCGAGAGTCAGCAAATAGCTGTAAGTACTATGCTGAAATTTTAAAACCGCATTTTTCCCGGTAATCGCAGAAGGTTGATGAACTACTCCTATTTGATTAGTAATGGCAATTAAATGTCCTTGTTTGGCATAGCGTTGGCAAAAATCAAAGTCTTCGTAATAAAGAAAGTATTCTGGATCGAATTGCGGACAAATAGAAAATTTTTGGAGATTGATTAATAAACTACAACCGCTAACCCAATCAGTTTTTAAATACGGAATTTGGGAATTTTGAAAGTCAATTGTTTTAGTAATAATCGCGCCATTCTTAGGGATAAATTCACCACTAGCAAACCAAGTATCGCCAGATGTGGTGTAAATAATTGTACCCAATATAGAGAGTTCGGGATGGTTTTGGAAAAGTGCTGGAACTTTTTCTAATGCTTTGGGTAACAAATAAGCATCTGGATTTATCAGCCAAACGATCGCTTTTTGATTTTGCTGATAAATCCAGTTTAATCCTAAGTTACAAGCTTTCCCAAAACCGAGATTTTCTCCTGATTCCAGAATCACAACTTTGTCAGTTTTTAAATCCTGAATAGATTTATCTTCTGGAGAATTGTTGACAATAATAATTTTGTAGTCAATAACTTGGTTAGGATAAATTGAGTTAATTAACTTGGCAATTAACTGGCTGGAATAATAGTTAATTGCCAAAAGGTAGATCACGTTAACTCAATTTGACTGTCATCACCGATCATAAATCTTAAGGCTTTTGGACGTTGTGGTGCAGCAACTAATTGCACTCGCTGTCCAATTACACTATCAACTATTCGTTGATGAATTTCGATTACTTTAGCACCCTGTAAAATTACACTATGGTCGATTTCTACATCGATTAGGTTAACATTATTGCCAATGCTGCTGTAAGGGCCGACAAAACAATTTTCTAAATAACAATCGCTGCCGATCGTTACAGGCCCACGAACGGTACAATTAACTAATTTAGTACCAGCGCCAATTTGCACTCTACCAATTACTTGACTTTTTTCATCTACTTCACCCAGAACAGATTGGGCTAAGCAAGTTGTATCAAGAATAATCCGATTTGCTTCGAGTAAATCGTCTTTTTTCCCGGTATCTAACCACCAACCTTCTAGTTGACAAGCTTCGACTTTTTTCTGTTGGCTAATTAAGTACTGAATGGCATCGGTAATTTCTAATTCGCCCCGGGCTGAGGGTTGAATATTTGCGATCGCATCATGTATCGTATTAGCAAAAAAGTAAATTCCCACCAATGCTAAATTAGAAGGTGGAACTTTCGGTTTTTCTACTAAATGCAAAACTCGCCCATTTTCATCAACTTGTGCCACCCCAAAAGCTGTGGGATTAGGAACTTCTCTTAACAAAATTAAAGCATCTGTTTGTTGATTTTTAAACCTATCAAGAAACAGATGCAATTCACTTTGAATTAAGTTGTCACCCAAATACATAATAAAGGGTGAATCTTCTAAAAATGGCTGGGCGATTTTTACCGCGTGAGCCAAACCAGCTGGTTGCTCTTGTAAAATATAAGTGATGTTAGCACCAAAACGATCGCCATTCCCCGTCTTCGCTTTTACCTCTTCCCCAGTTTCAGGACTGATAATAATCCCAATATCCGTAATTCCCGCCGCCACAATTCCTTCAATTCCATACCAAAGAATTGGTTTATTAGCGACGGGAACAAGTTGTTTTGCACCAGTATAAGTCAGAGGTCTAAGTCTTGTTCCTTTACCGCCGGACAGAATTAATGCTTTCATACGCTAATAGTGTATAGTTCAGTTAACATTTTTCTCAATCCCTGCCGCCAATGAGGGGCAAAAGTTCCCAATACTTTTGATATTTTCTCACCAGCAAGCACCGAATAAGCAGGGCGAGTAGCGGGAGTGGGATATTCAGGTGTAGTAATCGGAACTACTCGCTGAATTTGCAAATCCCATCCTAATAGTTTTGCTTCCTCAAATATAGCAACTGCAAAGTCATACCAACTAGCAACGCCACTATTTGTATAGCTATATATTCCCGCAATTTCTGGCTGAAACAAGGTAATTAATTGGGTAATTGCATTGGCTAAATCTAATGTATAAGTTGGACTACCAATTTGATCTGCAACTACCCGAATTTCTGGCCTATCTTTCCCCAATCTCAGCATAGTTTTGACAAAATTACCTTTGCCACCTACACCATAAACCCAAGCAGTTCGCAAAATAATATAATTTTGACAGCTGTTTTGAATAGCGATTTCCCCAGCCAGTTTAGTTTTACCATAAACACTCAAGGGATTGGTTGGATCTGTATCCTGATAAGGCGAACTTTTGCTACCATCAAAAACGTAATCAGTGGAAACGTGAATTAAAGGAATTGCTAACTTTTCACATTCTTCGGCTATGATACCAGGTGCGATCGCATTAATTGCATTTGCTAATTCTGGTTCACTTTCCGCTTTATCAACAGCGGTGTATGCCGCAGAATTCACTATTACATCGGGTTTAACTTGATTAATTAGCTGACGAATCGCCTCTGGTTGAGTTAAATCTAGTTCTGCCCTTCCGACTCCAATAACTTCGCCAATACTAGGAAGAACACCGCTTAATTCTTGCCCTAATTGACCGTTAACTCCGGTGACTAATATGCGTTTCATGGGTATACTTCTGCGTCTTTAAAGGGTTGACCAGCTATATCTTTTGCAGATAAAATCGGTTCAGAGTCTAGAGGCCATGCGATCGCTAAATCTCGATCGTTCCATAAAATAGACCTTTCATGTTGTGGTGCATAATAATCGGTAGCTTTGTATAAAACTTCCGCCACTTCTGAGACTACCAGAAATCCATGAGCAAAACCAGCCGGAACCCACAACTGCTTCTTATTTTCTGCGTTCAACAAATAACCAACCCATTGCCCAAAAGTCGGCGAACTTTTTCTAATATCCACCGCCACATCAAAAATTTCGCCCGACACTACCCGGACTAATTTTCCCTGCGCTTGTTCAATTTGGTAATGCAAACCCCGCAGCACATTTTTACTAGAACGCGAGTGATTATCTTGAACAAAATTAACTTCTACACCAATTTTTTCGGAAAAACTCCGTTGGTTGTAACTTTCAAAGAAAAAACCCCTACTATCTCCAAAAACTTGGGGTTCAATCAGGAATACATCAGGAATTGGACTAGGGACTACTTTCATGGATTTTCGATTACATGAGTCCCTCCTATTTTAATCGCTTTACCTGTATCACTGTCAAATGCCCAAGCATTTATTTTTACCTTGCCTTTCGGCAGTTTACTGATAGAGAAAGACGTTTCCCACCCAGACATAGAATATGCAGCTTTCTTGAGTACTTTGACTACATCTACCCTTGGAGTTCTGGTGCCAGACACGGCAAATATTATATCATCATTCTTTGCATCTCTATAAGTTAAAACTACAGCATCCGCTGGTTCTTTTCTGTTTGGTAATCTAGCCCAACCCCTGGCAATAAATTCATCTTTCTTAGCTGCTTTATTAATTCCCTCAAACCACCCATAATTATTAATTTTACCACTGGATAATTTAGGTTTTTCTATTTCTTTTATCCTGGTAGTTGTTATCAAACTTGGCTGGAGATATCCTAACTGATTAATATCATCTACCACTGCATATACTTGATATAATTTATCATGAACTTTTTTTATCAAACAATCCTGATTTTCGGTTACTTTGATAAATAAAAGACAAGCTTTTCCTTGTAATCGCTCTGCTCTCCACAGACTTGATACATGAACGCCATGAACATAAGTTATACCCTGCAATATTAACACAATTACAGTCAATAACATGAGTGATTTACTCAAAATATTCTTATATCTTGAAAAATACCCTTTATTAATTCCATCATTAATAATTATAGGTATTGTATGAATTAAAGCAATTAAAATATAAGTTGAAAAAGTGATATATCTTGTTGGAAGCGCATGGTCTAAACCCCAGCCAGACCGACCTAACGTAGTTAGGAAAGCAGTAAAAACTCCGTAAAATCCAATCACAATCCAACCCAGCATTCGGTAAACCAGTGCTGAATCATTGAATTCCTTAAATAAGTAAAAGCATACACCTATAAACAAAATTATGGTGATAAAACCTATAATTGTAGTTAAACTGAAAACCGCTTCTAAAGTCTGTTGAAATATAAAAATCCCTTGTCCCAAAGGGGAACCCAGAAAAATTAAAAAGAATTGTATTGACCTTTGCGGATGAAGTATTGCTTCTAAAAAACTGGGAGTTCCTAATGGTTTTTGATACCCATATAAATAAATTACTGTATTAGCTGTAAAACCAGCCAACCATCCTACAACCAGCCACTTCCGTCGCAGCAAATCTTTCCATGTCCATGAACTACACATAGCCAGAATTGGAAAAACAACTACCCAGCACAATACGCCATTGGCATAAGAAAAAGTGCTGATAGTAGACAAAGCCATGCAGATTAAAAATTTGTATAATATTTTTAGCTCAGAGTAAGCAACTAATACAGAAAAAGTGACACAAAGAATTGGCATGAAAACTATCAGTTGTATACCCCACAGCCAGTTTTCAACTTGCATAGGGCTAAATATGAATAAATTGGTAATAACTAAGATAATTATTCTTTTCTCTAAATTTATATCTACTGTTAATCTATTCAGTCGGTATATATTAAAAGAGACTACACAAGCAACCAATAAGGTAACTAGCATCTCATATCTCACTTCCCAGTGGGATAGATATGCCAAAGGAATAAAAATCAATCGGGGAAATAAATATCTACTATCATTATGCTGCGAAATCAGGTCAGCAAAATCAAGTTTACCTTCAAAAAAACGAACCAACAGAGGAGCAAAAATCCATTGATCCCCAAAAGGAACTCGAACTGCGTATTTCAAAATTAAAATCAGAATGAAGCAAGCTGGAATGATTGTTAAACTTAAAAATACCAATTTCAGATAATTGTGTGCCAGCTTTTCACGGATTTTGGAGTACATTATTCCTACCTATTTTAAACACTTTGTCCTTTAATTAAGAAGATACCAATTTCCCAATCATCCCAAAATGGTATATTCAGGCTATTTTGATAAATTAAGGTTCCCATTAAAAAAGCAGGAATCATTATCAAAATAAAAGCTGTAATATACCAAATTTCGGAACGCTTATTCATCAGTTACTCCCCACAAATTAACCGGACTAATATCACTGGTTAATCAATTTTTTGCCAAATTCCCATAATTGATTTTCCTAGATAATATTTTAATAAAGGGTCTATTATTTTAGATAACGGTACCATTTTTTTGTCCCATATTTTGATCTGTTGGAGTGTTGGCATTTTGCTTTTTAAGATTAACTTATTGGCTAAAGAAGCGATTAAACCAACAGAATCTAAATATTGCAATTGAATTTCTTGCAAGTTTCCCGGAATAACGGCTGACAAACTGCTTTTATTGTAACGACGATAGTGACCGATCGCAGCATCAAAAGGAGTAAATAACCATTGATGCGCTGGAGATAATACAATTAAAAATCCCCCTGGTTTTAAGTGGCTAGCTGCCAATTCTACCTCAGTGCGATCGTCCTTAATATGCTCTAAAACATCAATGTAAACAATACTATCGAAAAGCTCTGTTTCACTTAAATCTAATAAGGTTCCCTTCAGCAAGTCACAACATTTTGGCAACCGCCCACCAAGCAACAGAGAATTTAGATCGCTAGCTAAAATTGCATCAGGTTCTAAACATAACCAACGAGCTTGTTTTCCTTTACACAGTAACTCTGTTGTCGCCCCAATTCCCGCACCTACTTCCAATACTTCTTTACCTAAAAAAGGCTGAATCATTGAACTGTAATAAGCTTTCCAATTAGTTGCATAACGAAATAGCTCTAGTTCATTTCCCACGTAAGAGTAGTTTGTTTTGCTCATAATTTCGGAAAAACTCGTTCAACTCCCATGATAAAGTAATGATAATCTCGCTTAGGTAAAAAACTCAAATTGTCTCTCCCATTCAAGACTATAAAGCTAAAAAACAACGACAACATTACAGCTTGCATCAATACTATAAATAGTAGCAATACAATGTAAGATGTCCAACCAGGGATTGCCAAATTAGTTGCAAACCTGACCATTAAGACTAAACTAATTGCCGTAAAAGCAAATCCAATTAGCGTACCAGTTGCAACTAATAACCTAACTCCTACTACATCACCATAAACAGAAATTGCACTTAAACCATGAGTTATTAAAGAAACAAAATTCATTTTTGGTTTGCCAGCCAAGCGAATTCCCCTGCTACTAGAAATTTCTGTATAAGGTATTTTCGCTCTCAACAAACCAACAGCATAATGATTCCACAATTCCGAAACTACTACCAATCTACGAAGTACTTTGAAAGGAATTATGCTAAAGTTACCCACTCGAATATCATGGCCAGTGAGCAATTTATATAATCGCTTGTAAAAGATATAAAATAGCTTAAACAACGAACTTTCCGATCGCTTACTCCGCCGAGCAAAAATCGCCTTTTCATAACCTTTCCTTTGGCATTTTTGAATTAGGCGAATCACATCCCTTGGTTCATCTTCTCCATCTCCATCCATCACCACCACAGCTTGACAAGGTACATTTGCTTCAATAAATGCTAAACCAATTGCGATCGCTCTTTGATGACCAACATTTCTCCGCAATTCTAAAATTTCTACTTTTTTAATTGCATTTAATTGAGCCGAGACAAAATCTTGGTGAATCGGAATACTAGAAGCATCATCTATAATTAAAACATCAGCTTGGATGTTTTTATGGTATAAATGTTCGTCTAGGCAAATTAGTAACAACTCTACAGCTTTCCAGTCATTAAACACTGGAATCATAATTAATATAGACTGATTTTCAGCCTTAGCCTGTTCTTTTGTTGACTGCTCAAACACAAATGACATACACTCTCTCACCCTTGATTAACATTTCCACACATGAAAAGGAAGTGCTTATTCTTAACCAAGCACCTCAAAATTGTCTCCAGCCTCAAGAATGTGATAAGTTTTAAGCAGTTTACCTCTCTAAGTCCCCAAAAGCAAGAGGTATTTTGAAAAAAAAGGGGTGTAGGGGCAGGTGAGATCTCATAATTAGGCTCTCCCCTACTTGTGGTGGAACCCTAATGTAAGGGGACTAGGCACTGAGGATGACAAGCAAGATGCCTGTCCTACGGGACTGGGATAATCGGAAACACAAATAATCTTAATTATGCCGAGTCTCTACTTCGCTAATTAATTAGGTTTACTTATCACCCTGAGTACGGGAGAGCCAATTCCCTTAATTCTTCACTACATGGATACCACCTAATTGATAAGCTTGACTCGTCTCGCTGTCAAATGCCCAAGCTTTGATTTTCACCCAACCTTTTGGCAATTTACTAGTTGGAAAAGTTTTTTGCCAACCAGACATAGAGTATTCTGGGTTTTTGGTTGCGTTGACAACATCTACCCTTTTCACTCTAGTATCAGAAATAGCAAATATTATATCCTCATCTTTGCCTTTTTCATAAGTTAACAACACTGCATCTGCTAGTTGTTTTTTGTTCAGTAATCTTGCCCATCCTTGAGCTACATATAAATCTTTATCCTGACTCACTTTATCAAACGAGCCATAACCTAAACCATTCTCACTAATATTCATCTTGCCTTGAATATCTTGGATTTTAACATTATTGATAAAATTGATATCAATTAAGTTTTTATCATTAACTATTTTGACATTTTGTTTCAGGTACTGAAGATTTGGATACAGTTTTTCTGTCAAACATTTCTCGTCTGCAAGCACATTGATAAATGCTAAACAACTTTTAGCTTGCAATCGATCGAGCTTGAACATATACATTTGCGAGATTGCCAATTCTGAAGTTAAGATATGCAAACACAAAAAAACTACCAATAATATAAACATCCCAGTTTGGGCAATTTTTTGGCGGTGTTTTTCTAAATAACTTCTGCTTTTGGCATCATCATAAATAATGGCAGCCAGACAGATTAAAGCTAAAGGAAGATACACTGAAAAAGTCGTATATCTCTCTGCAATAGAAGTATTTAACCCTAAACCAACCCTACCTAAAGAAGTAACAAACCCACTAATTACAGCATAAGAACCAATGGTTAGCCAACCAGTCATTCGATAAATTATTACCTGCTCTTGGCGATGCCATACAAAATAAACACAAGCACCTAAAAATAAGATGATTAACCCTAAACCAATGATAATATTATTGTTAACTAAACTGAAATTTTCCAAATAAACATATTTAAATGTTCCCCAACCTAAAGGCGCACCCAAAAAAGAAAGAAAGTATTTAATTGTTTGGTCTAAATGAGCCAGAGCATAGATAAAACTTGGAGTTTGTAGAGGTTTTTGATAATTATTAAAGTATACAACTATATTAGCTGTAAAAGCTGTCACCCAGCCGACATACAGCCATTTTTCTTCCTTAACAATCCGCCATTTCCCAGATTTTGACAAAGCAAATATTGGGAAAATAATTACCCAAGATAACATTCCATTGGCATAAGAATAAGTACTAATTGTACATAATATTAAACATATAAATAACTTAGCTGTTCTGTTTATCCCCGAATAAATTACTACTAAACAAGTCGTAATACAGGCAATGGGCATAAACACAATTAGTTGAATTCCCCACAGCCAATTTCCATATTGAATCGGGGCAAAAATTAAAGAATTACAGATAATTGTCAGAAAGATTACTTTGAGAAACTTTCCTCTAACAGTTAATTTGATTAAATAAAAAATATTAATTGAAATTAGGCAAGCTAGAGCGAAACTTACCCACATTTGATATGTCAGATTCCATTTGCCATTATTCAGATAAGCTAGGGCGATAAAAATTAATCTGGGAAAGGCATATCTACTTTCATTATGCTGGGAAATTAATTGTTCTACACTTAATTTCAATTCGGAAAAAACTCTAGAAAGGAATACACCAACTGCCCAATCATCCCAAAATGGAACATTGACGCTATTTTTCAAGAGCAATATTGCAATTAGCAACGCGGGGGCGATCGCAAAACTAAAACCTAAAACTCTCAGGATAATATTTTTAGCCTTTCTCTTTTCCATGCCTAAACCAATTAATTTTGTTGATTACCAGACTTGAAGCTAATTCTTTGATTGTTCACTACATGAGTACGACCTAATTGATAAGCTTTATTCGTCTCGCTGTCAAATGCCCAAGCTTTGATTTTCACCCAACCTTTTGGCAATTTACTAGCTGGAAAAGTTTTTTGCCAACCAGACATAGAGTATTCTGGGTTTTTGGTTGCGTTGACAACATCTACCCTTTTCACTCTAGTATCAGAAATAGCAAATATTATATCCTCATCTTTGCCTTTTTCATAAGTTAACAACACTGCGTCTGCTGGTTGTTTCTTTTTCAGTAATCTTGCCCATCCTTCAGCTACATATAACTCTTTATCTTGTCTAAGTATATCAAACCAGCCATAGATTAACCTATCTGCACTAACATTTATTCTTCCTTGGATATTTTGGACTTTATTTGTTTCGATAAAGTTTGTATCAAGTAAGTTTTTATTATCAACAATTTTCACAATTTGTTTTATATTATTCACGTCAAATACCTTTTTTTTCAAACATTCTTCATCGTTAACCACATTAATAAACGCTAAACAGGTTTTGCCGTTCAATCGATCGAGTTTCATTTGATAATAATTCGGTATTGCATGACCCGAAGTTAAGATATGCAAATACAAAAAGCCCACCAATAATATAAACATCCCGATTTGGGCAATTTTTTGCCTTTGTTTTTCTAAATAATTTCTGCTTTTGGCATCATCATAAATAATAGCAACCAGACAGATTAAAGCTAAAGGTAGATAGACAGAGAAAGTTGTGTATCTCGGAGCAAGAGAAGTACCTAAACCAAAACCAACCCTACCTAAAGAAGTAACAAACCCACTAATTACAGCATAAGAACCAATTGTTAGCCAGCCAGTCATCCGATAAATTATCTCTTGTTCTTGGCGATGCTTTAGAAAATAGAGACAAGTCGCTAAAAATAAGATGAATAATAATGAGCCAATGATGATATTATTATTAACTAAACCGTAAGTTTGCCACTTAACATATTTAACTGTTCCCCAACCTAAAGGCGCACCCAAAAAAGCAAGAAAGTATTTAATTGTTTGGTCTACATGAGCCAGAGCATAGATAAAACCTGGAGTTTGCTGTGGCTTTTGATAATTATTAAAGTAAACAAAGAGATTAGCTGTAAAAGCTGTCAACCAGCCGACATACAGCCATTTTTCTTCCATAAAAAACCGCCATTTCCAAGATTTTGATAAAACAAAAACCGGGAAAATAATCACCCAAGATAACATTCCATTAGCATAAGAGTAAGTACTAATCGTACATAGAATTAAACAAATAACCAACTTAAATATTCTGTTTATCCCCGAATAAATTACTACTAAACAAGTCGTAAGACAGGCAATAGGCATAAACACAATTAGTTGGATTCCCCACAGCCAATTTTCATATTGAATCGACGCAAAAATTAAAGAATTACAGATAATTGTCAGTAAGAGTACTTTCGGAAAACTTCCCTTAACGGTCAATTTTATTAAATGAAAAATATTAATTGAAATTAGGCAAGCTAGAGCGAAACTAACCCACATTTGATATGTCAGATTCCAGATGCTATTATTCATATAGGTTAAAGCTATAAAAATTAATCTGGGAAACGCATATCTACTTTCATTATGCTGGAAAATTAATTGTTCTAAACTTAATCTCAATTCGGGAAAAACTCCTGAAAGGAATACACCAACGCCCCAATCATCCCAAAAGGGAACGTTGACGCTATTTTTCAAGATCAATAAGGCAATTAGCAACGCCGGGGCGATCGCCAAACTAAAACCTAAAACTTTAAGTGCAGTATTCTTAGCCTGAATCTTTTCCATACCTAAATTAATTAAATTGTTCCATTCATTGCCAGCCGAATTCTCAAGATAAAATCATAATATGCCCTTTTTGTCAACCCCAACCGAAACTATCAGCAAAGTCAAAATTTATTATTGTGCAAAAACAACCTTCACTAATTTTAATCTTTCTGGAAAAATTACGTAAATAGCATAATATTCAGATGCTTTTTAGGATTTGCATCAAGAGGCAATTAGCAACGCAGGGCGATCACCTAAAGACAATCCGTTTTTTCAAAAAATATGTGATAACTGAAACTATAACAGCTGAGAAAGCAAAAGCAGACATTTTTGATACCTCAAGGGGCAACCAAGAATCTAGAAAAAATTCACGTAATTTAATTGAGCATATTAACGTTATAGCCATTCCCACAATATGTATAGCTATAAACTTTAAAGTTTGAGAGGTTGATACATCATCTTTAACCTTAAATGTAATAGATTTATGTGCAACAAAACTCAGGTAGATTCCAATGATGTAGGTTAAGATTATAGAAGATAAATATTTAGCAGTAGAATCATCTTGAATCAACAACCCAATCAGACTGCGAATCACAATTGTTGCTAGAGTGACGCATCCCCCAACAAAAAGATAAGTTGGATATCTCGAAAAAACTTGTATAAACTTTACTAGCATATTTTCCTCGCCAATTTATATTACCATTAACCCTTGTAAATTCCTCTATTTATTTATTCTAAAAAAGCAAAGCTCAAAAGTTAGGTACGCAAAATATCAGAAAAATACCCAAAGCAACTGGTACCGATCGAGCAAATTTGCGCGTTACAATTGCCCAGATAGCAACAGGAATTGCAACGATGAAATGATGCTCATAAACGGACAGTGAGATCGACAGACCTAATTTTATATTGAATTGGTGTATTTTGAAAAAAAATTTCAGGGTAAACAAAAAAAATAAATAAGTGGAGCAAGCCAAGCTATACCCCACTGACGATCGAATTCAATTATGCAAGGAGATGGAAGCATTAGCAGAAATTAATCCATACACATCAGAAAATTTCTGCTGTCTTCTACACCTAACGCACAGTTTCCAAATTATCAACTTGTTTTTGGAACAACTCGGTAAAGATAGACAGCAAAGTTCGCCTCCGTACCTTAATGCTAGCATTCACCGCCATACCGGACTGGACTCGAAATTCCTTGCCATTAATCTTTAATGTTTGATTTGTCAACTGAATTTTCGCAGGGAATGAATAGAAAGGACGTTCTTGAGTAGGTGGTAAAACATCCGATCCCAGAGAAGCAGAAGTCAATTTCCCTTGCAAAGTACCAAATTCAGTAGATGGGAAAGACTCCACATTCACCTCTACTGTTAAACCATCTTTATCCTTAGTTAATCTATCAACCACCTGTCCGATATCTCGGTTACTCAGGTAGACTTTCGCCACCAATTGATCGTCAGGAACAATTGACAACACTGGTTCATTGTCAATTTGTCGTACCACATATCCGGGGCCAGTGGGTTTCAAATTGAATACTACACCATCCACAGGAGCTTCAATTTTTTGGAATTGTACAGCTTGTCTTGCTTTAGTAATTTGTGCGTCAATTTCATCAAGCTTTTTCTGATTATCCAGGCGCAACCGAGCTAACTGACTATCAATTTCTGCGATTCGTTTTTGGTTGTCGGCAATTTTTGTCCGCACATCTTTTTCGGAAAAAGCGATCGCATTTTGCCATTGTTTTTTGGCTTTATCAATTTCTGCATTTAAGCGTTGTTGCTCTTCTTGCAAACGTTGAGCTTCCGCTTGCGTTTTCAACAACTCAGTTTCCCGCAGCGTCTGTTCATTTTGGCGATCGGCAATTTCCCCAGCAATACTAGCAATTTGATCCTTGCGTGATAACAATTCCGCTTCACTAGCTACTACATCATTTCTGCGAGTTAATATCTGTTGCAATTGCCGTCTACCTTGCAAATCCGACAAAGCCCCCGCCTCTACAACAGGTCTAATCTTTTCCATTAAAGCTTGATCGGAAACCAACAACTCCTTGGCATTTCTCACCTTATTTTCTGCACCTGGTAACTGCTGTCGAGCAGTTTCTAATTGCTTTTGCGCCGCCTGTACCCGCTCTCTCGAAGTTGCGACTTGCTCATTATACTTAGGAATTTGTGACTCAGCAGCATTTAATTGAGTTCGCACCTGAGCTAATTGTGCTTGTAACCCTTCTATTTGCAATCTAGCTGCTTCCTGACGAGATTGAGATTCAGCCCGACTAGCTGCTAAAAGTCCTTGTTGGTTAGTTAAAAACGGATCGCTACTAGCTTGCGTCGGTGTACCCTTACCATTTGCCAAGGCGGTAAGGTATTCATTTTCCGATAGCAAAGCTACTTTTGCCTTTAATAATTCTTGGAATTCGGGGCTAGTATTAGCGATACTCGCGCTAGTTAATTGTCCTTTAAACTGTCCATTGTAAAACTGGTTTTCCCGCAGCAATATGTCCCGTTGTCTGATTAGCGCATCTAAATCTGCTTGGGGTGCTAAGGAGTCCAGTACTAATAATACTTGACCTTTTTGGACGCGATCGCCATCCTTGACATAAATCTCTCTGACTACCCCACCATTAGGCGCACGTAATTCTTTAGCTGCTCCCTCTGCTTCCAACTTACCCTGCGCTGGCACACTTTGATCGAGCGGTGCAAAACCAGCCCACAATAACCCAGCACCAGTCACACCAATAATCATCCACACAAAAGCGTGTGACCACCAAGATGGTCTTTCTAAAATAACAGGTTGGTCATCTGGGCGAAAAGGTAAAGGAGTTCTAATTATTGGTTGTGCTTTAGGTTCCCAAACTGTCTCTAATTCCTTTAGTTGAGTAGCAACATTATGCTTCCCATTACCATTACCATTACCGTTGCCATTACCATAACCATTGCCATTGCCATTACCGTTGCCATTGCCGTTGCCATGATGTTCGGTTGTTTCTTTATTAGTCATTTGCTCTTACTCTCCTTGTGAATTTTAAATTTTATATTTTGAATTTTGATAGTTATTTGTCACTTATCATTAGTCATTGGTTCTTGGTAATAACCAATGACTAATGACCAATAACTTACATTATTTCTGATTCCTGTTGCTGATAGAGGCAATAATAACGACCTTTCAGCGCCATCAGTTCTTTGTGAGTACCCTGTTCGACAACTGCACCTTGATCCATCATCAATATTAAATCTGCACCTCTAACAGTACTCAGACGGTGAGTAATAAAGAAGACTGTTCGATCTGTAAAAGCCTTTCCTAAGTTTTCACAGACTTGGTGTTCCGAGTGGTAGTCCAGGGCGCTGGTAGCTTCGTCCAGAATTAGCATTCTGGGGCTTTGCAACACAGTCCTAGCTATAGCTATCCTTTGTCTTTGTCCTCCCGAAAGTGAGGAACCCCGTTCACCAACCACTGTGTTATACCCATTAGACAAAGACATAATAAAGTCATGGGCAACAGCAATTTTAGCAGCTTCGATAATTTCCTCGTCGGTCGCTTCTGGGTTAGTTAAACTAATGTTTTCCCGGATTGTGCCATTAAACAACAAGGTATCTTGCAACACCATCCCAATTTGACGACGTAAGGAATACAACTCCACTTTAGCAATATCGTAGCCATCGACGAGAATTCTGCCCGCTGTTGGCTCATACAGCCGTTGTAGCAATTTCATCAAAGTACTCTTACCGGAACCACTTTGACCCACAATGCCCACAAAAGTTCCTGGTTCAAAATCTAAATTAATATTCACCAGTTGCAATGGGCCACTGGGATTAAACCGGAACGACAAATTTTCGTAAGTCACACCACCTTGAATTGCTGGCATGGCAATATTCGTATTGTTGGTTTCATCGGCTTCAGGATGTGCATCCAAAATGTCGCTGAGTCGTTCAATAGACAAGGCTGTTTCTTGGAAGTTTTGCCACAACTGCACTAAACGTAACAATGGACTGGTGACATATCCAGCAATGATGCGGAAAGCGATTAATTGTCCTAAAGTCAATTGCGGTGGGTTAGAAATTACCATGTAAGCGCCTACCCACAACAGCAATAACCCAGACAATTTATTAAAGAATCCAGATAGAGAACTCGCAGTACTAAAAGTTAATACCGTCTTAAACCCTGCTGACACATAACGGGCGTATTTTTCTTGCCAATTCCACCGGGATTTTAACTCAATTGTTTGGGCTTTAACTGTTTGAATCCCCGATAGCACTTCTACTAAATATGATTGGGTATCGGCGTGGCGTTCAGCTTTGGTGCGGAGTTGGCGTTGGACGATCGGTGCAACTGTTAAAGTCAAAATGGCAAATAACGGAATGGTTGATAAAGCCACCAAAGTCAGTGGTACGCTGTAAACCAACATGAAGGCAATGTAAAACACAGAGAACAGCGCATCCAACACCACAGTTAACGCCGTCCCTGTGAGAAATTGCCGAATATTTTCCAACTCGTTTACCCGTCCGGCTAGTTCCCCTACCCGACGGTTATCAAAGTAGTTCAGAGGTAATTTCAGCATGTGGTCAATTACTTCTGAACCCAAACTAATATCTATTCGGTTGGTAGTATCAACAAATAAAGTCGTCCTGATATATGTCAGTAACGCTTCAAAAACTGCCACGACTAACAGCAATAACCCCACACTATGCAGAATGCTATCACTGCGGTCTTTAATTACTTGGTCAATAATTACCTGAGTGGCTAAAGGATTTGCCAAAGCAAAAAGTTGTACCAAGAAAGAAGCGATAAATACTTCAATCAGGACTTTTTTATGTTTTTTAATTGCAGGTAAAAACCAGCGCAGGCTGAATTTTTCTCTTTGTCCTTCGGGACGGGGTTGCAGTAATAATACTTGTCCTTCTGCGCCCCAAGATTCGGCAAATTCTTTGGGTGTGCGGCGGCGAATTCCCTCTTCGGGTACTGCCAGCATTAATTCTTTTTCACTAATTTGGTAGAGTACGGCAAAGCTATCTTGCCATTGAATCAATGCTGGTGCTCTTAACCTGGGAACTGCGGCGGCTTGGACTTGAACTAACTGGGCGCTAATACCCATCATTTCGGCTATGCCACCACAGGTAAGGAGGGTGAGTCCGCCTTTGGTTTTATTTTGGTTATCAATAATTTTATAGATGATTTCTCGCCGGAAATTCACGCCCAAATACTTAGCTAGCATCTTAAAGCAAGCTAAGGGCGCTTCAACTGGGCCACGCCCTTTAAAATATTGAAAGGGACGTTCTGAGACTATGACTGGTTCAGTTTTAGCAGCTATTTCCGAGGCGTAGGGAATTTCGTCGTAGGGTGACTGGGGACTGGTAACTGGTGAGTGGGAATCTGTTTGTGCTTCCTCTGTCTCTGTCTGTGTGGCTGCTTCTATTACTTGTACTGTTTTTGCTGCTTGTGGTAAGGCAGAAATGGGTACTCCCAATAACCGACCGCCTTGTTTGCCTTTGACGGGTACCCAACTACCGACATCTTGGATGGGAAAACGGCTACCGTTGGAGAATGCGCCGATCATGCCACTACTAACCATCCATAACAGATTGCGATCGAGTTCTGGCAAGGTAGCTTGACCGTTCGGGAGGTTAACTACTTTGGCGTGGGGGAAAACTTCTCCCGTCAGTTCTTTCAGGTTGACTGTAGCTATTGCCCGACGTTGTAATTCTAAACTTAAAAGTTCAAATACTTCACTAATACTTGCTTGTTCGCGATAGGCTTGGCGCAGGATTGGTTCTTGATTGATGAAGGATAAAAATACCTCGGTGGGAATGGTAATGCAGATCACTTCGTCTGATGCGATCGCAGTTTCGCAACCTTCTCCGCGCACTAATGCCGCCCAGCCTAGCACTTTCCCTGGCCCCGCCATGTACAAGCTGACCGGGTTTTGCGTGCGTTGGTCGTAAGCTAACACCCGCACTTGTCCCATGTAAACAATAGCTACTTGGCTAGGTGTGGCTTCTTTTTGGATAATTGGTTGCCCAATGCGATACCGCAATAACTGGCATTCAGCGGCTAGCTTTTGTAATGTGCTGTTTTCCAGTTGGTTAAACGGTTCTGTCTGGGCGAGAAATGTTTGAATTTGCGATCGAGAAACTGCTTGGGTCATAAGAATTTTAGATTTTTGATTTTAGATTTTCGATTTTTTTGCTTATATTATGCGGTCATACAGCTATTGGTCTAAAGCGGTACATTTTAGTAAGGGAAGTGCAGAAACGGGAAAGTTTTTAGTTTTTAGTTTGTACGGGCGGGTTTTGCCCAGAGATTGTTTGTGCGGTACAAAGATTATGTACTAAACCCGCCCCTACAGAGTTTTCTTG
>NZ_JADEWG010000323.1 GCF_015207735.1 [Phormidium] sp. LEGE 05292
CCCCAACCCCTATCCCCCAATCAATAATCCTAGAAATTGGCAAGCATTTGAGTTATGGAAACAACAGTCAACTGCCAACATTTCGCTTCAGTAATTGGTCAACCAACAGCTATTAAATTACTCAAAGCTAGCATTAATAGTAAGCGTATCTCTAATGCTTTTCTATTTGCTGGTTTAGATGGTGTAGGTAAGCGTTTGGCTGCTAAATGTTTAATTCAAGCATTGTTGATGCCTGCACAAGAATCGATTGATATTGCTGAACTTTCTAGCAACAAACATCCAGATATCTTGTGGGTGATGCCTACCTATCAGCAGTTAGATAAACTGCTAACCGAAACCGCCGCTATCGCACATGGAATTAACCGGAAAACTGCACCAGTAATTCGCATCTCCCAGGTGAGAGAATTAGTGGAATTTGCTGCTACTCAACCGATGATTGCTGCACAAAAAGTTGTCGTCATAGAAGCAGCACATTGCTTAAATCATCAAGCCGCATCAGCATTACTAAAAACATTGGAATCACCAATTAATACGTTGTTTATCTTGCTTACCTCTCGGATTCAAGAAGTATTACCAACAATTGTATCGAGGTGTCAGTTAATTCCTTTTCGTCGCTTATCCAATGATGATTTTGCTCGAGTTTTAACCCAAGCAGGAGAACAGCAAATTTTGGATAATCCGATGTTACTCAACATGGCACAGGGAAGTCCTGGTGCAGCAATTTCATCTTATCAAATGCTGCAATCAATCCCTGAAGAAGTTCTTCAGCAATGTAGTAGTTTACCATCCAATTTAAAGGCAGCATTGTCATTGGCTAAAACAATTGACCATAATTTAGAACACTCTCAGCAATTATGGTTAATTGATTATCTGCAATTCTTGTGGTGGCATTCCTATCAACGGATTGAGTTAATAGAAAAACTTGCCCAAGCTAAAGATGCACTTCTAAAATTAGCTCAAAATCGCTTAGTTTGGGAAGTCACATTAGCAAATACTATTGCAGTTTGAACAACTAACTATCACGCATCTTGCTAGTGCTGTGAGGCAGAAATAACTAATCAGTTAAGAAAAGCAAGTCTTCTTCCCTTCTGCCTTTTTCCCTTTTGCCTTCTGCCTTCTGCCTTTTGCCTTTTGGTACTAGCTAACGCTAGGAGAATGTGATAGTTATTTCTCTTAGCTTATGCCTCGAAAAAACTCAACCCAAGTTCTAGAAAAGTCTACTGTTACCGAAGTAGTTCCATCCCCTGTTGAAGGCGAAGAATTAACAAGTTCTGATGCCGAACTTAGCCAAGTTGATAGTCAATTAACCTCTACTGATGAAGTTAAACTTAAATTTGAAGTAGAGGTAGAAACATTCAATGCTAAACTATCAACAGCCCTATTAGCAGTTCCCAATAAACCTACTCATCCTAGTTTAGGGAATGTATTAGTTGCAGCAACTGATGGACAGGTAAAGCTAACTGGATTTGATTATAACTTAGGAATTACAGTTAGTTGTGAAGCCAATGTAGAACATCAGGGGATGGTGATACTACCAGCTAAACTATTACAAAGCATTACCTCTCGCTTACCAGTTGGTAAACTGACAGTTACAGCTAATGCTAAATCAGTTGTCAGCTTGTCTTGTGCTAGTGGTAAATACCAAATCAGAGGTGCAAATTCAGATGATTTTCCTACATTACCTGCACTAGATGCTAATAACTATAGCGTTCAGGTGAAACCATTGTTATGGCTCTCCCGTACCTGTGGGGATAAGTAAATCTTATTTAAATAAACAAGCTAACAGCTTTTCTCGCAAAGATTCAAAGCTTTTAAAGCCATAGCTTTGTCGAATAATGAGCTTAATTCTATTATTAA
>NZ_JADEWG010000065.1 GCF_015207735.1 [Phormidium] sp. LEGE 05292
GTCCCCAGTCCCCAATCCCCTTCATTCATATCAAAATCGATTAGATTAGTAATAGTAAAACAAGTGGGATTCACATGGTCTTTAACCCAAACCATCTCAGTAGCAACGCGCAAGATACTCAAACTAATGAGTTGTTGACTTATCTCCAGCATCAGTCGCCGGAGGTTTTGGAGCGTGTAGCTAAGTCAGTCAGTCCCGAAATCAAACAAATTATTTCCCAGAACGTCCAAGGTTTAGTGGGGATGCTGCCTGGGGAACATTTTAATGTCGAAATTACTACAGACCGGGAAAACTTGGCTGGGCTGCTAGCTTCCGCGATGATGACTGGTTATTTTCTCCGCCAGATGGAACAAAGGATGCAGTTAGAAGAGAGTCTTTTAGGGTCGCATACACTCTCAGACTCAGCCAAAGATGAAAAATCTGGTGGGTCAGCCTTTTAAACCAATGGCACTCTCCGTAATTACTCAGGAAGTGAACCTGTATCAATTTTAGATTTGAGATTTTAGATTCACAGTTACGCAAGCTTGAAGATCGCAGAAATTAACTAAAGAATCTAAAATCCCCTAAAATCTAAAATTGGTGCTAATTCAGTTTTTTAGGATAAACTCCTGTCTTTACCTGGAGCTTTTGTCTGCGACCATTGCGGTTCACTTCCATTTCCAGGACAACACCAACCTCGTTAGATTCCACCACTTGCTGCACAGCAGAAGTATCTTGAACAGTCAGATCGCCAATTTTCTCGATGATGTCACCTGCGCGTAGACCTGCTTTTTCCGCTGGGGATTTTTCCAGAACTCGCACGATTAACACCCCCTGGTTTTGAGTAATTTTCAAATCTGTTTCTTGACTAATTTTGTTTCTCATTTCTGGAGAGAGAGTCACCATTTGAACGCCTAAAAATGGATGTTCTGCACGCCCTTTATCAAACAGTTGATTAGCGACTCTTTGAGCAGTTTCGATCGGGATAGCAAAACCTAACCCTTGAGCACCAGCTCGAATCGCTGTATTAATCCCAATTACTTCTCCATTAGAGTTTAATAAAGGCCCCCCAGAGTTTCCAGGGTTAATGGCAGCATCAGTTTGAATAAAATTAACTCTTTTATCTGGGACACCGACTTGGGAACTAGAACGTCCTGTGGCGCTGATAATCCCCACAGTGACGGTATTATCCAAACCCAAGGGATTACCAATTGCGATCGCCCACTCTCCCGGAATCAAATTTTGTGAACTACCCACCCGCGCCGTCGGTAAATCCTTCGCCTCAATTTTGACCACCGCTACATCAGTAAGTTGATCCACACCGATCACCTGACCATCCAGAGATCGACCATCTTTGAGCGTTACTCTGACAATATCTGCTCCTGCCACCACATGAGCATTAGTCACCAACCGCCCATCTGTAGACAAAATTACACCCGATCCCGTACCCCGTTCTACCCGTTCATCGGATGGAACAGGCTTCTCACTACCAAAAAACCCTCTAAATAGAGGGTTTTGAAACAGTTCTGGTAAAGGAGTTTCTACTTTACGCGCCGCATCAATCCGAACTACTGCTGGGCCAACTTTTTGGGCTGCCTCGGCGATAAAATTAACATTACTCGGTGAAATCGGCAGCCTATTGAACGATGGGCTGGGCTGAGGTGGTAGCGGCTGCTGGATCATGGGTGTCATTGAGGCAGTCTGTCTGATCGGATTTTCTGATTGTAGATAGCGGCTACCCAGAATACCTGCCCCACCACCTAAGCTCAGTAAAGTTAAATAAAGAGTCAGTTGTTTAAAAGATAAACTCATAATTTATGATGCCCAAACACACAGAAACTAGTAATCAAAATCTAATTTAGCCTGTTCTTTTTTGGCGACCTGCCCGATCAGGGGCAGTGAAGCTTATGTTGGGAACAAAGGGCTATAAAAATTTGAAGATAACAAATGGCGAAGGATATGGAACGATCGGCAAATGAAAATTAACAAAGGACAACTGACCCTTCTCATCACACTTTTATGGCTAAATATTCCCATTGTGGGAATAAAAGCCAATGCAGCCGAGGCTAATAACCTCAACTGTCCTGAACCAGCTTTATCCAGGCTCAAAAGACACTTAGTTGCGCCAGGGGAGACAATAGACAGTATTGCCAGACTTTATAACCTGATTCCTGCCACCTTGATGGGAATGAATCCTAGCATCAGACAAGGCGAAGTCCGCGCAGGAAGTGAAATCATCATTCCTCCTTTTAATGGTATAGCGGTAGAAGTTCCCCCAAATCAAACTTGGCGAGAAGTAGCTGCGGCTTATAAAGTCCGAGAGATTTTAGTATATGAAGCTAACGGCTGTCAGGAAGACCTGAGAATTGTCTTTTTGCCAGGGGTAAACTGGTCTCCAGCGGGCAACAATAATTTTATTGAGAATTCCAATCTCAAAGGCTTTCCTTTACCAAATATTGCACCTGTGGCGCTGGGATATGGTTGGTTGCTGCATCCGAGTACGCGCAAAGTATTTTTTCACAGTGGGTTAGATTTACTCGCTAACCCAGGTACGCCAGTTTTAGCTGCTGGGGATGGCGTAGTGGCTTATGCTGGCGATCGCGGAGATTATGGTTATTTGGTAGTCGTAAATCATCAAGAAGGGCAACAAACGCGCTATGCACATTTGGGTAGTATTACTGTTACTACTGGACAACCAGTAAGACAAGGGCAACAATTAGGAACTGTTGGTACTTCAGGTAGCCCAGATACCGAAACTGCCCATTTACATTTTGAGGTGCGTTATAACTCCGATTTAGGCTGGGTAGCAGAAGATCCCAAGTCCTACCTACGGCAAATGGTTGGTACAGTGGAAACCCCCACCCAAACTAGCAACTCTAGTACTTCGCCTCTAGTTGTACCAGAAACCGAACAACAGCCAGTGTTCAATCTTCCAGCAAATCTACCTCCACCCCCAGCAGAAACCGGAATATCTGGCGATCGCAATAAACCCGCCGTCATCCCCCTACCCCCCGGAACCGGACGCATAGTACAACCCTCTCAAACTAACCAACCTATAAATATCATCATCCCTCCTCCGGGTAGCGTGCAGTAGCAGGAAGGCAGGGGGGCAGGGAAGACAAGGAGACAAGGGGATACTCAAAACTTTCCCAGTCCCAAATCCCCAGTCCCTAGTCCCCAGCATAAATAAAGTGCGATCGCACCACAAAGAGCGATCGCACTTACCAAAACACATAACTTTGTCAAATTGTCAAGAAAAACACAGAGAAATTAGCTCAACAGTACCTTAACTTTAAGCATTAGCTAATTCTGGTTGTTGATCGGTTGAAGGATTGACAAGAGATTTGTACAACTTCTCGTATTCATAAGCGGACTTATACCAGCTGAAATCCATCCGCATTCCCCGTTGTTGCAGTTCGCGCCATTCCTTCTTGTACCGGAAAGCTTCCCACGCCCGAACTAAACAGGTATAAAGGTCTAAAGGTTCGTAGCGGTCAAAACAGTAACCTGTACCTGCGTGATCCGTCGGTTCATGGTGAGTCACAGTATCAACCAAACCACCAGTACGCCGCACAACTGGCACAGAACCATAACGCATCGCCAACATTTGGCTAATTCCGCAAGGCTCAAAACGGCTGGGCATTAAGAACGCATCCGTCCCAGCATAAACTCTTCTGGCTAAAGAATCACTTTGCAGGATATAAGCAGACATCCGACCACGATAACGAGAAGCAATTTGCCACATTTGGTTTTCGTAGTAGGGGTCGCCCAAACCCAAAAGGATAAACTGCGAATCTGTATAGGACATGAAGCGGTCTAAAATCTGAATCATCAGATCGATTCCCTTCTGTTCTACCAACCGCGACACCAAACCAAGTAAAAAAGCATTAGCATTGACTTCCAAACCGACTTCTTCTTGGAGAGCAACTTTATTGAAGCGGCGTTCTTCAATCGTATCGACTGTGAAGTTTCTGGCAATGTGTTTGTCTGTAGCTGGGTCATAACTAGTAGTATCAATGCCGTTAAGAATACCGCTTAACTTGCCACTGACATAAGATAACAACCCTTCGAGACGTTCACCGTGAGCAGGGGTCTTAATTTGTTCGGCATAAGTAGGCGAAACTGTATTCACTTTGTCAGCAAACAGAATTGCTGCTGCCATCGTGTTATCACCTTGCATATACCAAGGACACCAGGTAATTTGTTCCAAACGCCAACGCCAAGGGCCTTGATATGCCAAATTGTGAATCGTGAAGACTGTTTTAATAGTCGGGTCTTCATTCATCCACACAGGAATCATCCCCGTGTGCCAGTCATGGCAGTGAATAATATCTGGTTTCCAGTAGTTCCAGGCAAACTCGGCTGCGCCATTGGAAAACAGGGTAAACCGCCAGTCTTCATCTTCTCCAAAATAAATCCGTCGGGGCCAGAATGCTGGATGACCGAATAAATACAAGGGAACATCGCTGTTGGGGAAGAGAGTCTGATAAACAGCGAAGTCTTGCCCCATAGCACTGCCGTTCCAAATTGGGGCTTTGGGAATGTCCATTTTGTCCGGCAAGAAGCCATAGTAAGGCATAAAAAGCCGAACATCATGCCCCATGTTTCTGAGGACTTTGGGCAGGGCACCAACGACATCCCCCATACCGCCTATTTTTGCTAGGGGGGCTGCTTCAGCTGCAACAAATAGAATCCGCATTTTTTTTTGGGGTTGCCTGAAATAGTTCGTTAGAGAAGTTTAGCAAGAAAGAATACTGCTTCTAGTAAAGTTTTGAGTTTTGAGTTATGGGTTTTGAATTAACTTAAAACTCATAACTCAAAACTCAACACTCATAACTCAACACTTTAATATGTTACCGTCCGACTTCAGCGAAGATTTGGGCTAAAATTTCGGAAGCTCCTTGTTCGCGCAATGTGTGTGCTAGTTGTGTACCCAGTTGTTCGGCATCGGTAGCATTTCCGGTAATGCTATCTTTGACTAATTTTTGTCCATCTAAACTGGCAACTACTCCGGTGAGGGTAAGTTGTTCGCCTTCGATGACGGTGTTAACACCAATGGGTACTTGACAACCACCTTCTAGTTCTCGCAAGAAGGCGCGTTCGGCATAACAGCGTTGGGCGGTGGGGGTGTGTTCTAATACTTTGATGAGGGAGAGAATTTCGGTGTCATCGGCACGACATTCGATGCCTAATGCACCTTGTCCGACGGCGTGGAGGGAAATTTCGGAGGGGATGACTTGGTGGATGCGATCGCTCATTCCCAACCTTTGTAATCCCGCGACTGCTAAAATTATGGCATCGAACTCCCCAGCATCTAATTTCGCCAGTCGGGTATTCAAGTTCCCCCGAATGTCTTTAAATGTCAAATAAGGGAAGCGATGGCGCAACTGAGCTAAACGTCGCAGGGAAGAAGTTCCCACCACTGCGCCTTCGGGTAAGGTTTCGAGTTGCTTGTCTTTGAATTTTTCATGCACTACCAAAGCATCAGCAGGGTTTTCCCTTTCGGTAACGCAACCTAAAACTAAGCCTTCTGGTAATCTAGTCGGCAGGTCTTTCAAGGAATGAACAGCAAAGTCTGTCTCCTGGTTAATCATTCCCAGTTCTAGTTCTTTGGTAAATAGTCCTTTATCGCCAATTTTGGCTAAGGCAACATCTAAGATTTTGTCGCCTTGAGTACTCATGGTGTGGACTTCAAAGGTTCTGTCAGGGAAGTGTTTCTGGAGTTGTTCTTGTACCCAGTAGGTTTGCACTAGGGCAAGTTGACTTTTGCGAGAAGCAATGCGGATAATGCGCGGGGGACTGGAAACAGCAGGGGACATAAAGCAATTATTGTCAAAGGAGCGTATCAAATCACTTGATCTAGACTACCTCAGTGCGTGACCCTCTGATTCAGTAAAGTAGCCTAGTTTTACTTATGACTCAAAACAATGTTGAATTTTTAGAGCAAATCGCCCAGCTTTTAGAAAATTTACCAGGCGAACAGTTACTACAGCAGGCTAAAACCTCAGAGCAAATTGAAGAATGGCATAGTCAAAGAAAAGGAAATCAGATTATTGCTCAAGGAATCCGAGATAAATTCTACCCTTCGCTCAACCCTATTGAAACTAAAAAATTGAAAAATAATTTCTCTGGGGACGACTTTCAAATGTCATGGATGACTTTGACAATCTTTGCTTGTCAATTTGCCGGATCTATCAACTCGTCCTTAAAGGATAAATAGCATGAGTTTAATAAACTAGTAATGGAAATGTCTGAATTAGATGCTACTGCTTGTCGCAAGCGCGAATCAAAAACATGGCGAAAACCTCGTTCTTTTGCCTGGAAAAATGGCAAAAGAATTTATGCCTCAAAAAATGGGGGAGTTTACCGCGAATCTTAACAAAAATTTACGTCTGAATCACATTTGAGCTACTGCTGGGAAAGCAAAACTATGTTGGGAATATAAAACCTAATCCTTAAATAGGATAATTGTTTCATGATTTACTTATTAAGCTTGCATCGCATCTAAATTGTATATTTTTGGTGTTAGGCAAAAACCGTCAATCCCTCTCCCCATCCCCCCATCTCCCCATCAGCCTAAATATTCAATTTAAATGCGTAGCAGTTTAGTACTGCCAAAGCAGGAACTTGACAAGTTTATCCAGCTACAACAAATCTACCAAAATCAGATTCAAGAGTTGGAAGCAAAAGTAGCTCATTTAGAGGCTGAAAACTATAGTTTAAAGGCGATTAATCAGGAATTGCAATGGCGTGTCGATCCTTATTCTTCTGAAGGAAACGCCATTTGCAATTCAGATTGGTAACTGAAAATTATAAAATTTAACGTCTACCAGCTTGAATTGCTGAATTAGCAATGGCAATTAAATCTTTTTCTTCTCCATTTTTAATAGTTACTCGATACAAAATTCCTTGATATTTCCATTCCAATGTAGCCGTGCAATATGCACCACAGCCATTATGAAATACTCCTTGATTTCCTCCTGCTAACCTAACCCTTTTAAATGCTCTAGTTATGCCTCTTTCTGGCTTAATAAATTCACCGCCTCTTTCTGCTTCAATAGAACCAATATAACAAGGTGTTCCTTGACAATCAGGCGTGTAATTAAATGAAACACTGTAACCTTTGTCTGTTACTTCACTATTAAAATATACTTTTTCTAGTTCGCTAAAAGGTAGCTTGCTCGGAATCAATATCGGTACTTGTGTTTTACCTTTAATTGGTGAAATAACTTGATTAGTGGGAACGTTTATTAGAGCGAAAACCGTTGTTGATTGCCAAGGTAACATTAAAAAACTGCTACTAATAACGGTGCAAATAGCTACTACTCCCAGAATTGATTTGGATTTCATACAAAACTATTTTGATTCACTAAAATGGATTAAAAAGATTATACTTTATCCAAGCTTATAAATCTGATTTTATATATTTTTCTAACTGTGCTGTTCGAGTTTTTGTTAATTGTGTCAGACAACCAGCTTGAATTGCAGGAGCTATTGTTCCGCCTTCAAATTGACTCCTTTCAAATTCGCAATTAGCATCGCGAAAATTAATCCAAGCTCTTTGAGCTAAGATGAATTTTTGTTTTCTTGCGGCAGATAATTTAGGCATTAATTGTTGGTATACTTGATTGAGTCTTTTATCAGCATTTCGATATTCTATGCCAGCACAGATGTTGATTTCTAGTTGCGTTTGCGGATCTTTACAATTTGGTTGTTGAGCTACTTGCAAAGCTGATGATTGAGATGGGGCGCTACCGAAAGTACGGATGGCGAGGAATAGGATAAAAATAGTTGCGGCGCTGCCGATCGCAAGGACAAACTTTTGCATATACTAGTGTCAAATAACTATTAATTCTAACTTAACAGAAATTTCTCTGATGGCAATTCGATCGAGTATATAATTGGATAACGATCCAGCTTGTCGATAAATCTAAAATCGAATGACTGTTAAACTTATTAATTTATTTGAATACGAACCACTAGCACAAGCGCGTTTATCGCCAATGGCATTTGATTATTATGCTAGTGGGGCATGGGATGAAGTAACATTAAAGGATAATCGTGCGGCTTTTAATAGGTATAAATTACGTCCGCGAATGTTAGTGGATGTGAGTCAGCGAGATTTAAGTACTACTATTCTCGGTCAAAAGTTGACGATGCCAATTTTAATTGCGCCAATGGCTTTTCAGTGTTTAGCGCATCCTGAAGGAGAGATAGCAACGGCTTCATCGGCGCGAGAATTGGGAACAATAATGGTATTAAGTACTTTGGCAACTAAGACTTTAGAAACTGTGGCGGCGGTTGATAGTTTGCGTTGGTTTCAATTATACGTGCATCGAGATCGCCAACTGACTAAATCATTAGTAGAACGGGCTTACAAAGCAGGTTTTCAAGCATTATGCTTAACTGTGGATGCACCAGTTTTAGGAAGGCGTGAAAAAGATAGACGCAATCAATTTGTATTACCTCCAGGAATGGAATTAGCAAATTTAGCAAATATAACTGATTTAGAAATTTCTTATCATCAAGATGAATCTGGGTTATTTAGCTATTTTTTAGAACAGCTTAACCCGGCTTTAACTTGGAAAGATTTAGACTGGTTACAGTCAATTTCGCCTCTACCTTTAGTAGTAAAAGGAATCTTGCGCGGAGATGATGCTTTGCGAGCGGTAGAATATGGAGCAAAAGCGATAATTGTTTCCAATCATGGGGGTAGACAATTGGATGGTGCGATCGCTTCTATTGATGCTTTAACTGATGTTGTCGCAGCAGTGGGAGACAAAGCAGAAATTTTGGTGGATGGCGGTATTCGTCGCGGTACTGATGTTTTAAAAGCCTTAGCATTGGGAGCAAAAGCAGTACTTTTAGGAAGACCTGTATTATGGGGTTTAGCTGTTGATGGACAGCTAGGTGTACAAAAAGTGTTAGAACTGTTAAGGGATGAATTAGATTTAGCTATGGCTTTAAGTGGCTGTGCTACTTTAAAAGATGTCGATTTCAGTATGGTTATCTCAGGGTAACTGTTGATATAAAAGTTGAATTTTTACCATAAAATAAAAACATTTTTATGTTATACTTATGTAGCGAGATTGAATTCGGTGCGGCTTGTGTTTTTAGTATTTACAAATAATATAGGCAGACTTGTCTCCGAATCTCAATTGCTATGTAATTTAGACTACTCTGGCTTCGGAGATCATTCATGTCCATTTATGTAGGCAACCTTTCTTACTCGGTTCAAGCAGAAGATTTAACTAATGTGTTTGCAGAGTATGGAACTGTTAAGCGAGTTCACTTACCAACAGACCGGGAAACAGGTCGTCCCAGAGGTTTTGGTTTTGTGGAAATGTCCACAGATGCAGAAGAAGATGCTGCGATCGAAGCTTTGGATGGCGCTGAGTGGATGGGTCGCGATTTAAAAGTTAATAAAGCTAAACCTCGTGAAGATAATAGAAAAGCTTCTGCGGGTGGCGGCTGGGACGGTAATAATCGGCAACAACGCCGTTACTAAAACTTTGGGAAAATGCGAAATATATTAGCAAGTAATTTCCTTTTGTTCTACCCCCATTAGTTTTTTTTAGTCCTGTTGTTTTCAGTAACTACAGGATTTTTTATTGTTTTGTAGGTAATTGGTAATAGGTAATACCAAATCCGGGTTAAGAACCCCCTTTATCTTCTTTCTTCTTTCTTTGCGATCTTCGCGTCTTCGCGGTTCTCCAAAAAAGGGTTAATCAACCCGGATTTGGTATAATGGGTAGTTGGTAAATTTGCATCTCGCATTAATTTCTTACCTACGCAGTCTCTATTGTTAAAAGCTATACTTGTGGATAATTTCAGAGTTTATAGTCAAAACTATGTTGGAAGCGGGGATTGCTTGGCTAACTGGGTTTGTTTTCCAGCAGGTTCTCAAAGAGCTAAAATTAGACGAAATCGCCAAGGATGCAGCGAAAGATTGGTTAAAAGATTTCTTTAAAAGTTTACCAAGTGGCATTTCTCAAAAGGGTCTGGAAATTATTCTGCCTACTGCTACCAAGAAAGCTATCAAACAGTTTTTGGAGTTGGTGCAGGACGAGTTACAGGCGCAAGGTTTGAATAAACAAGAGGCGAAAGAATACAGCAAATCTCTGAGTTTATTTCTGAAAGATAAAACGACGCGAGAAATTTTGGGTAGTGCCTTTAAAAGAGATTGTCAAATAATTGATGCTAAAGCATTAGAGAAGATTTGGAAAACCTTAGATTTAAAGTCCTTACCTTCTGGATTTGATTGGGAATTAATTGCTAAACGTTATTGCCGAAAGGTGGTGGAAATTCGGCGAGAGTCGGATGAATTAAGAGCAATTTTGGATTCGGAAAACTTAGAAAGTATTGCGGAAAATACAGCGGCTTCAGCGAAAGCATTAGAAGCGATCGCAGGAATTATTCCTAAACTCGATTTAGAACTATATCGGGAAAGTTTACAGGAGTTTTACGGCTACCTGAAACTGAACGTTGTTGATATGACAAACGATCAGTATCGCCTGAAATTGTGGAAAATGTTTATTCCGCAAATGGTGCGGGAAGCATTACCGCCTTCGCGCTACGATTTGCCGAAAGAAATTCAGCGCAGTTTATGCGAATCTGGACAAATTGAAGCGGAATTTACCAAAGAAGATTTACATCGCTATCGGGAAAGTTATTTTCAACAACCGATTCGATCGATCTTAGAAGTTATTAAAGATCCCAAACTTCCTTATGTGGTAATTTTAGGCGATCCGGGTTCGGGAAAATCGACTTTATTACAATATCTGGCTTTGCAGTGGGCAGAGCAACCAACCGAGCAGTTACCATTATTAGTAGAGTTGCGGGGATACGCACCCGATCGCGCAGCACCTACCAGCTTTTTGAAGTTTTTCCACCAGGGAACTCGCACGATCCAAAAGCTAAATCAGGCAGATTTGGATAAACAATTGCGATCGCATGGTGCCTTGGTGATGTTTGATGGGTTGGATGAGGTGATAAATCGCGATCGCCAAGAAGAGGTAATCACCGAAATTATTAGCTTTACCAACGAATACAAAAAAGCGCGAGTCGTGGTGACTTCCCGCATTGTTGGATATAACCCGGAACCTTTGGGAAATGCCGAGTTTCGTCACTTCACGCTGCAAGATTTGGCACCAGAACAAATCGCAGAATTTCTCCAAAATTGGCACGATTTGGCGCTGGCGAAAGATCCAGATAAGGAAATTTTACAACAGCGGTTGCAAAATGCCATTGATAGTTCTAAAGCTATTGCCGAACTCGCCGTAAATCCCCTGCTGCTGACGATAATGGCAATTCTCAACCGCCGCCAAGAATTGCCGAGAAATCGAGCAGAATTGTATAAGGAAGCGTCAAAGGTGTTGCTGTACGCTTGGGATGTGGATCATAAGAAATTACAAATTTCGCCTGATGCCATTGAAAGTCCAGAAAAACAGGCGATGTTGCGGCAGATTGCGTATGAAATGCAGTCGGGAGAAAAGGGACTTCAGGGAAATATCATCAGTCGGGAAAAGTTGCTGGAAATTATTACCAAGTTTTTGAAGGATCGGGATTTTTCCCAACCTCGCGAGAAAGCACAAATCCTGATTAACCAACTGCGGGAACGCAATTTTATTCTCTGTTATTTGGGTGATGAGTATTACGGTTTTGTTCACCGCACGTTTTTGGAATATTTCTGCGCTTGGGAGTTTGTGGAGAGGTTTGAAAAGCAGCGCACTTTGACGGAGGAGGAGTTAAAAACGGAGGTGTTTGGGAAACATTGGCAGGATGAATCTTGGCATGAAGTGTTGCGGTTAATTTGCGGGATGGTTGGGGAAAATGTAGCGGGGGTGATGATTGAGTACTTGATGGGTCAGAAAGATGGATATAGGTTTAGAAATTCAATTTTGGCGGCTGAATGTCTGATAGAGGTGAGAAATATCTCTACTATTAAATCAACTTCTGCATCACTGCTGGATGCTTTGAAAAATGCTATCCAAGAAGTTGGAAAATACGATTTGTATACAGTTGACAAAATTATTGGCTTGATCGCAACTACCTGGAAAAATGATCCCGATACTTTGCCTTGGCTCAAATCGTGCATTCAGTCTGATGCGGATTGGTGGGTGCGGCGTGCAGCTGGGAATGCGATCGGCCAATATTACAAAGAAGACCCGCAAACCCTACTTCTACTCCAATCCTGGGTTCAGTCTGATGCGAATCCGGCTGTGCGAAGTGCAGCAGTGTATGCGATCGCCTCCAACTACAAAGAAGACGCGCAAACCCTACCCTTACTCCAATCCTTCGTTCAGTCTGATGCGGATTCGAGTGTGCGATATGCAGCAGTGTATGCGATAGCCTCCAATTACAAAGAAGAGGCACAAACCCTACCCCTACTCCAATCCTGCGTTCAGTCTGATGCAGATTTGTGGGTGCGACGTGCAGCAGTCGATGTGATCGCGCAAAATTACAAAGAAGACGCGCAAACCCTACCTCTACTCCAATCCTTCGTTCAGTCTGATGCGGATTGGGATGTGCGAAAAGTAGCAGTGTATGCGATCGCACAAAATTACAAAGAAGACGCGCAAACCCTACCTCTACTCCAATCCTTCGTTCAGTCTGATGCTAATGAGTATGTGCGACAAGCAGCAGTGGATGCGATCGCCCAAAATTGGAGTGATAAGCCTGGTATGTTTGAGTTTTTCTACAATTGTGCCATCAACGATCCCTTTGATCGTGAGTTTGATTGGCAAGTTAACCCCCGACAAACTGCTCTTAAAGCAATTCTAAAACATCATCGCGATAATCCCCGAACGCTGGAGTTATTGCGCGACAGATCTGAAAATGACCCTGATGAGAAGTTGCGGGAGTTTGCTAAGGAACAATTGCAGCAATTTTCATAAACAAAAAGAAATCATTTTCCTTGTCACCAATGCTCAGTCTCTAACAATAGCTGTGTATTACCAAATCTGCCAAAGTAACCGTGAAATTGTTTTGTTTACCTGTGGCGACAAAAGTAACAATTGTTTCGCAAGCAACGGCGACTGCAAGAGTAACTAAATTGCGTGCTAAAGGGTAGTCGCAGACATCATCATTTGCAGGGGAAGGTACGCGATATTCTTGGTTCCAAATTACCTCGGCGTAGTCTCCCGCTAGTCCGACGTGCAAACAAGGAAGATGAGCATTTTCACAGTAATCTTTGACTGCTTTTCTGGCGATGCTGTTATCAAAGGTGTCAATAACTAAAGAGTTAAGAGAAATTAATTGTGCTGCATTTGTCGCGGTTAATTCTTTCGTTTGTGCGTCTACAGTTACTCCCAAAGCGCGATAAAGGGAGTTAGCGAGAATTTTGGCTTTGAAAGCGCCGACATCGGAACGATAATATGGTTGGGTGGAAAGGTTGCGTTCTTCGATGCGATCGCGATCGATCGCTCTCAACTTAGTAAAACCCGATCGCGCCAAATTTTCGGTAATGTTTGCACCTAAAGCACCTGCACCACAAATAGTAATGGAAAAATCTTTAATTTTTGCCATTATTTCTGAGGTTCTGTATAGTTGTTCGTGGAAGAAGATGGACATAACGCCTCCGAGGAAATCCTTTTTTTAACCGCAGATGAACGCAGATGTAAATGCAGCTTTACGGTAGGGTAGATAGATCTCTTATTCAAGTAAATTATTATAAACTTTGGTTACTCCAGCAACCAGCTAAATAAACCTTCTACTGTTAGGCGGAAATCTTTAGCAAATTCTGGTACTGGCAATAATATTTCTGGTTCTTCGTAAACAGCAGTTGGTTGATTTGGAAAGTAAACTAAAACCGATCGCTCTTCAGGATCGATTAACCATCCCATTTGAGTTCCATACTTCAGGCAATGCAGAATATTTTTAGTCACTTTAGTTTGACTTTGATCGGGAGATGAAATTTCAATTGTCCAATCTGGAGGAATGGAGAAAATGTTGGCAACCCCACCATTTTCTTTGCGAGGAATTCTATCCCACATAAATACGGAAATGTCAGGTACAATTGAGCGATCGCCAAAAGTACAGCGAAGTTCAGAAAACGCACGGGCAATCTTTTTTGGTTTTAAAATCGAGTTAATTGCAGGTGCTAACTCTGTCTGAATTGCACTATGTTCTCCTTGCGGCATCGGTTTTTGAATGATACGCCCATCAATATATTCACTAGCAGGTTCCGTCTCTGGTAGACTTAAGAAATCACTTAAACTCAGGTGTTTAGCAGGGGTCTTTACCATTTAAAGTTTCCCGATCGGGAGTAAGTTGCTCTACTGCTATTTGCTATTCTACAGATAGACGATTTAGTTGGTGCGATCGCAGCCTTGGAATTAGCAATTTCAGCAATAAAAATCTAAAATCTAAAATCGCATGACTTACCTTGCACTAGCGACAGACTATGATGGCACCCTTGCCACAGATGGACAAGTTGACGATCGCACTTTGGCGGCATTGCAACAATGGCGAGATTCTGGACGTAAACTAATTTTAATTACAGGTCGTCAGTTAGATGATTTGTTGAAAATTGCTACTTGTCTCAATTTGTTTGATTGGGTAGTAGCAGAGAACGGCGCAATACTTTATCAACCAGCTACTAAACTTGAAAAACCATTAGCTGAACGTCCATCAGCAGAGTTTATTCAACAATTGAACGATCGCATTCACAAAGCAAGTCAAGCTAAAAATCAATCAACTTCTCAAGAATTTGCCCATATTCAGTCAGATTATCCAGTCGTCGGAGTTGGTCGAGTTATCGTCGCTACCTGGGAACCTTACAGCGTACAAGCACTTGCTTTAATTCAGGAAATGAAACTGGATTTACAGGTGATTTTAAATAAAGGTGCAGTGATGATTTTACCAAAAGGAATTGATAAAGAAGCAGGTTTAATTGCCGCAGCTAATGAGTTGGGGATTTCGCTAGATGCGATCGTTGGTGTAGGAGATGCGGAAAATGACTTAGTATTTTTAGATGTTTGCGGTTACTCTGTTGCGGTTGCTAATGCCCTTCCTGCTGTGAAAGAACAAGTAGATTTAGTAACTAAAAACACTAGAGGAGCAGGCGTTACTGAATTGCTCAATTCAATCATCAATAGTGATTAACTAATGATTATTTAAATTGAATGATAAACGCAAAGATTGAGCAAAATAAACTTCATAATAATATTGTAGAACTTACTGTAGAACTTACGCACAGATATCCCCTAACCCCCTTAAAAAAGGGGCTATTAAGTTCCCCCCTTTTTAAGGGGGGCTAGGGGGGATCTAGGTTTCAGGCAGAGAGTATTTTCCTAATTTCAATTAAAAACAATTTTTTCACTAGCTTTACTAGCTCACTGACATGAGATCCTAGAATATGGTCTCATGGTCATTAGAGTTGGAAGACAATGGAACAAAATCGGAAGTCAACAGTTGTGATTACAGGTGCCTCTTCTGGAGTTGGCTTGTATGGTGCTAAGGCATTAGCGAAGCGAGGATGGCACGTAGTTATGGCTTGTCGGGATTTAGCGAAAGCCGAAGCAGCTGCCAAAAGTGTAGGAATGTCGCCAGATAGCTACAGTCTTATGCACATTGATCTCGGTTCCCTGGACAGTGTTCGCCAATTCGTGAAAAACTTCCGGGTAAGCGGTAGGTCACTAGATGCTTTGGTGTGCAATGCGGCAATTTATATGCCTTTATTAAAAGAACCTTTGCGAAGCCCAGAAGGTTATGAGCTAACTATGACTACTAATCACCTGGGTCATTTTCTGCTCTGTAATATGATGCTAGAAGATCTGAAAAAGTCACCTGCACTAGATAAAAGAATGGTGATTTTAGGGACTGTAACCCATAATCCAGATGAGTTAGGTGGAAAAATTCCGCCACGTCCCGATCTAGGAAATTTAGAGGGTTTTGCACAGGGATTTAAAGATCCTATCACCATGATTGATGGTAAGAAGTTTGAACCCGTGAAGGCTTATAAAGATAGTAAAGTTTGCAATGTGCTGACTATGCGAGAATTGCATCGCCGCTATCATGATTCAACGGGGATTACTTTCACTTCTTTATATCCTGGATGTGTGGCAGATACACCGCTATTCCGTAACCATTATCCGTTGTTTCAAAAACTTTTCCCTTTGTTCCAAAAGAACATTACTGGAGGTTATGTATCTCAGGAGTTAGCTGGCGAACGAGTAGCTATGGTAGTCGCCGATCCTGAGTATAAACAATCTGGTGCTTATTGGAGTTGGGGAAATCGACAAAAGAAAGATGGTAAGTCTTTTGTGCAGAAGGTTTCTCCCCAAGCGCGGGATGATGAAAAGGGCGAAAAGATGTGGATTTTGAGCCAAAAATTGGTGGGTTCATTTAGTTAAGCTGATACCCATAATTTAAGTTGGTTGTGAGGACTTTAGTCCTGATTTTGTCAGCATAATTAGGACTGAAGTCCTTACAACAAAAGGGTGCAACTTTCACTTTAGTTAAACATTAGTTAAGCAACAGTGTTAGGAACCATTAATTTAGCAGTTTGATGGATGGGAATTGCGATCGCAAATTCTGTACCTTTACCCAATTCTGATTTACAAGTTAACGTTCCGCCATGTTTTTCGACTACAATCTGACGACTAATTGATAATCCTAATCCTGTGCCTTTACCTATTGGCTTTGTAGTAAACTGATAATCAAATAATTTTGGTTGAACTGCGGGTGATATTCCAGAGCCATTATCTTGAATCGAAATTACCACAAATCCTGCTGTTTCTAAAACATTTGTGCGAATCGTAATTTGATTAGGATGCGCCTGAATATCCGCAAAAGAACGGTTAACATTTTGTTCTTCTAAGGCATCGATCGCATTAACTAAAATGTTCATAAATACCTGATTAAGTTGTCCAGCATAGCATTCTACTAAAGGTAAGTTACCGTACTCTTTAATAACATCAATAGCTGGACATTCTGATTTAGCTTTTAAGCGATGTCCTAAAATCATTAAAGTGCTATCGATTCCCTCATGGATATCTACCGCTTTTACTTCTGCTTCATCCAAGCGCGAGAAGTTTCGCAATGATAAGACAATTGCGCGAATTCTTTCCGTACCAACTCGCATAGAAGATAGCAATTTAGGCAAATCTTCTTGAATAAATTCTAGTTCAATTTCTTCTATGAGTTCCTCAATATTAGTGGAAACTTGGGGAATTTCTTTTTGGTAAGTTTCTACGAGTTCAAGTAACCCGATAATATATTCGCTGGCGTGTTCTAAGTTGCCATGTATAAAGTTAATTGGGTTATTAATTTCATGAGCTATTCCTGCTACTAATTGCCCTAAACTAGACATTTTTTCAGTTTGCACAAGTTGAGTTTGCGCTTGTTGTAAACTACTCAAAGCTTGCGACAATTCAGCTGTGCGTTGTTCGACGCGCATTTCTAATTCATAAGTCAGTTTTTGTAAAGCTGCTTCTACTTGTTGGCGTTCAGCAATTTCTTGTTGCAGTAATTGATTTTGTTTGTCTAGTTCTGCTTCTGCTAATTCTCGACTTTCTTCACTCAAGACTAACCACCAAACAGCAATTCCAGTCAGTACGAGCAAAACGGCATATAACACTATAAATATTTTTAGAATTAGGTAATGAATTGCTGTTGGTACTTCTGGTGAATTGAACACTCCTTGATAGTAGACAAAGCCCAAAATTGCCCCAATTAATCCAGCAATTAGGGAAAATATTATCCCAAATTTAACTACTCTGATCCCCATTTGCGGAGAGAGTTTGTCCTGTAAAATATGATGATAAATATTTTTTGTTAGATTTTTAAGATAGCTGTCTGAGGTTTTACAACTATCATGACAATGAGCATCTAAACTGCAACACAAAGAGCAAATCGGCCCATCATAAACCGGACAAAATGCGGTATCTGCCAGTTCATATTCTTGTTCGCAAATGCAGCAGGTTATTAAAGAATTAATATCGTTATTTTGGCAATGCAGGTTTTCCCTAGCTATGTAATATTTGCCTTTAGTAATTAAGGCAATAATGGGTGAGAGGATAAAAGCTAAACCCAAGGCAATAAAGGGGGAATAGGCTTGAGCATAGTTACCAAAAGCGCCGATAAAAGCGATTATTGCAACTAAGGAAGCGATCGCCATTGCGCCAAAACCAACCGGATTAATATTATATAAATAGGCTCGTTTAAATTCAATATAAGAAGGGCTTAAACCTAAAGGTTTGTTAACAATTAAGTCAGCAACTACAGCCCCTACCCAAGCGATCGCAATATTAGAATATAAACCTAAGACAACTTCTAAAGTTTGAAATACTCCTAACTCCATTAATAAAAGTGCGATCGCTACATTAAATATTAACCAAACTACCCGTCCAGGATGATTATGCGTTAATCTAGAAAAAAAGTTTGACCAAGCCAAAGAACCAGCATAAGCATTAGTTACATTTATCTTAATTTGGGAAATAATTACAAACAAAGTAGCGACAAATAACACTAATTTTGGATCGGAAAATATATTTGCAAACCCTGCTAAATACATTTGAATTGGTTCTTTAGCAACAGAAAAATCTACTCCATGTTTAATTGCTAAAGTAGCTAAAAAAGCACCACCTAATTGCTTTGCCGAGCCTAAAATAATCCAACCTGGGCCAGCTAAAATTACCGCTAACCACCACTTAAATCGATTATCTTTACTAAGAGTAGGCAAAAATCTTAAATAGTCTACTTGTTCTCCTAATTGAGCAATTAAGGAAAATGAAACTGTTGCTGCTGTGCCAAATAATAATGGATCGAAAGCTGCACCGCTTGGGGAATTTCCTGCAAAATGTATCCAGTTATCTAAAGCATTTGGTTCTTTGTAAAGTACAAAAATATAAGGCGAAATCATTAGCAAAAGCCAAATTGGTTGTGTCCACAACTGCAATTTGTTAATTAGTGTAACTCCGTAGAAAACCAAAGGAATAATTATTAACGAACAAACTAAATAGCCCATTGATAAAGGCAAATGAAAATAAAGTTTCAATGCCTGAGCCATAATTGCTGCTTCTAAAGCAAAGAAAATAAAGGTAAAAGACGCATAAATTAGCGAAGTAATGGTTGAGCCAATATAACCAAAACCTGCTCCTCTGGTTAATAAATCTATATCAATATTGTACTTTGCTGCATAATAAGTTATTGGCAAACCTGCCATAAAAATAATCGCACCAACAATGAGAATTGCCCAGCAGGAATTAGCAAAGCCATAATTAATTACCAATGAACCACCAATTGCTTCTAAAGCCAGAAAAGAAATCCCGCCTATTGCAGTGTTAGCTACTAATAATTCTGACCATTTACGAAATGATTTTGGCGCATAACGTAAAGAATAATCTTCTAAGGTTTCGGTGGCAACCCAAGTGTTATAATCTCTCCGTTCCTTGACAATTGTTTTAGTAGTTTTAGTCATTGTTGAATCTTTCACCTTTTCACCTTTTCCAACTTTTTAGAAGATGATTTAACTCTAGAGTATTGCAAATCTTTCTTAATTAGTCTGTCTATGAGGATCAAAATAGATATGTTACAATCATTCAAATTAATATAAGACAGTAAAAATACTAATTTAATAAATATTTTGTTACAAAACTTTTCAATACAAATACGTAATTAAATTGGTTGAGATGACTTCAGTGAGATGATACATAACATTATCGATAACTCACCAGACAACAGATAGAGAATATAAGCTAAAATTTATTTAGGAATTTATGAAAATTGAAAATAATTTAAGCATTCGCTCTATCAACCAAGAAAATTTAAGAGTTGTGAGGTATTACTGATGGACTCTCAAACAGTTTCTATTGATCGATCGCAGTCACAATTAACGCCAACTTTGGCGCAACAAACCTTACCGTTAGGCGCAGAAAAAGCCAAAATTGAGTTAGTCAATGAACAATTGCTTTTCGAGTGGGTTAATTGGCTAAGTTCGCAGCGAATTTGGATGAAATTAAAGCAACAAACTTTAACAGAACTTGTTTATTGCTTACAGTATTTTACAGTTGAAGCCGGAACGCCTATTTATCAAAAAGGACATATTCCTCTAGGTTTTTATTTGCTCAAATTTGGTACAGTAGAAATTTCTCATTTCCTACCAGTCGGACACGCAATAATCCGCTATCACCACCCAGGAGAACTATTTGGCTATGCTAATTTAACAGAAGACTGTGCAGAGGTTTATCAAAGTAGTGCGATCGCTTTGAGTACTTGTGAAATCGGCTTTTTATCATTAACAAAATTTGCTGAATTATCCAGTAAATATCCCGATTTTTTGCAAACAATTAACTGTATTTTAGCAGATGAATTAAACAGATTTACTTTAAAAATATCCCATGAAAAAACCAAAATTCAAAGTTGGCAACCTTATATTCAACCAGTACCTAAAGAAGAAACTATTTTAGGTTCTAGCAAAGCCACACAAAAACTAGCTAGCCAAATTCAAGAAGCAGCTAAAAATCTCCAGCCTGTAGTATTTCAAGCGCAACCAGGTACAGGTAAAACTTTTTTAGCGGGAATGATTCATACTCATTCAGAATTAGCCGATCGACCATTTATCGAAATAGATTGTGCTGAATTACTCAGTCGGGAAGATGGGACAATTAACACCGATATTCTGTTTGGCAAAGTAGGAAAACAATCCGGGATTATTGCCCTTTTAGAAAGCGGAACTTTATTAATCGATCACGTCCAACTGTTGAAATGTGACGATCGCGATCGCTTAATTCATTATCTAAAAACTGGTTATATCATTCCTAATACTAATTCAACGGATATAGAAGGGGATTCACTGAATATTAATTCAGACCAACTAATTCAATCTAACGTCAGATTAATTTTAGCTTCACCCAATAGCTTGGAACTTCCAGAAATAAAAACCATTCAAATTAAACTATTCACTTTAAACCAAAGAAAGGCAGATATTCCCGAATTTGCTAATTACTTTTTAGAGAAATGCTGTCGAGAAAGCGACCGCCCTACTTTACACCTAAATCGTGCAAATTTACGACGTTTATTGAGTTACAATTATCCTGGAAACTTAACCGAACTTGCAGAAATTATCCATCGCGCCGTCCTCAACACACCAACTGAAGAAACCACAATTCCCGAACAATTATTTTGGTCTGTACAATCAGAAAAAAATGCCTTTCGGGTTGACTTATTAAATCATATAATTTGGTTGCGCCCATTGTTACTAAGTCGTTGGTATCCTGAAGGAATATGGGGAATTATGATGGCAATATTTATCCCCACAACTCTGTTAGGATTTTTCGGCCCTCAAACACGAGATAGTAGTATTACTTTAAACTTGTTTTGGGCTTGGTGGTGGCCGATGTATCTATTTTTATTCGCCTATATTGGTCGTTTTTGGTGTACAGTTTGCCCATTTATGATTGCAGGAGAATGGATACGTCGCTTCTCTTTGTGGTTATTTCCCCGTCAGCAACTTCCCTGGAATCACAAATGGTTAAATCGTTGGGGTGCTTGGATATTATTTGGAGGATTTGTCGCAATTTATTTATGGGAACAACTTTGGGATTTACCCCATAAAGCTTATCTTTCTGCTTGGTTACTGACAATTATTGCACTGGGAGCAGTAATTTTTAGTTTAATTTATGAGCGTCGATTGTGGTGTCGCCACTTATGTCCAATTGGCGGAATGAATGGTTTGTTTGCCAAACTTTCCCTGATAGAATTACGCTCAAGTCAGCAAATTTGTGGGAGTCAATGTCAAACTTCTAGCTGTTATAAAGGTAGCAAATCTACTGCGATCGCATTTGGGGAAGCACTACCTACAGAAGGACAAGCTACCGAAGGTTGTCCGCTTTATTCTCATCCAGCACAATTAACAGATAATCGAGATTGTATGCTGTGCATGAGTTGTTTAAAAGGTTGTCCTAATCGTTCCCCCCAATTAAACTTAAGGTTTCCCGCATCAGATTTACTCGACCATCATCGAAAGTTTGCAGCGGAAGCTGCCTTATTATTACTATTATTAGGCGGTGTGTTTATGCACCATAGCCATAAAATTTTAACTTGGTTGGGATGGTCAGATTTAGCGATCGACTCTGAACATTTACTCATTTCAATTCCAGTAGTAATATTACTGTTGAGTATTCCCACAATTTTGACTTATTTCACTCATGCGATCGCACGTTGGCAAGACCCAGAAATGCCCGATTATCTAACAGTAATCTACGCCTATCTTCCCTTCACTTTAGCCGCTAACTTAGCCTACTATATCCCCTCTGGAATTACCGAAGCAGGAAAAGTTCTCCCTGTATTTGCCCGAACTTTAGGTTACAGTGGTGTAGGTTTACCCACACTTACTTGGAGTGCAGATGTAGCCGCTTTTCTCCAAGGTGTAACCTTACTTTCAGCCTTAGTTTTTAGTATTTATCCATTACTCCGAATCACTCAACGTCCTTGGTTAAGTAATTTACCTCATTTCTGTTTACTCATTGCTTTGGTAGCAACTTGTTTTTGGTTAATGTGAAAGAGTCAATTTCTAAATAAAAAGTTCTCCTTAGTTTTCAGTAAAACTGTGCGAGATTTTAGTCCCCAGTCTCTAATTATTATTAATTACCATTTATCCAGATGTAGTTGGTAAAGGTGTTTGTGGTTGAAAACTAGGTTGACTGGGATTTGGTACTTGGGGATTGGTTGAAGGAGTTTGCGGACTTTGGTTAAAGTACTGATAAGTAGTGCTAGAAATTTGTTGAATAATTTTTTGGGCGCGGACATCTCGGCGCGGACGTTGTACCATGACAGCAATCACATAACGTTTACCAGAGGGTAAATTCACTATTCCCACATCAGCCAACATAGAACCTATGTGACCAGTTTTATGAGCGATTTTTGCACCTTCACCAATTCCTTTAGGCAACAGGTTGTCATTTTCTGTTAGTAGCATAATTTCGATCATGCGATCGCGCGAAGCCGCTGACAACAACTCACCGCGCATTACTCGCGCCAGCAAAACTGTTAATTCTTTAGGGCTACTAGTATTCGTTCCTTTCACATCTGGTAAAGGGTTACGCAATGCGGTTGTGGTTAACCCCCATTGTTGAAACCGCTGATTTAAAGCTTCCATTCCACCCAAGCGATCGATCAGCATATTAGTAGCCGTATTATCGCTAATAGTAATCATCCGCGTCACCACATCCGAAGCTTTATATTCAGTGCCCAGTTTCTGACGGCGCAGATTACCACTACCCGAAGCGCGAAACTCTGATTTGAGAATTAATGATTCATCCCATTTAATTTTCCCTGCTTCCACATCTTGCAGAAAAGCAATCAAAATCGGCACTTTAATTGTACTTGCCGCAGCAATAGGATTACTTCCATTCACATCTACATAGCTACTAGTTTCTAAATCAATCACAAAAACCCCAGGTGTAAATAAGGCATTTTCCGAAGCAACAGCTGTAATCTGCGTTTTTAAAGGCGCAATTTCCTGGGTGAGATTGGGAGTGGTGCTACTAATAGGTGTAGAACTTTCCGGGATAGCTGGACTTGCCGAGGTAGCTGGACTTTCTGGAGTAGCTGGAGTAATTACTGTACCAGTAGTTGGCGAAGGTTGTACTGTAGGAGTAGCCCCTGATGGTTTGCGCGTTACAGGGTCTAAAATTGACAACAGCGTACCTACAAACACACCCAAAGCAATTCCCAAAATTAGCAATCTTGCACCATACACCAAAGGTGAAGGTGGCCTTTTTTGGGGGCGGAGTTTACTACGCCCAGAAGGTGAAATAGGACGGGGTGTAGATTTATAACCGTTTTCCTGAAACTCATAACCACCATTGCGAGAGACTGGAGAGTGTCTACCCACAGGTTTAATAAGCTCTAAATTTCTTTCTTGTCGCAGGTTAGGATTATTGTTGTTTCTGGGTTTTAATTCCGTAACAGGGGCGTAGGGAGGCGGCGTAGTCACTGCCACTAAATTACCTCGACCTTTCTGGGCTTTTCTAGTGGACGATTTGGTTTTTTGACCAAGTAGTTTCTCCCACCAGTTGCGATTTTCGGCAGAGGTAGACCTTTGTCTTGGTTGATTTGGTCGCAGTTCCTTTGCCGATTGGTTTTCCAGCATTTGTCTATCACCAGATGACCCAGACCGCTTGCTTGGTGTCTTGGTTGACTGTTGCTGCCGTTGTGGTGCTTGCTGTTGTTTTGTTTGCTGTCGCCGTTGGCGGCGCTTAGGGCCTTTATCGAACGCTGCCACTAATGACACCTCTTAAAGTATTCCACCAAGAACAAGAAAATGCAGGCGATCGCTCCCACTATACAAACTCTTTGGGAATGATGCTACCGAAAATCAATACAAACGAAATTTACACCAAAATTGCACCCTCTCGATAAGAATAATTACCGATTTTTAGAACAAAGGCAGAAGGGCAGAAGGCAGAAGGCAGAAGGCAGAAGGTAAAAATTCCCCTTGTCCCCTTGTCCCCCCATCTCCCCTGCCTAATGAAGATTTGACAAAGCCCATTCCATTTGGCTGAGGATGCCTTTAAGCATTGCTACTTCGTTGGCAGATGGTTGGGCGCGGTTGAATAGTAGGCGGAATTTTGTCATTCGACTGTCTACGGTGTGAGGGTAAAGATAGCCAATTTTTAAGAGTAAGGTTTCTAATTGTTGATAGTAGTGCTCTAAAGCATCTATTGCAGCGGCTGTGTCTACGTCTGCTTTTTCCTCTAACTGTGCTACTTCTGGGTTTTCTAAACAGTTTTGGTAAAGCTCGTAACAGCAAACTGCTACTGCTTGTGCCAAGTTTAATGAGGGATAGGCTGGACTGGAAGGAATTTGCACGAATCTTTGAGCGTATTTTAAATCTTCGTTGGATAAGCCTTTGTCTTCGGGGCCAAAAATTAAGGCGGATGAATCTCCGCCGAATAACCAGGGTAAGGCTGTCCGGGGGTTTTCTGGTACGACGGATAAGTGACGGGAACGGGCAGATGTGGCGATCGCTCTTTGGCAACCTACCAATGCTTCTGGTATGCTCTCAACTATCCCCGCCCTTTCCAAAACATCAAGGGCGTGCACTGCCATTTTCCGCGCTTCTTCTCCCAAATGATCGCATTGCGGTTCTACCAGTATCAACTCAGTTAGCCCCATGTTTTTCATTACACGGGCAACTGAACCCACGTTTAAAGCTCCCAAAGGTCTAACTAACACTATTTTGATTCGGGCTAAGACTGTTTCATCCATATTCAATGCTGGGGATGACAGGCATCTTGCCTGTCCTACAGGACTGGAATTCCTTACAATTAACAAGAGCTATGTATTATAAAACATCGTTTAATTGATTATGGCGAGGCAGCGTTCTAAATCTGACTTACCAACGAAAATTTGTCCAGTCTGTCAACGACCTTTTGCTTGGCGTAAAAAATGGGCCGATTGCTGGGATGATGTGAAGTATTGCTCCGAACGTTGTCGTCGTCGTCGTGTACAAGCTTCTAGTTAACGGAAGTTGCTAGTTACAGATATATCGGTTTGATCCCCCATTATCCCCCTTAATAAGGTTGACTTTGAATCCGGTTCCCCCCTTATTAAGGGGGGTTAGGGGGGATCAAAACGCTTAAACTCATAACTAGCAACTTGAATTAGTTAGGAAGATTGAACCACAGAGGCACAGAGGAAGAATTTAGAGAGGTTAATTGTAATGTCAGCACAGCAGGTGCAACCTAAAGTTATTATTCATGGCGGTGCCGGAAGTTCTCTCAAAGGTAAGGGAGGAGTTGAGATTGTCCGCAAGTCTCTTTATAAGGTATTAGAGGAAGTTTACCCGATGCTGTTGGGTGGCGCAAGTGCTACCGCAGCTGTAGTTCGCGGGTGTCGTTTGTTGGAAGATGACCCCCGGTTTAATGCTGGTACGGGTTCGGTGTTACAGTCAGATGGTCAAATTCGCATGAGTGCGTCTTTGATGAATGGGGCAATGCAGCGTTTTAGTGGTGTGATTAATGTTTCTCGTGTGCAAAACCCTGTTTTATTGGCTGAGTCTTTACAAGCTTCTGACGATCGAGTACTCTCGGATTTTGGTTCGGCAGAACTTTTGCGAGAGTTGCAACTTCCAATTTATAACCCTTTGACTGATATCCGTTTACAAGAGTGGATGCAGGAACGGGATGAGAATTTTGTTAAGGAAGCGGCGGGAGTTGTGGCGGAAAAGGCTTTAGTTGAAAGTGAAGCTAGACGCGGAACTATTGGAGTGGTAGCTATTGATAGTGAAGGAAATATAGCTGCGGGAACTTCTACTGGTGGTAAGGGTTTTGAACGTATCGGTAGAGTCAGTGATTCGGCTATGCCTGCGGGTAATTATGCCACAAGGCAAGCGGCTATTAGTTGCACTGGTATTGGTGAAGATATTATTGACGAATGTTTGGCGGCAAAAATTGTAATTCGGGTAACTGATGGTTTGTCTTTGCTTCAGGCGTTTGAGAAGTCTTTTGCTGAAGGTGTAAAGAATAAGCGGGATTTTGGGGCGATCGGGATCGATCGCACTGGTACAATAGCCTGGGGCAAAACTAGCGAAGTCCTCCTAGCTGCTTATCACACTGGCGAAAGAATTGGTGATACTTTGGAATGGTCTGGAACTAATCTGACAGATTCTATTTCCTAATTTTAATCAATTAACTAATTAATTAACAAATGGTGGGTAATGCCCACTTTTTTTTGTTTAAAACAAGTTTGTAGTAGCGACTTTAGTCGTACATCCCTCAGATTAAAGGACTAAAGTCCACACAACGAACAACTACGTTTGCATCAACTACAATTTTTGTCAACGATTTCTATCCTCTCGTAACAGTTCCACACTATCACTAAATATTTTACCTACATGGCGTTGCCGAGCTTCATCAATTTTTGACCAAGCTTGGGAAATGTTAATTTCTCTTTTTTCTACTGCTTCTGTTTCAGCAGCTTGGGCAAGAATAGTTTTAATCTCATCTTCTAAACTGCGGTTATGTTTTTGAGCCAAGTTGCGAATTTTTTCTAAAACATCTGGATTAATATTATCTAGAACTATTTGAGTCATATTACCTCCTAAATAAGCTTTGAGTTTTAAATTTTGAGTGGCAATTAACTATTTTAATTGAAAACTCTGTGAGGGCGGGCTTCCGTGAGCGTCAGCCGAACGGTTTTGTTATTAATTCTTCTGTTGTGACTAAAGACTTATTTGCTAAACCCGCCCCTACAAACTCAAAACTAATTAACTTTTTTCGCTGCCTTCTTGATTAGGTTTTAACCGCCAACCTGGTTTGACTACTTGACGAGAGCGAGCTACTACTAAACTATCATCGGGGACGTTTTCGGTGACAGTTGAACCTGCGGCTATAGTCACATCTGAACCTAAAGTTATCGGGGCAACTAATACGCTGTTGGAACCTGTTTTTGTGCGATCGCCAATTGTAGTTTTATGTTTTTTCACTCCATCATAATTAGCGGTAATTGTTCCGGCACCAATATTCACTCTTTCGCCTAATGTGGCATCTCCTAAATAAGATAAATGCGCGACATTAGTCTTATTTCCCAATTTGGCATTTTTTAGTTCCACAAAATTACCAATTCGACAATTTTCTCCCACATCTACATGACCGCGCAAATGAGCATAAGGGCCAATTCTTGTGCCTGATTGAACTACGCTATCAGAAATTACTGAATAAAGTGCATTGACATTTTCGCCAATTTGACTATTTTCAATTAAACAACCAGGGCCAATTCTACTACCCGTTCCTATAACAGTTTTGCCTCTTAAATGTGTTTGAGGTTCAATAATTACATCGGGCTGTATTTCTACAGTGTCATCAATTGTTGTGCTATCAGGATCTATGAAAGTTACTCCAGCAGTCATCCAACGATCTTTAACTCTGTCTTGCAAAATTTGATGGACTACTGCTAATTGTTTGCGATCGTTAATACCGATAATTTCCTCATAATCTTCCACATCAACTGCCATAACTGGTTGCAGTGCATTTACGGCATCAGTTAAATAATATTCCTTTTGGTCGTTGTCGGCTTTTAAATTTGGTAATATTTTGGCTAAATCAGGCCAGTGGAAACAGTAAACTCCAGCATTAATGCGTTTATTTTGCTTTTGTGCTGCGGAGCAATCTCGGTCTTCCACTATTTGTTGAATGATGTTTTGACCGTTACAAAATACCCGACCATAGCCTTTGGGATTTGGTAAATGTGCAGTCAACAAAGTAGCGGAGTTTTGGTTTTTTTTGTGAGTTTCGATTAAATGTTTAATTGTTTGAGGGCGCAATAAAGGAACATCACCATTTAAAACTAATAAATCTCCAGAAAAACCCTCTAAATTAGGTAATATTTGTTGGATTGCGTGACCTGTTCCGAGTTGTTCTTTTTGTTCGACAAATTCTAAATCGGGAATATCGTTGAGGGCAGTTTTTACTTTCTCTGCTTCGTAACCAATAATGACGATACGCCTGATGGGATTAATTTCTAGACAACTTTCAATTACTCTTTCTACAAGGGAACGTCCACCCAAGGGATGTAAGACTTTGGGTAGTTGCGATTTCATCCGCGTTCCACGTCCCGCTGCTAAGATTGCTACTGCTACCATTTTTTGAACACAGAGTCTACAAATACCGCAGTATACCCTGCTTCGTACCCACTATGTATATTGAATTACCCAAGGAATTTTTATTCGGAAGGAGAGCTTTTTTTCAGTTGGGTGTAATTAATAAACTCGATAAATTGCTCGACTAAGCGGGGATTCCGCCAACCTTTAGCTGTTTCTTCGCGAATAATTTTTAGAGCTTCTTCGATCGAGAATGCTTTTTTATACGGGCGTTCGCTAGTTAAAGCATCGTAAATATCGATGATTTGGAACACCTGTGCTAGATAAGGAATTTCTTTTCCACATAACTTGTCTGGGTATCCGCTACCATCCCAACGTTCGTGGTGATGGCGGATTATGGGGAGAACGCCGTGCATAGTTCTCAAAGGTTGGCAAATTTTTTCGCCAATTAGAACGTGCTGATTCATGATTAGCCGTTCATCTTCGGTGAATTGACCTTTTTTGAGTAATACGGCATCGGGAATCCCGACTTTGCCGATGTCGTGGAGATATCCGCCCCACATTAAGTCGCGAATTTCGGAACGAGAAAGTCCCAGGTAGGTTGCGAAGGCTTTGCCCATTGCTGCTAGTCTTTCGCAGTGATCGCCTGTGTTGGGATCGCGGCTTTCAATGGCTCTGGCGATCGAAAATACTACTTGTTCGGCGTGGTCTAAATCTTCGTTTAAGCGTTTTTGCCGGACTAGTGATTTGACACGAGCCGCTAGTTCTAGGCGATCGAATGGTTTGGTGAGAAAGTCGTCTCCTCCGGCTTCTATGCCTCTAATGCGCGATCGACGATCGTTAAGTGCGGTAATAAAAATTACTGGCACTAGTCGAGTCTGTTCGTCTTGTTTTAATTTATGACAAACCTCAAAGCCATCCATTCCTGGCATCATCACATCCAGCAAAATTACATCGGGTTGGTGTTCTACCACTGTAATTAATGCGGCTGGACCATTTTCTGCTTCCAATACTTCGTAGCCTTCCACTGCGAGAAGGGCTGCTGCTGTCATGCGGCTAGCAGCATGATCGTCCACAACCAGGACTTTTGGCTGATCTAAATTGAAGCTATTTCCTGTTGCGGATGAGGTGTCTAGAGCACTGGTTGCACCGAATGAATCAACAGCTATATCAAAACGAGGACTCACGGCCACTTTCGCCTTCCTAAATTTATAAACATTAACCAAAAAGAGATTTTTTATGACGTATTTTCCTGAAAGAGCAAGTTACGATTCATCTACAAGACAACTTCAAGAAGATTTTCTCTTAGATGGGGATCACTATTAATACTAGCTATAACTATAGAAAAATATATTTACCGAATTTTAACAGTGAGACAAAACTTTAGGAACAGTGATTTAAATCACAAATTTTTTGGGTTGGGGATTGCAGGCAGGACGGGTGGTACTAATAGCTTAAGTCATTTGCCAGCGTTTTTTCCACTGGGAGGTGGGTTCTAGGGAGGAAGTTTGTTGTTCTAAGTGGCGACGGTGCAAAATTATATTTGCTTCATCGCATAAATTCGGATCTCGGTAGGGAATGGCGGCACGAGTTTGCAAGTGTTCTTGTTCTTGCAAGGATAGGGGGGGTAAGTCTGTGGCAATAAAGCTGGCGATCGTACCTGGGGAACGCCTACCCACAGGTGTTGTAGCCCCAATTTTTAACCCAGCTGCTAAAAGCGCACTCCTGACAGCAGCAGAACAGGAATAAGTGGCTAGTTTACCTTCTGGCTTCAGATGTTTGGCTACTTTAGCTAAAAATTCTACTGTCCAAAGTTGGGGACAATTGGGTGGAGAAAATGGGTCAAGAAAGATTGAGTCTGCTTGCCAGTTGGAGGGTAGTTGTTGGATAGTGGAACGAGCATCGCCGATCGTTAAAGTAGCTTTTAAGTTTTTGGTTTGGATTTGGCATTGACTTACTAGTTGGCTAAGAATTTGAGGAATAGGCTCAGGCCAATTATTCATCAAGTTATAAGCTTTGGCAGCTGCGGGGACTGTGGCATCTAATTCCAAAGCGAATAGTTCTATCTGACAATTAGGATTGATTTGCCAAATCGCTTTTAGTGCGGCTGCGGTGTTGTACCCTAAACCATAACAAATATCTATTAATTGCAATTTGGGTTTTTCTGCTTGCTTTTGTAATTGTAAAGGTTGGACAAATTTTGATTCGGCTTCTTGAATTGCACCGCTTTGGCTGTGAAAGGTTTCGCCAAATTCAGCGGAAAAAAAGGTATAAGAACCATCATTTGTAAGTTGGGGAAGGAAGAGATTTTGTTCTGACATTGATGATTTTGTGGAAAATAAACAAAAAAGAACTAATATGTAAATAAGTAGATATATCTATTTATTTATTTACAATGTATCAAAGCAAACATAGAATAGTATTGTAATTGTAGATAAAATAAATAACAAAGGTCTTAAAGTATTGGAAATGTTAACTCAACAATAAAAACTATTTTAAACAGAAAGAATTATGTCTGAAGTATGAAAAAAATACATCTTTGGTATGATGTAGTAATAATATAGCTGTGTGTGAGACGTTACGCTGAACAATGTGTTACTGATTAAAAAAACTTTAAGAATTAAACAATGTGGGAAGTAATTAATAATTTCATTTCACCCAGCCAGTTTATTCCTCATGGTCATTGCTATTTGTGGAAACCGCAGCTGGTTGGATTGCACTTAGTTAGCGATTTATTGATAGCGATCGCCTATTTTTCTATTCCATCACTACTAATTTACTTTGTCTATAAACGAAAAGACGTTCCTTTCCTCAAAGTATTTTTGTTATTTGGCGCTTTCATTATTCTTTGTGGTTTAGGTCACTTGCTGGAAGTCTGGACTCTGTGGCATCCTGCTTACTGGCTAACAGGAATAGAAAGTGCTTTAACGGCTTTTGTATCCTGCTATACAGCTTTGCAAATGGTAAATTTATTACCACAATTTTTGGCATTACGAACGCCGGAACAGCTAGAAGCATTGAATGTAGAATTGCAACGAGAAATTATTGAAAGACAAAAGGCAGAGTTTGCTTTGCGTCTGGCTTATGAGGATTTAGAAAATCGGGTTCAAGAAAGAACATTTGAATTAAAAGCTGCTAATCTGGCATTGGAAACAGAAATTAAAGAAAAAACTGCGGCTGAGATAGCTTTACGAGAAAGTGAAACTCGCTTAAATACGAATAAAGACTTTTTAGACCGGGTACTAAACGCATTATCCGATCCGATTTTTGTGAAAGACCAACAACATCGTTGGACAATGGTTAATGATGCGTTTTGCCAGTTAATAGGACAGCCTCGCCAGGAGTTATTAGGAAAGTCAGATTACGATTTTTTACCTCCGGCAGAAGCTACGGTTTTTTGGCAAGATGATGACTTAGTTTTTAGTAGTGAAACTGAGCAGGAAAGGGAAGAAGAGTTAACTGATAATTCAGGAAAGATTCACACTCTTTTAACTAAAAAAATAGCTTTTCGAGATGGCGCAAATGAGCAAGTTTTAGTGGGAATTATTCGTGATATTAGCGATCGCAAACGTACCGAATTAGCTTTACAGCAACAAGCCGCAGCAATGGCAGCAGTGAATGATGGAATAGCAATTGTTGATGCAAAGGATAGGTACGTTTATTTAAATGAAGCTTATGTGCGAATATATGGCTACGAAAATACGGAAGAATTACTGGGGACAAATTGGCGGAATCTTTACCAAAAAGCTGAAATAGAGCAAATTGACAGAGAGTTTGCTAAATGTGGTAATTGTTATTTAGAAGCTACAGGAAGACGCAAAAATGGTAGCTTGTTTCCCCAAGAAAAGAGTATTACGAGAATTGATGAAAATTCATCAGTATGTGTGGTGCGAGATATTAGCGATCGCAAAAAAGTAGAGTCTACTTTGCGAGAGATAGCTAATCGAGAAAGAGCGATCGCCAGAGTAATTCAAAGAATGCGCCAAACCCTTGAAATTAAGCAAATTTTTAGTGCAACTACGCAAGAGTTGCGCCAAGCGGTTGAGTGCGATCGAGTACTTGTCTATCGCTTTAATCCTGATTGGAGTGGAGAACTTGTCGCTGAATCAGTAGCAGAAGGATGGGATTTATTTGTTGAGCAACAATCACAGCAATCAGAATTAACAAAAGTGGCTGTTAGTAAAGAAGAATGCGTCGCCAAAACTTTAAATAGTGGAGATAGCCAAATTCAAGATACTTACTTACAAGAAACCCAAGGTGGAATGTATCGTAGCGGAACTAGTTACCGTTGTGTTACAGATATTTACACCGCTAATTTTGACGATTGCTATCTAGAATTATTAGAAAAATTGCAAGCAAGAGCATATATTATAGTACCGATTTTATGCGGTAATCACTTGTGGGGATTGTTAGCTATTTATCAAAATTCTGCTCCGCGACAATGGCAAGAAACAGAAATTAAAATGGTTGTGCAAATCGGTAATCAACTAGGAGTAGCGTTACAACAAGCCGAATTATTAGCCAAAACTCAACGACAGTCAATTGAACTAATGAGAGCTAAAGAAGCTGCTGATGCTGCTAACCGCGCTAAAAGCGAATTCTTGGCTAATATGAGTCACGAATTACGCACACCATTAAATGCAATTCTTGGCTTTACCCAAGTCATGAATCGTGACAAAAGTTTAGAAACTGAGCATAAAGAATCTCTGGGAATTATCAGCCGTAGTGGAGAACATCTACTGGAATTAATTAACGAAATTCTGGAAATGTCCAAAATTGAAGCAGGAAGAGTGACGCTACATGAAAATGGCTTTGATTTACATTATCTGCTAAATAACTTAGAAGAAATATTTCTGTTAAAAGCAACCTCTAAGAACTTAAAACTTACCTTTGAATGTAAATCAGAAGTACCAAAATACATCAAAACTGATGAAGCTAAACTGCGTCAAGTTTTAATCAATTTGTTGAGTAATGCTATTAAATTTACCCAAGTAGGCAGTGTTGCTTTACGAGTAAAAGTCGAAAATAATTCGACTACGCAATTAGAAAATATTCATTTATTATTTGAAGTTTGTGACACAGGCCCAGGTATTGCAGATAATGAATTGGCTCAATTATTTACACCTTTTGCTCAAACTAAAAGTGGTTTAAATTCTGGAACAGGAACAGGTTTAGGCTTATCAATTAGTCAAAGATTTGTGGAATTAATGGGAGGAAAAATTGTTGTTAAAAGTGAAGTAGGCTTGGGCGCAAAATTTAGTTTTAAAATTCCTGTCAAGATTACTCAATTTATTCATAAACCAAAAGTTAGTTTAGCAAAAGCAAAAGTTACGGGAGTAGCGCCAAACCAACCCGATTATCGCATTTTAGTAGTTGAAGATAAATTGAATAATCGATTGTTATTAGTTAAGTTGCTAACTTCTTTAGGTTTTGCAGTGCAGGAAGCTGAAAATGGTCAACAAGCTTTGGCTTTGTGGGAAACTTGGGAACCACATTTAATATTGATGGATATGCGAATGCCTATTATGAATGGCTATGAAGCTACCAAACACATCAAAAATCATTTGAAAGGCCAAGCAACCGTAATTATCGCTATTACTGCTAGTGCTTTTGAAGAGGATCGACAAGTTATTTTATCTACTGGGTGCGATGACTTTGTGCGTAAACCTTTCCAAGAAGAAGAGTTACTAGAAAAATTTGCTCAATATTTGGGTGTAAGATATCTTTATGAAGAAGAAGAAAATCAAGATGCAGTAGTATCAGCTCAACATGACTCTCTAACTTCATACTTACAAATGATGCCGATTGAGTGGGTAGAAAATCTATATCATGCTGCTGCCCAAGGAAGTGATAATTTAATTTTGGAATTAATTAAGCAAATTCCCCAAGAACTATATATTTTGAGTTCTACGTTGAGTAATTTAGTGGAAAACTTCCAGTTTGAGCAAATAATAGAATTAATACAAAAAATTGGCAAAAGTTAAAATAGCAACCAGAGAACCTAAAATGATAGAAAGAATAGTAAAGGTAAATTTCCCTTTTTGGGAAAAAAGGCAATAAGTTATGGATGTCGATACAGGATTGAACGAACAAGCAATAGTAAATCAAAAAGAAGATATATTAATTGTTGACGATACACCAGAGAATTTACGTCTACTTTCATCATTTTTAGTAAAAGAAGGTTATAACGTGCGTAAGGCGCTGACAGGACAAATGGCGCTAACGGCAATGGATACTGTTTTACCAGATTTAATATTGTTGGATATTATGATGCCAGCTATGGATGGTTATCAAGTATGTGAAAAATTAAAATCTAATCCGAAAACTACGGAAATTCCCGTAATTTTTTTAAGTGCTTTGAATGATGCTTTTGATAAGGTAAAAGCTTTTGCGGTAGGTGGCGCTGACTATATTACTAAACCTTTTCAATTTGAAGAAGTTTTAGCAAGAGTTCGCATTCAACTATCCTTAAAAACTGCAAAGTTGCAAAATAAAAAATTGAATGCAGAACTAGAAGCTAGGGTAAAAGAACGTACCTATCAATTACAAGTAGTTATTGAAGAATTAAAACGCGAAATTCAAGAACGGAAGTTGCTACAAACAAAATTGCTTAATATGGCTCTCCATGACTCGCTGACTGGATTACCTAATCGAGCTTTTTTTATGGAACGACTTGTGGAACTGTTAAAAGTTGCTCAGGAAAATACTGATTATCAATTTGCTGTGTTGTTTTTGGATTGCGATCGCTTTAAAGTTATTAATGATTCTCTAGGTCATTTAGTAGGAGATGAACTCTTAATTGCTTTAACTCATCGATTAAAGTCAATTTTAAGTTTAGATAATACGATCGCTCGATTTGGCGGCGACGAATTTGCTATTCTTCTCCCAGAAATTGATAATATTAACACTGCAATTCAGGTAGCCGATCGAATACTTAAAGCTCTGTCATTCCCCTTTCAATTACAAAGAAACGAAGTTTTTATTAATGCCAGTATTGGTGTTGCTTTAGGTAATTATAGTTACGAACAAGCCGAACATATATTGCGAGATGCTGACACGGCTATGTATCGGGCGAAAATATTAGGAAAAGGACAATATCACGTTTTCGATCCGGCAATGCACGCCGCCGCAATGCAAGCTTTACAGATAGAAAATGACTTGCGAAAAGCCATTCAACAAGAAGAATTTCTGGTGCATTATCAGCCAATAATTTCCCTTATTACAGGCAAAATTACCGGATTTGAAGCCTTAGTTCGCTGGCAACATCCCACTAAAGGAATAATTCCTCCTGGTTTGTTTATTCCTTTAGCTGAAGAAACAGGTTTAATTAACTCAATTGGTAAATTAGTTTTATCAAAAGCCTGTCATCAAATCCAACAATGGTATCAAGATAAACTCACCAATGAATCGATTTGCATGAGTGTTAATATCTCTGCTAGGCAATTTGCTCAATTGGACATAGTAGAACAAATTGACCAAATTGTGACAGAAACGCAAATCAATCCTGAAAATTTAAAATTAGAAATTACAGAAAGTGCATTTATTAATAATGCCCAATCTGCTAAAGCAATTTTACAAGAACTACGTCAAAGAAAAATACAATTAAGTATTGATGATTTCGGCACAGGTTATTCTTCCTTAAGTTACCTCCATAATTTCCCAGTTGATACCCTGAAAGTCGATCGTTCTTTTGTCAGTAAATTAGATGGTACTTCTGAAAGTTTAGGTTTAATTCCTGCTATTAAAAAAATCGCTGAAACTATGAAAATGACTGTAGTGGCGGAAGGAATTGAAACTGAAAAACAACTGGCACAATTGCGCGAATTAAACTGTGAATTTGGACAAGGATACTTTTTTGCTAAACCTTTACCGGAGAAAGATGCAACTGAGTTGCTTGTTGCCTCTCCCAGGTGGTAAGTGGGAGATGGGGGGATGGGGAGATGGGGAG
>NZ_JADEWG010000324.1 GCF_015207735.1 [Phormidium] sp. LEGE 05292
GGGCAGAGGAGAATTCAAAACTTAAAACTCTGTAAGGGCGGGTTTTGTTGTTAACTCTTCTACTAAAAACACAGATTCATCCGCTAAACCCGCCCCTACCACTAGGAATGACAGGCATCCTGCCTGTCCTACTCCCCAGATTGAACACTACAAAAAAAGTCCAGACAGTAGCGAAAACATTAGGAGAAAAATCATGGCTCAGAACGATGTAAATAAAATTGCTGACCACTTTGATCTATTCCACCAACCTGAATATCAAACACTGTTCGAGAACAAAAAACAATTTGAAGGCAGACATTCCGACGAAGAAATCGCCCGGGTACGTGAATGGACAAAGAGTTGGGAATATCGGGAAAAGAACTTTGCTCGTGAAGCATTAACAGTTAACCCAGCGAAAGCTTGCCAACCTTTAGGTGCGATTTTTGCGGCTGCTGGTTTTGAAGGAACTTTACCTTTTGTACATGGTTCTCAAGGTTGCGTTGCTTATTTCCGTACTCACTTAACCCGGAATTACAAAGAGCCATTTTCAGCTGTTTCCTCTTCGATGACTGAAGATGCGGCGGTGTTCGGTGGCTTGCAAAATATGATTGAAGGCTTGGCAAATGCTCATGCTCTTTACAAGCCAAAAATGATTGCTCTGTGTACAACTTGTATGGCAGAAGTAATCGGTGATGACTTGGGTGCATTTATCACCACTTCTAAAAATTCGGGTTCTGTTCCTCAAGATTTCCCAGTTCCTTACGCTCATACTCCTAGTTTTGTGGGTTCTCACATTACTGGTTATGACAATATGATGAAGGGTATTCTTTCTTGCTTGACTAAGGACAAGAAGACCGAAACCAAGAATGGTAAATGGAACTTTATTCCTGGTTTTGATGCTTATACCAGCAATATTCGGGAATTGAAGAGAATCTTCAATTTGATGGGTGTTAATTACACAGTTTTGGCTGACAATTCGGATTCTTTTGATGCTCCGAATGAAGGCGAATTCGTGATGTACAATGGTCTGACTACTTTGGAAGAAGGTGCAGATTCCATCAATGCTGAAGGTACTATTTCTTTCCAAAGATACGCTACAGAAAAGACCCTCAACTACATCGAAACTGAGTGGAAACAAGAAACCGCAGTTTATCGCCCAGTGGGAATTCGCGGAACTGATGAATTCTTGCAAGCACTTTCTAAGATTACCGGACAACCGATTCCTCGTGAATTGGAAGTTGAACGGGGTCGCGCTATTGACGCAATGAATGATTCCCAAGCTTGGTTGCATGGCAAAAAGATTGCTATGTACGGCGATCCTGATTTGGTAATGGGTTTAATCAGCTTCTTGTTGGAAGTTGGTGCAGAACCTACTCACATTGTTGTTACTAACAGCAACGAAAAATTTGAAGCTGAAGCAAAAGAATTGTTAGCTTCTAGTCCTTATGGTGCAAACGCTACTATTTGGGGTGGCAAAGACTTGTGGCATCTACGCAGCTTGATCTTCACTGAACCAGTTGATTTGTTGATTGGTAACTCCTACGGTAAGTATCTGTGGCGTGATATCGGTGTGCCCTTGGTTCGCATTGGTTATCCAATTTTCGATCGCCATCACTTACACCGCTATCCTATCTACGGTTATCAAGGTGCATTGAACCTACTCAACTGGATTGTTAACACTATTCTCGATGAGTTGGATCGCAAGACTGACATTCCTGGTAAGACCGATATCTCTTTTGACTTGATTCGGTAATCCAAAGGCAGAAGGCAGAGGGCTCCAAGGCAGAAGGTAAATCAAGGGAGAAGGCAGAAGGAAAGATAAATCATGAATATTCTTCTCTACTCCCTACCCCCTTGCACCCCTGCGC
>NZ_JADEWG010000066.1 GCF_015207735.1 [Phormidium] sp. LEGE 05292
GAGATGGGGAGATCGGGGGATGGGGAGAAAATATCACTTTTACCCTTTCTTTCCTTAATGTCTTCTGCCTTTATTGCCTTTCTCCATTCCTAACTCAAAACTCTCTCCAGGGCGGGTTTTGCTGTTGATTCTTCTGCTGTGATAACGAAATTATCTGCTCTCACCCGCCCCTACAAACTCAAAACGTGCTACGCACCGCTACGCTAACAAAACTTTCCTCTAGTCCCCAGTCCCCAGTCCCCACAAAATCAGCAAATTTTAGCAAAGTAGCTACTAGGTTTCTCTTCTCTGGCTGGTTTCGACTAAAATCTTAAAATACTGCAAAAGCTTCCCTTTACTGCCGCAGTTTGACCCTATTTCAACACGGCTTATTTACTATGGCTATTGGCTACCTTGCCCTTGTTCTTCACGCCCACTTACCTTTTGTGCGGCATCCTGAGAGTGATTATGTCTTAGAAGAAGAGTGGCTTTATGAAGCCATTACAGAAACTTACATTCCTTTGTTACGCATATTTGAGGGATTAAAACGAGACGGTATAGATTTCAAAATCACTATGACGCTGACACCGCCTCTGGTGTCTATGCTGCGTGACCCTCTCCTGCAAGAACGATATGACCATCACTTAGGCAAATTACAAGAACTAGCGGAAAAGGAAATCGAACATAACCGTCATCATGGTCATCTGAAGTACTTGTCAGAGTTCTACGCTCAGGATTTTCAGAACACTCGTGAGTACTGGGAACGTTATGGCGGCGATTTGGTGAAGGCTTTTAAAGAATATCAAGATAGCAATAATTTAGAAATCATCACTTGTGGCGCGACTCACGGCTACTTGCCCTTAATGAATATGTACCCGCAAGCAGTTTGGGCGCAAATTAAGGTTGCTTGCGAACATTACGAGGAAAGTTTTGGTCGTCCGGCTAGAGGGATTTGGTTGCCGGAATGTGCTTATTATTATGGTTTGGAGCGGATGCTGGCTGATGCTGGTTTACGCTATTTCATTATTGATGGACACGCGATGCTTTATGGCCGCCCTCGTCCGCGTTTTGGGACTTATACTCCGGTGTTTACGGAGTCGGGGATTGCGGCTTTTGGTCGGGATCATGAATCTTCGCACCAGGTTTGGTCTTCTCAGTTGGGTTATCCTGGTGATCCTGAATATCGGGAGTTTTATAAGGATTTGGGTTGGGAGGCGGAATATGAATATATCAAGCCTTACATTATGCCTAATGGTCAGCGCAAGAATACTGGGATTAAGTATCATAAAATCACTGGTCGGGGCTTAGGTTTGGGAGAGAAAGCTCTTTACGATCCTTATTGGGCGCGGGAAAAGGCTGGGGAACACGCGGGGAATTTTATGTACAACCGCGAACAGCAGGTGAGGCATCTATATAATGTGATGCAGAAAAGACCGATCGTACTTTCTCCTTATGATGCAGAATTGTTCGGTCACTGGTGGTACGAAGGCCCTTGGTTTTTGGATTCTTTATTTCGTAAGTCTTGGCATGACCAAAATGCTTATGAAATGACTCATTTAGCTGATTATCTGCGGAATTATCCAACTCAACAAGTGGTTCGGCTGGCTCAGTCGAGTTGGGGTTATAAGGGTTTCCATGAGTATTGGTTGAATGAAACTAATGCTTGGATTTATCCTTATTTGCATAAAGCTGCTGAGAGAATGATTGAGTTGGCTAAGCGGGAACCTGCTGATGAGTTGGAGTGGCGGGCTCTGAATCAGGCGGCGCGGGAGTTGTTGTTGGCGCAGTCTTCTGATTGGGCGTTTATTATGCGAACTGGGACGATGGTTCCTTATGCTGTGCGCCGGACGCGATCGCATTTGATGCGCTTTAATAAGCTTTATGATGATATCAATGCTGGGAAAATCGATAGCGGTTGGTTGCAAAAGGTTGAAGGAATAGACAATATTTTCCCCAATATTAACTATCGCACTTATCGATCGAGCTAATTCCTGTTTTTTGGTTTGCAAATGCCTACGATAGGCTACGCAAACTTGCTTTATTGAATTCCAAAATTTAAGCAACTGGGTTTCTCTTTCATTGTCAGAAACCCAATTTTTTATCACCCATATCCTTTCTCTTTCATTGCCAGGAAGTCGGTTTTTAAAATTTTAGTGATAACATTCTAAAAGTATCCTTCCATTTATCGAGATGGGGCAAAGTTTTAACTTTGAGTTTAAATCCGAATAGTTTAAATAAAATTCGAGAAGGAATCACTAAAATTGCTAGTCAATATGGCATTTTCCAATGTGTTGAATGTAGTCAGGCTATCAAAGAATTTTTGATGGTTAATAACGTAAAAGGTAAGCAGATCAAGCTTGATTTAGGAAGAAAAGACCTACCTTGGTCGGTGATTTATGATTTGCGACGTGAACAACAAATTGCTACTAATGGCTACCATGAAGGAATATCAATTGCCATTGATGAGCAAGAAATTGTTTTTGATAATATAGATCCTAGCGGAGTTACTCGGCAAGAGTGGCTAAAAAATTTTACATCTCCTACTATAGAACTGAGTATGGGAAGTTTCCAGATTATAGAAGAGGTATTTTGAACAGCAAAGTTAACAATTCTTTGGAAATTATTGAGGTATAAAATGCACGATTTATATAACCTGATCGAGAAAATTAAAAAAGCTCCTTCAATGTACTTAGGACGACGCTCAATTATTTGTCTTCAGGCTTTTTTATCTGGTTACAGTGTGGCTAAATATGGGTTAGGAGAAGAACCAACTCAACAAGAACGAGATTTTATGGAGTTTCCTGAGTGGATAAGAAAAAAATTTAATGTGCAGACTAGCCAATCTTGGGCTAATATAATTCTTTTTTACTCTGAAGATGAAAGTAAAGCACTTGATGAATTTTTTAGATTGTTAGATGAGTTTATTAATCGAAATTCTTCTGGTGATGGTTTAGGTGAAGATGGATTGGGTATTGTGGAGAAAGAGGAGATTGTTAGAAGTTCGTAGAATATGCGATCGCTCTAATTTCACCAATCAAGAATTATCATCAGAATTTTTACGAATACGTTCAACAAACTCAGGATAATTATCCAAATCTTCAGGTGATTCTAATGGTGGCATTTCAATCCAGTTAGCTTCCGCGTGTAGTTTGTCCACATAAGCATAAAACGCTTCTCGATCGTCTCGATGAGCAAGAACATAAGCTTGTAAATCTTTCTGACTCATTACTTTGAAATTAGGTCTGCTCATATTACATACCTCCATTGGTAAATGTAACACTGAACTTTCCGAAAAAAAAGACGGGCAAATTACCCGCCTTTTTAGTTATTTTCCCAATAGACTCAAAAGCCAAACTTAGAAATTCATTTCTGCGGCTTGTACTTTTTCGATTTGTTTCTTCTTCAAAACGAGGAAAGTTTGGGAAAGCATAATTGCCGCAAAGAAAGCCATTAACCACTTAATGCGATTAGGATCTTGCAACACAATTTCGCCGTCATCTTGACCAAAACCGCCAACGTTGGGGTTATTGGTTAAAAGTGCGCCTGCACTTACAGTTTCGCCTTCAGTAACGATTAATGCTGGGCCAGCAGGAATTGTTTCGACTACAGTTTGACCAGATTCAGTTTGAATGGTCACTTCCGAGCCACCATCTTCAGTTGTGGTAATCTTAGAGATTGTGCCAGCAGCAGAAGCATTGTAAGCGTTATTATTGCTCTTATCGCCTGTGGGGTAAACTTGTCCACGTCCCCGGTTTCCGCCTACGTGAACGGCATATTTACCGAAGTGAATGTTTTTGTCAGTTTTCGGATCGGGAGAGAGGACTGGGAAGACAATTTCTTGATATTGATCTCCGGGTAAAGGTCCGATGATGACAACGTTTTCTTGGTCTTCGCTGTAAGGTTGATAGTATAGCCCTTCGACTTTTTCCTTCAGTTCTTCGGGAATCCGGTCTTCAGGGGCAATTTTGAAGCCTTCAGGCAACATTAATACAGCGCCGACGTTCAAACCGCCTTTAGATCCATCACTGAGTACTTGTTGTGCTGCGGTGTCGTAGGGAACTTTAACGACTGCTTCAAATACTGTGTCTGGGAGAACAGACTGAGGAACTTCTACTTCTGTGAATTTAGCTGCTAGGTGACAGTTAGCGCAAACGATGCGTCCTGTAGGTTCACGAGGAGTTTCGGGTGCGGTTTGTTGTGCCCAAAAGGGGTATGCAGCAGCAGATTGAGGTACGACAAGATCGGAGGTCAGGAAAAGTCCTACAGTGGCGATCGCCACTAAGAACATTTTGGCGATTGCGCGAACCGCAGCGCCAGAGGCGATCGCTTTTTGGCTATTCACCAACATCGCCGTTAAACAAGCTTTTTTCATCTGTGACAAATAAATTCTGTGACAAGCTTTTAATCAATACATTGAAGGCTTCAATTACTAAATTTTAGATTTTTGACTTGCTCAATTAATCGAAAATCCCAAATCTAAAATCTAAAATTTCTATGCCCACCAAGGCTCTTCACCAGTGCGGAAATCGGTTTCTGTCCAAGGTGTAAAGCTAACTTTGTCATCTTCTACCTTGGCGTGAACCAATGCCAGAGACAGAGGTGCAGGGCCTCTGACTACCTTACCAGTGCTGTCATACTGGGAACCATGACAGGGACACTTAAACTTGTTTTCTGCGATATTCCAAGGAACGACACAGCCCAGGTGGGTACAGATGGCGTTGATGCCGTAATCTGCAATTTGTTTGTCTTCTGTGACTACAATGTATGTCGGGTCGCCTTTGAGTCCTTGAGCCAAAGAACGCTCGCGTGGATTGTGAGTAGCAAGGAATTCGCTAGCTGAGATTGAATTGCCCAAAGCATCTTTAGCAATTACGCCGCCGCCAGCACCACCTTTACTTGGAGGAATAAAGTATTTGACAACTGGATACAGTGCCCCCAAAGCTGTTCCTGTAATAGTGCCGAAAGTTAGAAGATTCATAAACTGACGACGACCCATATCAGGCACGTCAGCAGATCCCGAAATTTGAGCCATAACCTATGTTGGAGTCTGTATCTTTTAGTTAACAACCCTATAGATCTCACCCCAAAACTTTTCAGAATTGGGATGGTGAAGTGTAATTTCCCGTGAGGGCAATCTCTCAAAAATCCTTTGAGAAACTGGTTTACAACGTTCAACTGGTATTATTACATTTTTTGATACCCCTCTCATAATTTGTTGACATGAAGACTACCAACCATTCGCTAGGACAATTTTGTTCACCTCTTACCCGTTCAGGAGTTCTCTGTCCTCACCCAAAAGTCTCGCTTTAGACCGATAGCCGAAATGAAGATCAAAGCCCTTTAATTATTTAAGTAGGTCATGACCGGAGCAAACTTACGCCAACTATTGCTCAATAAGTGGGGACGCTCTTACGATATACAACTAAGGCGGACTCAGGGCAAAATTTTTCTCCAAATAATGTGGAAGTATTTAGAGCAAGCGTCTTTCCCTCTAACAGAGGCGGAATATATGGCACGTTTAGATGTAGTTGTCAGCTATCTGGTAGCTTGGGGTGCTACTTTACAGGTGCAAGATTTTATTGAACAGACACGCGATCGTCCCCGCTTGGGTAAAGCGGTCAGTATTCCCATAGATTTGGGTGAACTTTCATCAGAGTGGCTGATTGAAGATATCTAAGAAGCTGATTTTTGCCTAATTCTTAATGTTCATTAGTAGCAGAATGTAAATCATGGTACAAAAAATTGATCTTAAAGAGTCATTCGGTACGCCTGTCCAACCAAAGCAACCGATTCCTTGGCGAAGATTGGCTGTGGGTTCGATGTTCGTATTGTTGGGATTGGGGGCTGCTAGTATCGGTGTTAGTTTAATTTCCTATCGACTGACACATTACATCGTGGAAAATGGCTTAATTAATGGTCGGACTACTCAATTACGCTCTCCGATCGATGGCAATGTGAAAGCTTTTTATGCCAGACCTGGTGTATCAGTGCGATCGGGACAAGTATTAGCTCGCATTGGTATCGATCCTAGCCCTCAGCAAGAACAAATTCGTTTGCAAATCGAACGCACCCAAGAAGACCAAAAACAACAACAAAATCAGTTTCAGCAAGAACGTCTGCAAATTGAAGGTGAACTACAGACTAATGTCTCCCAATTAGAATCTGCTCAACAAACTCTAGGAATACTCAAAAGTCAATTATTTGACATAGACAAACAGTATAATTCGTTAGGCAAAGTGAATGTACAACTAGCCGATCGAGAAGTAGCTCAAACTAAAGCCGCTTTAGATGCAGCTAAAGCAAAAGCGACGGCGGCTCGTTTAGATTATGAACGCTATGCACAGTTAGTCAAAGATGGTATTGTCCCGCAGCAAAAAGTCGATCAGTTACGTTTTTCTTGGCTCTCAGCAAACGCCGAAGTCCAACAAGCACAGGCAAATTTGACAGCTGCTAAAAATTCTTTGCAAGCTTTCCAAACAGGCGTAACTATGAATAACAACATTACCAGCCTTTTGGATCAGCGCACCAAGTTAATGCAGTTAATTCAGACCCAGAATGTGTTAGTTAATACCCTGAAAACCCAAGTAGAGACTGCCAGGGAACGGCTCAAACAAACTCAAGCTTTTAAACCTAATTCAATTCTTCAACCAGTCAGTACTGCTAAACGCTATCTAGCTCGTCAAGATCACGAAGTAGCTGCACCATTTGCGGGAATTGTCTACAAAACCGATCGCGAACCTGGAGAACAAATCAATCGGACCGAAGCAATTTTGACCATGTTAGATTGCAACGAACTTTGGGTGGAAGCAGTAGTTCCCGCTAGCGAAGTCAGCAGCCTGCAAACGCAGAAACCCGTCAGCGTAGAAATAGCAGGTTATCCCGAAATTATTGCCGGAGAAATAGACTTAATTCAGCCTGTTAGCGGTCAAGGTATCGCTCAGCAATTGCCATCTACTCAAGCGCAAGCTCTCTCACCCAGCGTGCCTCCCAATTTAGCAGGACAACCTCTAGCAAGGGTAACAGTGAGAATTCCTCCACCGCCGCAATACAGCCAATCAAATCAGTTTTGTGGCGTAGGACAGTTAACTCGTCTAACTTTTCAGAAAAAAGCCATCAATTTACCTAATTGGCAAAGTTTGGGTCTGAGTAATTTTCGTTTACCTGGTCAAAGTTGAGGAAAACTATATAAGGTCTGTTGTATTTGTGGTGGAAAACCTTGTTTTAGCGACTGGGGACTGGGGACCGCCATCGACTGGGGACTGGGGAAGTTTTGAGTTTTGAGTTTTGAGTGAGAAAAGAAGTTTTGAGTTTTGAGTTCAAGAGAAAGTTTTAGATGAACTTCCCAAGAGTCCCCTTGTCCCCTTGTCTCCTTGTCCCCTTGTCCCCTTGTCTTCTTGTCACTTTGCCTTACGAAAATCTATATATGCTTTTGGGTAAATAGAAAAGGGATTCGGTAATCTTACAGATGTGCACAGACAACCGTCTGAAAGCGATCGGCAAAAGCACTTCATCCCTGTATAAACATACTATTCATTTTAATGAGTAAAACTGGAAATAGCAAATCCGAACCAACAAAATATCTGCCCAAAGGAACAAATTGTGAGGAAGAAGAGTTTAAGCATAGTTATTTTATTAAACTAGTAAATCTTTCCAGAGACTTCTCTTGAAATTAGTTTTCTAAGGTTCCTTACTAACTCTCTTTATGTCTTCCCTCCACCAAAGGAGGGATTTTTTGTTTTCGCTAAATCTGCCAATCTCTGCTTTACAAAAAATCCTTTTGTAGATTTTTTTTGTTATTTTTATTATTATCTTATTGAATTATTAACTAAGTAATAAATAACGCTGAAATGCCTATTTCAAAAGGATTATGCCCTAAGTAGTAGATAAAATGTATCCTCAATATTTCAGTGATTTCAACTATCTTAATTGTGTATTTCTTGTGAAGCAGTATTAGCAGATAAAAGCAAATTGTAATGTTTTCGTGAAGAAGCGGAAAAAAGCTAACAAAAAACTAGAAAATTCAGTATTCTTACAGTCAAGCGCAGACAAACAATCTGACAAGTCATCTGACAAACATTTCATCCCTGTATAAACATAGAGAAGGTCTGATTATGAGAATTTTGGTTTGGGGCTTAGGATACGTAGGTACAGTCGTATCAGCTTGCTTTGCCGAAATGGGTCACGAAGTAATTGGAGTAGAAACCAATATTGAAAAAGTTAACGCTTTCAACGAGGGACGGAGCCCGATTGTTGAACCAGAACTAGACGATTTAATTGCTTTAGGAATCAAAAAAGGCAACCTCAAAGCAGTCAGCAGTGGCAAGGAATATGTAGCTTGGGCAGATGTATCACTGATTTGTGTGGGAACACCTAGCGCCCCAGACGGTTCCCCAGTGATGACATACATCGAAAGTGCCGCCCGTGAAATAGGAGAAGGATTAAAAAATTCTCACAAATATCATGTAGTAGTGTTACGGAGTACAGTATTTCCCGGAGTCTCGCGGAATCTGTTAACTAAAATTGTCGAAAAATATTCTCATCGCCAAGCTGGAAAAGATTTTGGTATAGCGATTAACCCAGAATTCTTGCGGGAAACGACAGCTGTTAGAGATTTCTACGAACCACCTTACACAGTGATTGGAGAATTAGATCCTGCTAGTGGTGATTTCGTAGCTGCTTTGTATCAAAGTATTCAAGCGCCAATTTATCATGTTGGTTTGGAAGAAGCGGAATTGTTGAAGGTGATTAACAATTCGTTCCATGCACTGAAAGTGGGTTTTGCTAATGAAATCGGTCGGATTGGTGATGCTTTAGGTTTGGACAGCCATGCGATTATGCAATTGGTCTGTGCAGACTATAAGCTGAATATTTCACCGAAGTATCTGATGCCGGGATTTGCGTTTGGTGGTTCTTGCTTACCGAAGGATTTGCGATCGCTAATGTACAATGCACGTCGTTTGGGTGTGGAAGTACCGATTGTGGATTCGATTCTGCCTTCTAATACTTTGCACATTGAGGCAGCACGGATTAAAGTTCATGAAATGAAAGCCAAAAAGATCGCGATTTTGGGTTTAAGCTTTAAGGGCGGTACAGATGATTTGCGGGAAAGCCCCATCATTGCACTGATTCGTGATTTGTGGCGTGATGGTGTACCAATGATGGTTTATGACCCAGATGTGCAAATTGATAAGATGTTGGGTAGCAATCTGGAGTATTTGGAACGGCAGTTGCCCCAAATCCATCAGTTGGTAAGTTCAGATTTGAGTCAAGTACTGAAGGAATGTGATGGGATTGTGCTTTCTAAGCAACATCCTGTGTTTAGTGCGGTGATGTCTTCACTTTATGGTCAGCTGCCTGTTTTAGATTTGTCTCGTTGGGAACTATATTCTCCTGTAGTAGTTGAGGAACCAGTTATTTCTCCTGTAGTAGTTGAGGAACCAGTTATTTCTCCTGTAGCAGTTGAGGAACTAATTCTTTCTCCTGTAGCAGTTGAGGAAACAGTTCTTTCTCCTGTCGCTGCTTAGTTTAGGGCATAAGCTGTTAGTCATTTAAATTGCTTGTTGAGACGGCAGTGGAGAAAAGAAGAGGGTTTGAAGGGTGTTCCGATCTTTCCCAAATGTGCAAATTAAATGCCTATCAGCTTAAGACAGGTTGGTTTGTAGAGTCGCTAATTTTCTTGGTAATTAGGCTAGAGTGATACAAACTAGAAAAACAATCAAGAAATTCCCTTTCTCTACATGGGAAAAAGCTAAGTAATTTAGATTTGTGACAGCTAAACAGGGTAATTCTACATCTTTTTGATTAATTGTAATTTGATCGCCACATTCCCAAGAGCCGAGTCTAGAAATTCCGGCTAGAAAGCCATTATGAATCAAACTGTAAATCCTTGGACGACAGCGAAATTTTACCTCAATTTACTGGCACTACTGTTGATTTCTGCTGGTGGATTTGCTGGACTCTACTACTTAAGTCCTCAGTTACAAACAGCTGTCTATGGTGGATGGGCAGTACTAACAATAGGAACTTTAGGAGCAATTCGGTGGAGTTGGTTTGGCTTTCAGTTACTTCGGAGTTGGTATTATCGCAAATGGGTATTTGCTCGTTGGCGACGCAAAGCTAACAGAATACCCTTAGAAGAATTACCCACACCTTGTTTAATTGTCCCGACTTTTAAAGAGACACCTTGGATTACAGACAAAGTATTTCGGGCGATCGCAGATAATGCTAAAAGTCTGATTAATCCGACAATGGTTGTTGTCGTTACTACACCTGAAGAAATTGAAGCGATCGGTAAAATCCTCGACGAAGAAGACCCTGAACACCAATACATTAAATATCTGCCAATGCTTGATCCAGCTGGTGGGAAAAGAAAAGCATTAGCAGAAGGTTTAAGATTACTAGCTCGTTCCAACCCACCCAAAAACACCATTGTTGGTTTGATGGATGGAGACGCTGTTATTAATCCTGGTGTCCTCAAAGGTTGCTTACCATTCTTTAATATGTTCCCTAAAATGGGTGCATTAACTACTGATGAACGTGCCACAGTTTTAGGCTCCAAGTTTTTTGAAGAATGGTTATTTTTACGATTTGCTCAAAGACATTTGTATATGTGTTCGCACGCACTTTCTAAAAAAGTGTTGTGTTTGACAGGGCGTTTCTCCTTATTTAGAGCCGAAGCTGCACTCAATCCTAGCTTCGCTGACTTGCTAGAAAAGGATATGCTCAACGACTGGTTGTGGGGCGAATTTAAATTCCTGTCTGGTGACGACAAAAGTACTTGGTACTGGACACTAAAAGCTGGATACGACATGATGTACGTTCCAGATGCGATGGTTGATACGATCGAAACCATCTCTGGATCTGTACCAATGCGTGCTTATCAAAATATGCGGCGTTGGTTCGGAAATATGCTACGTAATGGTAGCCGTGCCCTTGCCCTGGGGCCGAATAAAGTCGGTTGGTTTATTTGGTATTCTATCCTTGACCAAAGGCTGAGTATTTGGACTTCTTTGATTGCGCCTGGATTAATAATTGTTTATCTTCTAACAGGCAACTGGATACAATTGGGTTTAATCTTTTTTTGGCTTGTCTTTACTCGTGCTTTGAGTTTAATCCTCTTTTCGATCGGTAGAGATGATTACCTCAGACCAGTTCATATTATATATATGCTTGCCTCGCAGTGGAGTTCATCACTAATCAAAATTTATACACAGATGAACTTGGCAAAGCAAAAATGGTCGAATCGTGGCAACCAAAAAAGTGATATTGCAGGTACAGGTTTTGGTAAATGGTTGAAACTGAGCACTTCTAACTTCCTTTACTATGCACAATTGTTTGGCTTTACGATTTTATTATGTTCAATAGCTAAGGTGTTTAGTCCAGCTTATGACATTCCTAACTTTTGGTGGCACTTTAATGTGCAAGCTAAACCTACACCAACGGAAATTGTTAAAGCTATTAACTACGGTGTGCTACCTAATGACGGTAAAGATGATGGTGCAGCACTGCAAAAATTGATTGCTAGTTTACCTGAACAAGGCTTAATTCAAGTTAATTTACCTATTGGTGAATTAGATTTGTTCCGTCCTGTAGAAATTAACCACAGCAATATCATTATTAAAGGTGAAGGTGCTGGACGCACAGTGATTAAAGCTCATGTAACTGAACAAGTTCCAGACTCTTTTATTACTATCAAACCAGCCAACCTGAGTAAAGATGTCAAGGCTAGTAATTCCCAGATTGGGATAGATTCAGTAGTTAACTCATCTATTCCTAGAGTACATAATGTTGAACTGAGCCGTTTTTCTCTGGCAGTTGTTCCACCAAAGCCAGAAACAGTATTGAACTATAAAGTAGACAGTATTGTGCTAGATAGAGCGGACAAAGTTACGCTGAGAAATATTGAGTTTGAACAGAGTCAGCCTCACGCTTTAGTTCTCAACAATACCGAGAGTGTAAATGCCGAATATATAGCGATCGAGGGCAATCTTAATTGTGCAAACTCTGGCACAGCAAATGCGATCGCACAAAATCTCTGCTTAGATGAACAAATTTCTCTGAAGAACGCGGTAAATACAACTATTCAAGGAGTAAATCTACCCGCAAACTTATCTTGAAAGCAGTTTAAAAAGGTTTTCTACTAAGTGTTACGAAAATAGCTTACTAAGCCTAGCTAAACTTGCTTTAGCGTTCTCTTACTTTCTTGTTTTTTTGTTCTTTCTTCTACTTAAATCTTGCTCCAGTCAGGAGGTAGAACCTCCCAACCCTCGTTACCAGGTTCAACCTGGTAACGAGAAATAGAGGCTCCGCCTCAGAAGTGCAAGATGTCAGTTCTACTTCAGCACCAGTTTAGAGCAACAGGTTGCACTGCTACAGGAAAACTAAATATTAGCCCTACAAAAGCTTTATTACTTAGCCTACTCCCAGGCTAAAAGGTTAAAAGGAAAATAATTTTTTTCTATTTAACCTCTTTCTAAAAACAGTCTTTTTGGTAATAAATCAGCGAATTAAGTTGCAGGTGAATTATGGAATTTCAATTAGGTTCATTAAACGATTACAACAAGCAGAGTGAGTTTGTTAGTAGCTCCGATCCAACTGATTTATATAAGTTCAGTTTGGGACAACAACAAACTGTCAGTATGTTTCTCAGTGGTTTGTCAGCAGGTACAAAATTAGAACTCCTTGATAATAACGGAACGCTGATTGATAGTTCAGTAAATTCAGGCACACTTTGGACGGCGAATAATAGTGGGACAACAGGGGGATTAATTACCAAAACTTTAGCATCTGGTGATTACCAAGTTAAAGTTTCTTACGTCGATCAAATCACTGGAAATCCCCTCTACGACCAAGGAGATAAGTATAGCTTAATTTTCCAGCCGCATGATGCACCAAATACAGTTGCCGTAGCATCTTCGACTACAAAAAATAAGGGTGGTGCGGACATTTTAACTGATGGTACTAACGACCAAGAGGAAATTAATAAAGCGATCGAACAAGTTGGCAAAGCTGGTGGCGGAACCGTATTACTGTTAGATGGAACCTTCAATATTTCCCAAAATATTATGGTTGTCTACGACAACGTAACAATAACTGGCGTTGGTTGGGACACCAAATTAAAGCAAGCGAATAATACAGCATTTAAATATGCGGGAATGGTTCGTTCCGCTTACGGTTCAGGGGAATTAAATAAAAATAAACCTTTGTTTGTTAATCAGCATTTCCGTCACATGAGTTGGGATGGAAATAAAGCAAATCAAACAACTGATAAAAACGCCTACGGAAACTTTGGAACTTATCAAGATAGTAGTTTTGAAGATTTGCGCGTCTTCAACTTTAAGCATTACGGACTTGACCCCCACGAAAATAGCGATGCTGGACAATCAACAATTAGATTGACGGTTAAAGATAACTTAGCCGATCATAATGATGTAGATGGAATCACCATTGATGATTGTCAAAATTCAACTATTACAAACAACATCAGTGATTCTAATGGACGACATGGAATTAACATCGTAACTGGCTCTCACTTCAATACTATTAGTAACAATGTTGTCACTAACAATGGTTATCGAGGAATTGTTGTCCAGTCTGGTTCTGATAAAACCACTACTTCAGATGACAACACTTTAGTTAGTAATACCGTTAAGTTTAACAAAGTTGATGGTATTTACGTCGAGTTAGCCAATAGAACCAAAATTCAAGATAATATCAGCCAAGAAAATGGTCAAGCTGGCATCCATTTGAAAGGTGCATCCAACAGCACAATTTCGGAAAATGAATTGCTGAATAACTCACAATCTAAGAACAAAGGTTACAGCGAATTGCTGGTTAACCATTACTTGAATACAACTACCAACCAAACAACTTACTCAACTAACAACGTTGCGGAAAACAATACTATCCTGAATAACAAATCAGTAGTTGCGAAGTACGGAATAGAAGAAAAAGCTCCGGGTAACGACTACAACATTTATAAAGACAACACGATTCAAGGAACATACAAAACAAGCCGAATTCAAGGGCTAAATTCTAAAGAAATTTACAGTGTTAATCAAACAGGTAGGACTATTTGGGACCCAGCAGTAGGCGATCCTTTAGCGGGAGTTAGTCAAGCTCCTCAGTATGTAAAAGTTGACTACAAAGCTAACGATGGCGCTGGCAATACGAAGGAAGCTGCTCGTGATATTGGCAGTTTAACTGATTACCAAAAGTTCACTGATTATGTTGGGCAATTAGATGCTAATGACTTCTATAAATTTACTCTCGGTAAGCAAGAAACTGTGAGCATATTCCTTAATGGTTTAGCAGGGGGAACTACGATTCGACTGCTGAATAGTGATGGTTCACTTGTGAAGTCTTCGACTAATAAAGGTACTACTTGGACGGAAAGTGATAGTGGAAATACAGACGGTTTAATTAGCCAAACTTTGGCGGCAGGTACTTATTTTGTAAATGTAAAACCGGGGGAAATGACGGGTAATCCGATTTACGATAATGATGAAAAATACAGTGTGATTTTCCAACCTCATGATGCGGCGAACACAGTTGCGGTGGCAGCGAAAGACACTGGAAATAAAGGTGGTGCTGATTTCACTGCTACTGGTAGTAATGACCAAGTGGTGATTAATCAGGCGATCGCACAAGTCGGAAAGAATGGTGGCGGTACAGTATTACTTTTACCTGGAACTTTCAACATTTCTGATAATGTTTTGCTGACATACGATAACGTTACTCTTTCTGGTGTAGGTTGGAGTACTGTTCTTAAACAAGCAAATAATGTTGAATTTGACGATGCTGGAATGTTGCGTTCTGCACTACACTCTTCAGAAGAAAACTTAGCAGTTCCTCGCTTCTACAATCAAAATATTCGTCATCTGAAATTAGACGGTAACAAGAGCAATCAAACTTCAACTAAGAATGCCTACGGTAACTTTGGCACTTATGGCAATAGCAATTTTGAAGACTTGCGCGTAACTAACTTTGCCTACTACGGTTTCGATCCTCACGAAAATGCTTATGCTCCAATTCCCACAGTTGCATTAACAATCAAAGATTCATTATCAGACCATAACGGTCAAGACGGAATTACCATTGATAATCTAGAGTATTCTTTGGTTGCGGACAATATTGCTGATTCCAACAAACGTCATGGGATTAATGTTGTAACTGCTACCCAACATACAAACTTCTTTAACAACGTTGCTACCTACAATGGTATTGGTGGAAGTGGTAACGGAATTACAATTCAACCAGGGGCAATAGATTTATCGCGCACTTCTGATTACAATTTGTTTGAAGGCAATATTTCCAAGTACAACAAAACCAGTGGGATCTATTCTTATCTAGGTGACAACAACCAATACAAGAACAATATTGTGGAATATAATGGCACTTATGGCATTCGCCTCCGGTCATCTTCTAACAATATTGTCAGTGGTAACAAACTGCTAAATAACTCGCAAGCACTTAAGGGCGGCTACGCAGAAATTTACATTGATGATGATGATACTACTACCTTCTCTACAGGAAATACTGTGTCAGGAAATACGATCGTCAATAACCCAATTGACCAAGCGAAATGGGGTATTGGAGAAAAGAACGTTTCTAACTCTGGAAATACGATCGCCGGAAATGTTATTCAAGGAATAACTAAACCATATCGAGTTTACTCTCCAATTTCAACAGTTTAATTATGAACTGGGAGCTTAAATAAAGAATCAGGATGCAAGAGAAATTCACCTGCATCCTGATTTATTTTTTATCTAGATACGTTGTGGCGATGTCTTCACCACAACGTACCTTTTTGTTATTTAACTCAAGTTGCTAGTTAGAAGTCTGACTCTTTCTTAGCCCCCCTTATTAAGGGGGGTTGGGGGGATCAAAACCTAGTAATCACAGCCTTAGATCCCCCCTAACCCCCCTTAATAAGGGGGGAACCAGCGGAAGCTTCGCTATTAACTTCACGAGGGGAACTCCGAAAGAATTAATAATTAGCAACTTGCGTTATTTACTAATTCACGGAAGATACAGAGAAATTAGCAAAGTCTACATACACATCTTTGGGAGTTGCCCAAGAAGAATCTCCGCCTCCAAAAAAAGTGGAAAAAAGAATGCCTTCAATTTGTAATTTATTGGTAGTGCGAAAATTTAACTCATCCTGTTCTAGTACTTGTTTACCATCAAACCAAACCCTAATTCGACCATCATTTTTCCCTGGTTGATTGAGGATTACTTCTTGTTCAATGAAATGCCAATTTCCTGGTTGAAATTGCCAGTTACCTCTACCTAATGAAGTACCATGTTCTGTGCTGGTAGGGAGATAGGCATAAACTTCACCATCACCGTTGCGCCGCCACATATAGCGGGTAGAAAAGCCGTTTGTTCCGTCAGGAATTTTGCCTCCGGTGTTCATATTACCACCAAATAATCCAGGTAATTTGCCACCTTTCACAAAGTCAAAATTATTAGAAAATCTTACGTAGTAACTTAAGCGCAAAGCATCGCGGGGTGGCATATTTAAGTTTGCGAAAAATTGAGCGCCGCCTACAGGGGCTTCGTTTTTTCTGGTGACTGTGGGACTAGCTGATTCTGCTGGATAGCGTACTCTCAAATATTTAGTAAATTTACTTTGGGAATTATCCATGACTTCGATATTTTTTAAGCCCCAAGACGCACGTTTTTTCACCCCCCATTCTTCCATCCAATTAGTATTGGTAAAATTATTTGACCAAAGAGATGCTTTGCTATCAGAGTTGGCGTTTTCTGAAGATTGAGATTCTGCTTCTTTTGTGGGCGATGAGATTGGTTCTGGTGCAACTTTGGGGTTGGTGGAATGCGATGAAGTTTTAGGGACATCTGTTGGTTTTTCAGGGAGAGATGAAGGTCTAGAAAAAACTGTTTTTGTGTCTGTGGGTTGAGTGCAACTGAATAACGCCAGAGACAATAAGCAAATACTTAAAAATTTTTGCTTTTTGTTGGTTAAAAAAGAGTGTTGTATTTTCATAAAATAGCTTAAATGGTTATAGATATTTTATGAGGAATTAGGCATTGATTGATATCTATAGAAAGAGGGAAAAGACAATATTTGCCTTTTCCCTCTCTCGCTGATTATTTTGATTGTTTTCCACTGCAATTCAAGTCATCTAGCTGGCAGAATTGATGACGATCGTTTTCCAAATCGTGTAATTAGGGATAAGATTGGTTCGATTATTTGTGTTAACAGTGGTTTTCTTTCGATACCCAATGCCCGATCGTAGCTGCTATATGCTTGTTTATAACGATTGAGTCGCTGTAAAGCAACTCCCCGCATTACCCAGGTTTCTGAATCTTTTGGATTGAGAAGCAAAGCACGATCGAAACTTTCCAAAGCTTCGCTATATCTTTCGAGAAATATCAAAACAGTTCCGCGAAATGCCCAGGCTTGTTGATGTTGCGGATCTAATGCTAAAACTTGGCCAAAATTGAACAACGCTGCTGTGTAATCAGCAAGATTTGCCAGCGTTTCTCCCCGGCGATACCAGGAATCAGCTTGGTTGGGCATGATGGCAATTGCTTGCTCAAAACATATAAGTGCTTCTTGAAAATCTCCTGTACTTAGAAATAAACATCCCTGGTTGTGCAACACCTGATAAGTATATGTTTGATCAACACCTGATTGGTAAAATTGGTGAGAAACTAACATTGCACTACTCCTTGGGATAAGTTTTAATCACTATTTGATGATGTCTCCATTTTCAAATTTTTAGATTGGGCTGACATCGTAAGAAATGGCAGCTTGACTCGGTTTTTTTTGTCCGTACATCCTCGTTTTTGATTGATGGCTGCTTTGTGTATTTGTTCGGAGTCACATTAAGAGTTGAAAATCAAGGAAAACCAGGTTTTCCGGATTCTGTCGAGCAGTATGAGATCCCCCCTAGCCCAGCAGGGTTAATTCATGGTCATCAAAGAAAATTAAACGGATGGGGGGACAAGGGGACAAGGGGAAAGATGATTTTTCCGTTGTTTGCATTATCTCTCCTTCACAAATCAATTTCTCTGTTGACCATGAATTAGCCCCGCTTGGGAAGGGGGTTGGAGGATCTGGGTGCGTAAGTCCTGACTCATTAGAGGCTTACTAATTGACAAAATATGTAATATATGCTATTAAGGGTAATCAACAAAATTGTCCGATCGAATTCGGCGTGAGGGCGGGGCTAAAAGTCTAAAATGTCCCGTTTTAGTCAGGAAAGGGAACTCCTGAACAGGAAACAGGCAACAAATATTTGTCAACAGTTGGTAGCCTGTAAGAATTGCTAGTCAGTAGGGGCTTTTCAGGACAGATAATACTTTATGTTGAGTCGATATTTATATCATTTCTATGCAAGTTGAATGGCAAACTGTCAAAACCTACGAAGACATTCTGTATCACAAAATGGACGGGATAGCTAAAATTACGATTAATCGTCCTCATAAACGTAATGCTTTCCGACCAAAAACTGTTTTTGAACTTTACGATGCTTTTTGTGATGCCCGTGAAGACAGGAATATTGGTGTAGTACTTTTTACTGGCGCTGGGCCGCATACTGATGGGAAATATGCGTTTTGTGCAGGTGGGGATCAAAGTGTCCGGGGAAATGCTGGTTATGTTGATGATGATGGTGTGCCAAGATTGAATGTGTTGGATTTGCAACGTTTAATTCGATCGATGCCGAAGGTTGTGATTGCTTTGGTGGCAGGATATGCGATCGGCGGTGGTCATGTTTTACACATTATTTGCGATTTAACAATTGCTGCTGATAATGCGATTTTCGGTCAAACGGGGCCGAAAGTTGGTAGCTTTGATGGCGGTTTTGGTGCGAGTTATTTAGCTAGAATTGTGGGGCAGAAAAAAGCTAGAGAAATTTGGTTTTTATGTCGGCAATATGATGCTAATCAAGCATTAGAAATGGGGTTAGTTAATTGTGTGGTTCCGGTGGCAGAGTTGGAGGCGGAGGGGATTAAATGGGCACAGGAGATACTGGAAAAAAGTCCGATCGCAATTCGTTGTTTAAAAGCTGCTTTCAATGCCGATTGTGATGGACAAGCAGGTTTACAAGAATTAGCCGGAAATGCCACTCTACTTTATTATATGACCCAAGAAGGAGCGGAAGGAAAACAAGCATTTTTGGAAAAACGTAAACCAGATTTTCGTCAATATCCTTGGCTACCATAAAGGAATTAACCCTATAGGCGTTTTTAGCTGTAGAGACGTTGTATACAACGTCTCTACTTTACATAAATCAGACTTGTAATGACAACGACTAATCGTGTTAAGCTGTATGAAGAACTCCCAATAGTACAGGGAAGTTAGCGGTGTGAACAGAAGACTGCTTTAACTAAGCAGCAAAAAATCTGAACCAAAAATCCATATCCAAACCCAAAATTTCTCCTATTAAAGTTTTAGAAATGATATCCACATTACCCAATTCTCCTAACGTAGACTTGTCTCGAATTCGCCTAGAAATTCGACAATTACAGCCTCAGCTGGTGGCATGGCGCAGAAGCATACATGAACGTCCTGAACTTGCCTTTAAGGAAAAGTTGACTTCAGAATTTATTTCAGAAAAGTTAACAGAATGGGGAATTGAGCATCAAACTGGGATTGCACAGACAGGTATTGTTGCGATTATTAAAGGGGAAAAGTTAAGTTCCGAAACATCTGGAAAAGCGAAAGTTTTAGCGATTCGGGCGGATATGGATGCTTTGCCTATTAAAGAAGAAAATGAGGTGAGTTATCGATCGCAACATGAAGGCATTATGCACGCTTGCGGACATGATGGACACACCGCCATTGCATTAGGAACAGCTTATTTTCTTCACCAACATCGGCAAATTTTTACCGGAATAGTAAAAATTATTTTCCAACCCGCAGAAGAAGGGCCAGGTGGTGCAAAACCGATGATTGAAGCGGGAGTATTAAAAAATCCCGATGTTGATGCGATCGTTGGTTTACATTTGTGGAACGTGCTACCAATGGGGACAGTAGGTGTGCGGACAGGTGCATTAATGGCAGCTACCGAAGCATTTACTTGTACAATTTTTGGTAAAGGTGGACATGGGGCAATGCCTCATCAAACAGTTGATTCAATATTAGTTGCTGCCCAAATAGTTAATAATTTACAAACTATTGTATCCCGCAATGTTAACCCCATTGATTCAGCAGTTGTAACCATCGGAAAATTCCATGCTGGTACTGCATTTAATGTGATTGCAGATAAAGCGGAAATTGGGGGAACAGTGCGGTATTTTAATCCCGCAGTAGGTGAAATGATTCCCCAAAAATTGGAACAAATTATTGGCGGAATTTGCCAAACTTATGGCGCAAATTATAAACTAGATTACCGCAAACAATATCCAGCAACAATTAATGATGCAGGAATTGCAGAATTAGTTAGGTCTGTAGCAGTAAATGTGGTTGAAACTCCCGCAGGAATAGTACCAGAATGTCAAACAATGGGCGCAGAAGATATGTCTTACTTCCTGCAAGAAGTACCAGGTTGTTATTTCTTTTTAGGTTCTGCTAATCCCAGTTTAAATTTAGCTTTTCCGCATCATCACCCCCGGTTTGATTTTGATGAAACTGTGTTAGGAATGGGTGTCGAAATATTTGTGCGTTGTGTAGAAAAGTATTTTTTTGAAAATTGGTAATTGGTAATTGGTCATCGATCGTTGGTCATTAGTAAATAACAATTGAATCTTCTCAAATGACTAGTGACCAATGACCAATGACCAATGACCAATGACTAACTTGGTACTTTCATTCCTTTTTGTACGGCTGGACGTTGCTGCATTGCTTCCACCCAACGTTTAAGATTTGGGTGATTATCTAAAGTTAAGCCTTGAAATTCATAAATTGCTACCCAAGGATAAGTAGCAATATCTGCAATAGAGTAATCACCGCAGATAAATTCCTTATCTGCTAATTGTTGATCTAATACACTATAGAGGCGCAAGGTTTCTTTTTCGTAACGTTCGATCGCATAAGGTATTTTTTCTGGGGCAAACTTTTTAAAGTGGTTTAATTGACCAAACATTGGCCCGACACCACCCATTTGAAACATTAACCATTCCAAAACTTGAAAGCGATTTTTTTGATCAGTTGGTAACAATTTTCCGGTTTTTTCTGCCAAGTAAATTAGAATAGCCCCTGACTCGAACACAGTAATATTAGTTTCTCGATCTACAATGGCAGGAATTTTGCTGTTGGGATTAATTGCAATAAATTCCGGTGTAAATTGTTCTCCTTTGGTAATATCAATTTTATGCACATTGTAAGGAAGACCGACTTCTTCTAACATAACAGAAGCTTTGCGACCGTTGGGAGTTGTGAAGGTGTAAAGGTCAATCATATATTTTCCTGATGATTTGTCATTAGTGATTAGTCAGTTGTCATTTGTCATTGGTGAATAAATTTACCAATGACAAATGACAACTGACTAATATGGTAGTGTAGCGAAAAACTTGGTTAATAAAAATTAAATTTATCACAACTGTTGGTTTAGTCACTTTAATATTCTAAGGGTAATCTAATAGTAAATGTGCTACCTTTGCCTAATTCGCTTTGTAGCTGTATGCTACCTTTGTGGGATTGAATGATTGCTTTTGCGATCGCTAATCCTAATCCCGATCCGCCTGTATGACGAGAGCGATCGCTATTTATGCGGTAAAAGCGATCGAAAATTAGTGTTTGTTCAGCAGGTGGAATACCAATACCTGTATCTTGAATTTGAATTAAAGCTTGATTATCAATACTATCTAATATAACTGTGACTTGACCATCAGCCGGAGTATATTGAATAGCATTAATAATTAAGTTAGAAACTAAGCGATAAAGTTGTTCTTCATTACCCATAACATTGAGTGAATTATTGACTTGGATATCAGCAGTTAAATTCACTGATTTCGAGAGTGCTAAAGCAGCAAATTCTTCGACTAAATCGTTAACAATATCATCCAAACAACAAAGTTGAAATTGTCTTGGTGCAACTTGTTGTTCCAAACGAGCTAACAATAACAAATCAGCGACTAACTGAATCAGTCGTCGATTTTGCCGACCGATTGTTTCCAGGATATCTTGGAGTTCTTGTTCATCTAAGTTAGATATTGAATGGACTGATTCTATAGTTGCTTGTGTTGCCGCTAAAGGTGTGCGTAACTCATGAGCAGCATCGGCTGTAAATTGTTGGATTTGTTTGTATGATTGATAAATTGGTTGCATTGCTAACCCAGCTAACCACCAACTAGAAACAGCTACTAAAATCAAAGTAGTTGGCAATCCCAACTTCATAATCCATTTCACATTATTGAGGTAATCATTCAAATCTTTTAGACTTCGACCTACTTGGAAGTAACCCCAATCACGATTATCATGGGTATGCAAAGATATAGAAATTTGGTGATAAAAGTTGCCTTTGCTATCTTTAATAATTTGCCAGTTTTGCTTATTTAATATTAAAGGTAATCCCTCTGGATGAACACCAGCTATAGCAATTAATTGTCCTGAAGAATCAAAAAATCGGATATAATAATCGCCTTGATTAATAGCACTGAGAATGTGGCGAGAAGAACTTACTTGATCTGTCATGCAGCTAGATCCTGCTAAACAAAGATTTGGTAAAAGTTCCTCAACAATAGGTTCCAAACGTCCGGGTTGATTTAATTTTAATTCAATGCTGTCATGAAGCGTTCCGGCTACAGATTCTAATTCGCGATCGATCGCTACACGATGAGCATGAGCGATCGCTTCATACACACCAAATCCCGACAAACTTAAAATTATACCCATCACTCCAGCGTAAGACAAAGCCAAACGAGTACGAGTTCGATTAAATAGTTTATTTTGATTCATAGTTAACTCAAGTTCCTAATTTTAGATCCCCCATTATCCCCCTTAATAAGGGGGACTTTGAATTTGGTTCCCCCCTTGTTAAGGGGGGTTAGGGGGGATCGCACCGACAATATTTATAACTAACAAATTGCGTTAATTAGGATTAAAACGATACCCCATACCATGTAAAGTTTCAATCAAATCAGGACAACCGCTAGCAGCTAATTTGCGCCGCAACAAACGCACTTGCGCCGCCACAACATTACTAATTGGTTCTGCACTCATTTCCCACAACTGATTCCGAATCTGATCGGTACTCAGAACAAAATTAGGATGTTTCATAAAATATTCCAACAGTTGAAACTCCTTAGTAGTTAGAGAAATCACCTGCGCTTCATTCCTAGTATTTTGAAAACAAACAGTGCGAGTACTGTAATCTAAAGTTAGATTACCAACTGTCAGTTTTTGCGGTTGGAGTTGAGGCGATCGCCTTTGCAAAGCTCTTAACCGCGCCAAAAGTTCTGCCATTCCGAAAGGTTTCACCAAATAATCATCTGCGCCTGCATCCAACCCAGCAACTTTATCTTGCTCATGATCTTTAGCTGTAAGCATTAAAATTGGTAGGGGGTTGTGTTGCGATCGAACTTTTTTACACAACTCTAATCCTGAGATTCCTGGTAATAACCAATCGAAGATAGCCAGAGTATATTGTGTTTGTTCATCTGACAAATAGTTCCACGCTTCTATCCCATTTTGTACCCAATCAACCACATACTTTTCTTGGTGCAAAATTCGCTTAATAGCAGCACCTAAATCTAACTCATCTTCGACTAACAGAACTCTCATACAATCAGAATTTACCGATTAAAACTAAACCGTCCGTCTACCTTTTTCCCATCAATATCCGCAGTAATTTTTACATTATACTGACCCGGTGTAGTTTCAGAAAGTAGTGCTGCGTAGTGTTTTCCCTCAGCATCATAAGTGAGGGGAAGAGTTTTTTGGACTCCATCAGGTAACTGAACTTGAGCCACTACTTTAGCATTGGGAACAGTTTCGTGATTGTCACCTTTTTGCAAGTAAAAATCCAGATGAAAACCCTTACTTTCCTTCTCTGGGACAAACTCTAAATGATAAAGGCCAGATTCGACAACTTGACCACCTTTTAAAGGTGTTGCTGCATGACCAGAAGACTCAGTTTTAGTAGCATTAGCTGGTTGTGCAGTTGACTCAGGTGAACTCGCACTTGTTGGACTAATCTCTGGGCTTGTAGCTTGGTTATTATTACTACAAGCTCCTAATAAAATCAAACTTAAACTGCCCATAACTATTAACAAAAATTTGACAGATTTCATGGTTGTTGCTCCTAGAATAAAACAATTGAACCTTTTATACTTTCTTCTTCTTCGTGTTCTTCGTGTCTTCGTGGTTCAAAAAATCTTTTTTATGGAACCACGAAGACACGAAGGAAACAAAGGAAAGAGATAAGCTATTTCATCAGACTTTAATTTCATCCCTGATTATTACTTCATCCTCTTGCTGATTTCGTTTCGGGATTAATAATTTACCAAACTGAGAATAAAGTGCTGGAAGAACTAATAAAGTTAACGCTGTTGAAGTAAACAATCCACCCAATACAACTATTGAAAGCGGTTGTAAAATTTCTTTTCCCGCTCCTCCTTCAACTACTAAAGGTACTAAGCCCAAAGCTGAAGTTAAAGCGGTCATTAAAATAGCATTAAGCCGTTCCATTGAACCTTTAACTATTGCATCTTTAGCAGGCATTCCTTCGGCAAACTTGGTATTGTAGTTATCTACTAATAACAAACCATTGCGGGTAGCAACACCAAATAAGGTAACAAAGCCAACTAAAGAAGCTACAGAAATTACTCCTCCAGTTAAAGCTACAGAAACGATTCCTCCTACTAATCCGATCGGCAAATTAATCATAATCATTGCTGTTGAAGCAATAGATTTGACGGAGAGGTACATTAAGACGGTGATAAAGATAAATGCGATCGCACTAAACACCAAAATATTTTGTGAAGCTCGTTGTTCAGCTTCAAATTGACCTCCATACTGAATAAAGTAACCAAAAGGCACTTGAACATTTTGCTTAACTTTGGCTTGAATTTCATTCACAACCGATCGCAAATCTTTTCCTTTAGCATTCGCAGAAACGACAATTAATCGGGAAACATTTTCGCGGTTAATCGTGTTTGGGCCAGTTCCGTATTGCACCCTAGCGACTTGAGCCAAAGGAATTTTATTACCAGTAGGAGTATCAACTAACAAGTTTTGAATTGTTTCCAAATTATTTCGCGCTTCCGGCTTCAGCCACACAACTAAATCAAAGGTTTGTTGCCCTTCTAACACTTGAGAAACTACTTGTCCATTCAAAGAAGTTTCGATAATTTCTGATAATTCTCCCACATTTAAACCGTATCTGCCAGCAGCTTGGCGATCGAACTTTACTTGTATTTGTTGAATCGGAACTTGAGGTTCGAGTTGCAAATCTACAATTCCCTCAACTGTTTTCATTTGCTCTTCAACTTTGGCACCAATTTCTCGCAGTTTCTCTAAATCAGAACCAAATATTTTTACAGCAATTTGACTCCTAACACCCGATAAAACTTCATCCATACGGTGAGAAATAAACCCGCCGATATTGGGTACTACTCCGGGTAATTTGGCAAATTCTTCTCGCAGTAATTCTAAAGTTTTTGTCCGGTTTTTCATTCCCGCTTCACTAATACCCATATCGATGTGCGCTGAATTTACTCCCGCTGCATCGCTGTCTCCTGGGGCACGTCCAGAACGTACCTGAACATAATTAAAATTAGGGTTATTTTTTAGCGCATCTTCGATCGCAAATCCCGCACTATTTGTCGCCTCAAGAGATACGCCGGGATAGAGAAGTATGGTATTAACTAATGTTTGTTCTTGAAACTCAGGTAAGAACGATCGACCAAATGAAGGCAAAATAATTAATGCTGCTACCATTGCCGCACTAGCCAAAGTTAAAATGATGCCTGAATGACGCATCGAAAAATTTAAAAATAAACTATAAACTCGCTTGGCAAATCTCGGCAACCAAGGTTCTCTTGCTCTCATTCTTTTGCTAGGTAAAATGATGGCACACAAAGCTGGAGAAATCAGCAAAGATTCCAGACTAGAAATTACCACAACTACCAGATAAGTAATTCCCATTGGGGTAAAAATTCGACCTTCAACACCGGGCAAAGTAAAAATTGGTGAGAAGACGACAATGCCAATTACCGTAGCACCAATTAAAGAGTCGCGGACTTCATTGCTGCCATCAAAAATTACATCCATTATTGGGCGGGGATTAAGAGATAGTTTATTTTCTCTCAAGTTGCGGTAGGTGTTTTCAGCATAAACAATGGCATCATCAATGGCTGTACCAATTGCCACTGACAACCCTCCCAAAGTCATCGTATTTAACCCCAATCCCATCCAATACATGAATAACAATCCAAATAGCCAAGTCAGAAAAAAATCTAGCAAAACTACCGTAAGAGTTCGCCAATTCATCAAAAATGGAATCAGGATTACAGCAACAATAATGCTGCCTTCAACTAATGCCGATCGCACATTTTCAACCGAAGAATTAATATACTCTTCCTGACGAAACGTAACAGTAACTTTAATATCTTTGGGAAGAGATTGTTGCACTTCTTTCATTGCCGCTTCTACTGCCCTCGTCACAGTGGGAGTATCAGCATTAGGCTGTCTATTTACCAATACAATAACTGCTTTTTGACCATTTAAACTACCATCACCTCGCTTAATAGCTGCACCAATTTGCACATCTGCTACATCAGCAATGCGGACGGGCGTTCCCTGGCGCGAAGTAATGGCAGAATATTTCAAATCTTCTAATGCTTCAATTCGCCCAACTCCTCTGATTAAAGTTTCTTTATCAGGAGTGATTAAATAACCACCGGGAGCGTTAGAATTAGCCGCTTGTACTGCTTTGGTGACATCCTGCAACGACACATCAAAAGCTTTCAACTTTGCGGGATCAACTAATACTTGATATTGCCGGACATCGCCACCATAAGCTACTACTTGCGCTACACCGGGAACAGCTAAAAGGCGATTTGTTACTTGCCAATCAACGATGCGCCGCACTTCCATTAAAGGTGTAGTTTCGGAAGTAAAAGCATAAGTAAGAATGGTGCCAACAGGAGAGGTAGTTGGCGAAAGTTGCGGTGTTTTCACTGCTTTTGGCAGTTTGCTCATCGCTTGTTGCAATCGTTCTGTCACCAATTGCCGAGCTTGATAAATGTCGGTTCCCCAGTCAAAAATAACTTTAACAACCGAAAGCCCTACAGCTGAAGAGGAACGCACTGCTGTTACCCCTGGCGTTCCGTTAATTGCACTCTCAATGGGTAATGTCACCAGAGATTCGATTTCTTCGGGTGCGAGTCCGGGTGCTTCCGTCTGAATTTCCACTTGGGGAGGTGCAAAGGGCGGGAAGACATCCAGCTGCATTTGGGGAATGACGTAAATCGTCCACAGAGTAATGATAACGGTAGCGATAACGACTAGCCATCTGCGATCGATTACCCATCTGAGAATTGTGCTGAACATTTATCAGGTAATGGTGTCAGTACGGAGAATTCCTTTCTCAATCATTCACACAGCCGAATGAAATCAGGATGAAATTTATTGCTCCTGCCAATATTTTTTAGATAAAAGTACATCAGTTTCGATATCAAATATCCAACTCTCAGGAAAATCTGTTTGTTTATACTCTACTTCAACTTCCTCTAGCGCATCTTTATATACTTCTGAAAATATTTGTGCTAAATATGGTTTTAAGCTAGGAGAATCTTGCAATAAATTTTTAATTTGTCGTCTTTGTTCGAGAATTGTTAATTCCCAACCATTAAAATTTTCTTAGCTATTGACATTTATTAACCTCTCTAGTATTTGGTGTTCGCTACTATTTTCTCTATCATACAGAACGATCGCTCTCACCCTTCCCCAACACAGACAATTCACCTTTCTCATTATTGCTACTATAAACTATTCCATTAGATGTCGATGTTATCTGAGGTTTGGTTCTTCGACCTAACCAAAAAGCAGCAAATGCGATCGCACCACCCCCCGGAATCACCCACCAAAAAGGCGTAACATTGTTGATCTTCAATTCTAAATTCTTACTTGCAGAAACTTCCTCTTTACTTTTAACTTCTTCCTTTTGACTTTTAACTTTTGAGTTACCACCGCGCAAAGATTGAGCATAAAGTTGTGGCGCACGCTGAGTTACTAACAAATCTCCCTCAAATAAACCAGTTTTTACCTCCACCATATCCCCAGAAGTTTCACCTAAAGTAACTTCTACAGATTGAAAAGCATTACCATTCTGCACATAAACCAGTTTTTTATTATTCGCATCAACGATCGCTGAAACAGGAATCGCTAAAATAGGTTTTGCTGTTTGAGCTGTGAAAACTTCTAACTCAGCAAACATCCCCGTTTTTAACTCTTTGCTCAGATTTTCTAGTTCGATTTTCACAGGTAAAACTCGCGTTTCCCCTCCCACTACTGAGCCAATAACTGTTATTCTGCCGTTAAATGTGCGATTAGGTAAACTAGCGAATCTTGCCATTGCACGTTGACCTAATTTAACTTTATCTAAATCTTTTTCATAAATATTTGCAGTGGCAAAAACTTGACTATCATCTGCGATCGTCATCAGTTTACCACCCGCATCCTCAAAAGCCTGACCCAGCGTAGCCTCCCTATCCACCACCACACCAGAAATCCGCGCCGTCACCACCACCAAACCTTTCTCATTAGGGCGAGTTCCCAGTTGTTGCAACCTTGTTTGATAAGCAGTTTCACTCAACCCCAAGCGCGACTTAGCCACCTCAACCGCAGTTTGAGCCCGTTTCAGTTCCGCCTCCGCAGCCAAAACTTCCCGACGACTCATCGCTTTCACCAGTTGCGCCTCACCCTCTCGCAAATGCGCCTCCGACTCCAACATTGTGCGTCGAGGAATCGCCCCCGCACTTGCCAACTCTTTATCGCGCTGAAACTTTTCTTTCGCCACCCTAACTTCGGTGCTAGCTTGTTGAATATCAGCCGCAGCGATTTGACGCTGTTGCACTAAATTTTCTTGCGCCAGTTTCAAATCTGCTTGCGCTTTTTGCAAATCCCCTTGCGCCTCAACTTGTTTTTCCTGAGAGTTAACGCGCAGTTCCACCAAATCAGGCGCAGCTAAAACAGCTAAAGGTTGCCCTACTTTTACAAAAGCACCAGGCTCAACCAACAACTCAACAACTTTCGCCCCAGAAATCGGCGTAGTTACCTCAACTTTTTTGCTAGGTAAAGTTTCAATTTGCCCAGTGGTTTTAATGCTAACAGCTAACAGTTGTCGTTTCACTGGTTCTACTTTAATTGACAGCCGTTTTGCTGTTTCTGCGTCAACTTGAATCGTCTCAGAAGATTGCGTAGTTTCATTTCCACTTTGAAATTCATGTCCACCATGTCCAGCATGAGCTAAAACAACTGTCGGAGTGGTTAGTACCAGCAGACTCAAAAGCGGTGCATAAAATTGAGAACGATTAGCTCGGCGCATCATGGGGAATGTCTTGAGTACAAGGGAGCAACTGAAGTTTAAGTTTTTCACATAAAAATGAAACCAAGATGAAATTTTTCTCTAGCGTTCTATCTAACATTGCATTGTCTGTAGAGCATTTACTATTTTACTTACATCCGCTGCATAAAAACCTGCTGAATTAATGCAATTTATTTCCACAATCTTATAGCCTTCGTGAGTTAAAGCAATATCAAATACGAAAGCCCTTGAAGGTTGCCAAACTGCAATCATTCGCAAGGCAAATTCGTAAGCATCAGGCTCAATATTTGTATCCAAACATAAGTTTTCTTGAATAACCCATAACATCGTAAAGTTCCTGTTTACTTAAATATTTTAATTAAATTCTAGTTTATTATGGTTTTTGCTGATTTTGCTTGATGGAAGCAACGGAGATGCGATCGCACAATGGCACAATTAGAGATAAGTATGGTTTTGCGATCGTATTCTAGCTTTACTCAAACTCAGTACCTCGATCTCTGGGTATTTGTCTTGTCAGATGCAGTTAAGTATTTTTGCTCGACATTTTTTAGATATTTTTGCCTTTCCTGATTATATAATTTGAAATCTGAAATCATATAAAATATATCCACCCGTAGATAGTTACCAACTATGAAAAAAACTACTGCCTTTTTTGCAGGCTTGGCTTTATTCCTGTCAGCCTGCACTCAAACTAACTCAAACACACAAACAAGTTCAATTTCTCAAGGCATTCCTATAGGAGTTGCCTTAGCCCAAACAAGTAACGTCGCCCTTTTAGGACAAGAAGGCATTCAAGGTGCCAAAATAGCTGAGAAATATTTTAACGACAAAGGTGGCGTTGATGGTACTCCAATTAAACTAATAGTACAAGACACTGGTGGCGATGAAACAGGGGCGATAAACGCTTTTCAAATTCTGATTAATCAGAATAAAGTTGTCGGCATTGTCGGGCCAACTTTATCCCAACAAGCCTTTAGTGCTGACCCTGTTGCTGAACGGGCAAAAGTTCCAGTACTTGCTGCTTCTAATACTGCCAAAGGTATTCCTGAAATTGGTGATTATGTTGCCCGTGTTTCTGCCCCAGTTTCTATTGTCGCCCCCAATTCCATTAACACTGCTTTGAAGCTAAATCCTAATATCAAAAAAGTAGCGGTTTTCTACGCTCAAAATGATGCCTTTAACAAATCTGAAACCGAAATTTTTCAAAAAACCTTAAAGGATAAAGGTTTAGACATTGTTACTGTGCAAAAGTTTCTCACAACTGATACTGACTTTCAAGCCCAAGCAACTAACGCCATTAACTTAAAACCAGACTTAATTGTTATTTCTGGTTTAGCTGCCGATGGCGGAAATTTAGTGCGTCAATTGCGAGAGTTGGGTTACAAAGGCATTATTATTGGCGGAAATGGTTTCAATACTTCTAATATTTTCGCCGTATGTAAAGCAAGTTGTAATGGTGTATTAGTCGCCCAAGCTTACAGCCCGCAACATTCCAACGCAGTTAATCAAGCTTTTCGTGCAGCTTATCTGCAACAATATAAAAAAGAACCACCCCAATTTAGCGCCCAAGCTTTTGCAGCTGTGCAAGTGTTTGTAGAAGCCCTTAAAGCTGTGGATAAAAGAAGTGATATTGCCAAAATGTCCTTGGATAAATTACGTACTGAGTTGAACAAAGAATTACTGACTCGCAAGTACGATACTCCCTTGGGTGAAATTGCTTTTACACCTGTTGGTGATGTGATTCAGAAAGATTTTTACGTTGCACAATTGCAAGTTGATGCTAATGGTAATAATGGCAAATTCGCTTCTGTGCCAAAATAGTTCTTGGTCATTGGTAATTGAGTAAAACTTAACCAATGACCAATGACCAATAACCAATGACTAATTAACAACATGAACTTAACCCTATTTATTCAACAATTACTTAACGGTTTATCCATTGGCAGCATCTATGCAATTTTTGCCTTGGGATATACGTTAATTTTCTCTATTTTAGGCATCATTAATTTTGCTCACGGGGCAATTTTTACCCTTGGTGCATACTTAACTTATGCTTTGATGGGAGAAGCTTTTGGTTTTAATGGTTTGTTAGCTAATGCTGCATTACCAATTAAATTACCCTTTCCTTTGGCATTAATTTTAGGTAGCATCATCGCAGGTTTAGTGGGAGTTGCTATTGAAAGAATCGCTTTTCGTCCTTTACGCCGTAGAGGGGCCGATCCACTTTTAACAGTAGTTTCTAGCTTAGGTGTAGCCTTAATAGTTGTCAATTTAATTCAGTATTTAGTAGGTGCAGAAAACTACACTTTTCCGGGAAATACTTTTGGTAATTTACCTGCCTCTATTAACTTTGGTTCTGGGGAAAACCCTATTCCTATTCGCACAGTACAAATCGTAATTTTTCTGGTTTCTGTGCTAGTTTTAGCAATTCTCACTTACTTTATTAATTACACGAAATACGGTAAAGCAATGCGGGCTGTGGCAGAAGATCCAACTACTGCTAGTTTGTTAGGAATTAACACCGATGGTTTTATCGTTCTCACGTTTTTTATTAGTAGTTTCCTCGCTGGAGTAGCTGGAACTTTAGTCGGTTCTAGTGTAAGTATTGCAGGGCCTTATTTTGGCATTGCTTTCGGTTTAAAAGGTTTGGCGGTGATTGTTTTAGGCGGTTTAGGTAGCATTCCCGGTGCAGTTTTAGGAGGTCTATTAATTGGGGTAGTAGAAGCATTTGTTCCTGGGCAATATTCTGCTTATAAAGATGCGGTGGCTTTTGGTATATTATTTATTATGCTGCTAGTTAGACCCCAAGGTTTATTAGGGAGACGTTTAATTCAAAAGGTTTAATTAATAATGGCTGAATTTTTGAACACTTATGGCCCTTTAATTGTTTCGATGGTACTAGGTGCATTACTAGGTCTATCGCTTTATTTACCATTAATGACAGGGCAATTGTCTTTAGCTAGTCCCGGTTTTTATGCGTTAGGTGGATATATCGCCGCTATTTTATCGACGCAAGTTTTCCCCACTAATGAAGGTTCATTCCCCATCCCTTTGTTGTTATTGGAAATGCTAATTGCTGCAATAGTTTCTGGCATATTGGGCGTTTTAGTAGGAATTCCTGCATTGCGACTTAGGGGAATATATTTAGCACTGGCGACTATTGCTTTTGTAGAAATATTGCGGGTTTTATCGCTGAATTTAGAAATTACAGGTGGCGCAGTGGGAATTTTTGGTATTCCGCAACCTTTTGCTTCTCCCATTGAGTATTTATGGGTTGCGTTGCCTTTACTTTTAATTAGTATGTTCTTATTATATCGCTTGGAAATTATCCGATTTGGTCGGGCATTTGTGGCAATTCGAGAAGATGAATTAGCTGCTGGTGCAATGGGAATTAATCCTACTTATTATAAAGTTTTAGCTTTTACTTTAGGGTCAATTTTAGCTGGAGTTGCTGGAGCATTAAGTGCTCATTTTTTGAATACTTGGAATGCGAGACAAGGGACTTTTGATGCTAGTATTATTTACTTAACTTCGGTGTTAATTGGTGGTAGTAGAACTTTTGTTGGCCCAGTGTTAGGAGGTATGGTATTTACTGCTTTACCAGAAATTTTACGGGCTGTTGCAGAGACTCCAGGTTTACCAATTTGGTTGGCGCAATTATTACGAGATGGGCGCTTAATTGTTTTCGGTGTGTTAATCGTTTTGGGAACAATCTTTTTCCCTCAAGGTTTAGTAACTCCCGATTTATTGAAGAAAATTAAACGACAGGAACAGTAGTCATTGGTTAATGATTTGATAATTAACTAATAACCAATGACTAATGACAAAAACCTATTTTGCTTGGGGCAATTTATAACCAGCTTTTTCTGCTGAGGCAACATCTTTAAAACAGATAGTTGCTTTCACTTTTTTATAATCTGGGTAGGTAGTTGTGTGGTAAATTTTACCGCGTTTTGTAGTATCTACACCTTTAATTGGTGCATCACTAGGACAGTCAGTTCCTTTTGGCGAAACGCCTGCGGTAGTGGCAGTTGTATTTGCTGCGGGAGTTGCTGCGGGAGTTACTGCGGGAGTATTTGTAGTAGCAGGTGTTTGACTAGCAGGAGTAGTCTCAGCAGCTTTTTCATTTCCTTGTCCACACGCTGTAAGTGCTAAAACTCCTAATAATACCAAAGATGCTGTCAGTTTTTGATGATTGGATGAAAATTTCATGGTTATTTCTCCAGATTTTTAAAATGCAGTCAACAAACAATACTACAGCATAAGAATTACTCAGCAGAATTAATTAGAAAATTTTAAGGAGGTGCATTTGACGATCGAGTGCATCATTCCCAAGATATACTTAGGAGTTATGAGTCAACAAGTTTTATCGAAAGACAACTCAATTCTAGAAGCCAAAGGGTTAACTCGTCGCTTTGGTGGTTTAGTTGCGGTAAATAATGTTTCTTTTTCTGTGCAAAAACATGAAATATTTGGTTTGATCGGCCCGAATGGTGCAGGAAAAACAACTTTGTTTAATTTGATTACCTGTTTATTACCGCCTTCTAGCGGACAATTAATCTATGAAGGTGAGAAAATTTCCCAACTTCGTCCCCACCAAGTTGCTAGTAAAGGTATTTCTCGCACTTTCCAAAATATTCGTTTGTTTGGTGAACTTTCGGCTTTGGAAAATGTGATGATTGGGCGACATATTCACAGCAGAAATATTCATCCTGTAGCTGCTTTAGTGTCGGGTATGTTGGCTTTACCTGTGGCTAATCAGCAAGAGAAAGAAACGAAACAAAAGGCTTTAGAATTGCTGGAAATGATGGGGTTGAACGATCGCACTAACGAAAAAGCCAAAAACTTCCCCTACGGCGATCAACGTCGCTTAGAAATTGCCCGCGCTTTAGCCTTAGAACCACAAATTTTATTGTTAGATGAACCCGCTGCTGGAATGAATCCTAATGAAAAACATCAACTGAGTGAATTTATTCGGGAAATTCGCGATCGCTTCAATTTAACTATCATTTTAATAGAACATCATGTTCCCCTAGTAATGGGTTTGTGTGACAGAATTGCTGTATTAGATTTCGGTCAATTAATTGCTTTAGGCGAACCTGCGGTGGTCAGAAATGACCCAGCTGTAATTGAAGCATATTTAGGAGATGATTAGAACTTTTAATTAATAGGTTTGAATTAATTATGTCTAGACTTTTAGAAATAAACAATCTTTCTGTTAACTATGGCGGTATTCAAGCTTTAAAAAATATTAATTTAGTTGTCAGTACAGGCGAAGTTGTCACTTTAATCGGCGCTAATGGTGCGGGAAAAAGCACAACATTAAAGGCAATCTCTCGGTTAGTTAATATTAAAAATGGCGAAATTATTTATGAAGGGCGTAATATTAACCGTCGCCAACCTCATGAAGTAGTCAAACTGGGAATCGCCCATTCGCCTGAAGGACGACGCATTTTAGCTAGACAAACTGTGCTAGATAACTTAGAGTTAGGTGCTTATATTCATAATGATAAAGCAGAAATTAAAGCAGATATTAAACATCAGTTTGAAATCTTTCCGCGTTTAGCAGAACGTCGCCAGCAATTAGCGGGGACTCTTAGCGGTGGAGAACAACAAATGTTAGCGATCGCACGCGCCCTAATGAGTCGTCCCAAATTATTATTATTAGATGAACCTAGTTTAGGACTTGCACCTGCCATTGTCCGGGAAATATTTACAATTATCCAAAATCTTCGTTCTACAGGTGTTACTATCCTGTTAGTTGAACAAAATGCCAATTTAGCTTTAGAAAATGCCGATCGCGGATACGTTTTAGAAGCTGGTTGTATTACCTTATCAGGAAAAGCTGCTGACTTACTCAAAGATGAACAAGTGAAAAAAGCTTACTTAGGCTAATACTTTTATAGTAGGAATCAGAAGATAAAAAATAGAAGCTAACATCTCTAATTTCCCACTCCTGACACCTACTATAACAAGGAATATAATACAGCGAATTAACTGTCCTAAAGCTCAGATTTACTATTCAATTTTTCCCACTGCTTTGCTAACCTCAGTCGGAGTTTCATATTCGCGATCGGGTAATTTTTCTAAAGTGGCACAAATTTTTTCATCCGCTCCTTTTTGCTGAGCGTGCTTGACTAAATCTTGCTTACTTGCAGGGTAATTAATTCCTTTCAAATCTTTCTGTAATTGCACAGGATTTACTTTAGCCATTGTCACTCTCCTGAAGTATTAAAGAAACTTTTAAACTTGCTTCTTTAGACTACCTCTGCGATCTTACTGACTCATCCTACTGGCGATACACCCATACATAGCATTTATCTTTCCAAAGGAATACAAAAACGCTCCAAGGGAAGAAGTGGGGAGGTGGGGAGG
>NZ_JADEWG010000067.1 GCF_015207735.1 [Phormidium] sp. LEGE 05292
TCCCCCCATCTCCCCATCTCCCCATCTCCCCATCTGACCCTTAACCGCGATCGTGCGGTGAGTCAAGGTCAATTATTGGCCCTTTGGGAACGATGCGAGTGGGATTAATTTTGTTGTGACTGATGTAATAGTGCCGTTTGATGTGGTCGAGATTGCAGGTTTCTTTGACTCCGGGAATTTGGTAAAGTTCTTTGAGGTAATTCCAGAGGTTTGAATAATCCCAAATATGGCGTAAGTTGCATTTAAAATGCCCGTAATAAACTGGGTCAAACCGCAACAAGGTAGTGAACATACACCAGTCAGCTTCGGTGATTTGTTCTCCACACAAATACCTTTGCTTTCCTAACACTTCATTCCAATAGTCGAGGGCGTTAAATAAATCGGTTACTCCCTCTTCGTAAGCAGTTTGACTAGTGGCAAATCCGGCGCGATAAACGCCATTGTTAATTGGTTGGTAAATCTTGTCAATGGTTTGTTCAATTACTTCCCGCAAATTTTCTGGGTAAAAGTGCCAATCTGACTTTGCTAAATCCTGAAATTGCGTATCAAATATCTTAATAACTTCACGGGATTCATTATTTACAATTGTGTTAGTTTGCTTATCCCAAAGTACGGGAACTGTCACTCGTCCCTCGTATTTTTCATCTGCCTTAAGATAGATTTGCCAAAGATAATCTGCGCCATTAACTGTGTCGGGAATACATCCAGGTTCTTCGGAAAATTCCCAACCATTTTGATCGATTACTGGGTGTACAACTGAAAGACTAATTACATCTTCTAAACCTTTCAATTTCCGCATGATGGCGGTGCGATGCGCCCAAGGACAAGCCCAAGAAATATATAAATGATAACGTCCTGCTTCCGCTTTAAAACCGCTAGAACCATCAGTTGTAATTTGGTTGCGGAAAGTGGTTGCCGGACGAATAAATTTGCCTTGTGAGTCTTCTTGTTCTCGTTCTGAAATCCATCGACCGTCAGCGAGTAAACCCAATCCCATAGTTAACTCCTTGTTTAGGATCGATCGTCAGAAGTTGTACCTGCGATCGCTTCTACTATACCCCAAACTGTCCACAGAAATGCTGCTCCGATCAGCAAAAGCATGATACCGCTTAAAGCACCAAAGGGATAAACCAGAAATAAGAGTAACAAAGCAAACAGTACTATTCTGACTAGTGGGTTATTCATGAGTTAATGTTTGTTGGATTACCAATGTTACTCATTCAGGGTATCTAAGTAATGTTGGCGATCGTTTCCCCCTAAAAGATGATATTTTTCTTCGTTTGTTGTATCGACTTCAGTCGTTTTATTTAAATAAGGGAACACTGAAGTGTTCACAACGAACCGGAGCTAAGTAAGGTTGGCGATCGTTTCCCCCTAAAAGATGATATTTTTTCTTCGTTTGTTGTATCGACTTCAGTCGTTTTATTTAAAATAAGGGAACACTGAAGTGTTCACAACGAACCGGAGCTAAGTAAGGTTGGCGATCGTTTCCCCCTAAAAGATGATATTTTTCTTCGTTTGTTGTATCGACTTCAGTCGTTTTATTTAAAATAAGGGAACACTGAAGTGTTCACAACGAACCGGAGCTAAGTAAGGTTGGCGATCGTTTCTCCCTAAAAGATGATATTTTTTCTTCGTTTGTTATATCGACTTCAGTCGTTTTATTTAAAATAAGGAAACACTGAAGTGTTCACAACAGACTGTGATATGATAAGTTGTGAAACTAAAATATAAGGATTATGTTAGCTGGCATTTTATTTGATTTAGACGGAACTTTGGTAAATACTGACCCTTTGCATTTCCAAGCTTGGCAAGAAATGTTATTAATTCATGGATTAGAAATTGATAATGTTTTCTACCAAACTCGGATTAGTGGGCGATTAAATCCAATTATTATTCAAGATATATTGCCTCATCTAACTTTAGAACAGGGGGAAAAATTTGCGGAAGACAAAGAAGCCCGGTTCCGAGAATTAGCACCATTATTGAAACCTCTTTGTGGATTAGAAAGAATTCTTGATTGGACAAAAGAACATGGTTTAAAAAGGGGATTAGTTACCAATGCACCCCGCAAAAATGTAGATTTTTTGTTAGAAATTTTAGAGTTGGCAGAAATCTTTGATGCTATATTTGTCGCGGAGGAAGATGTAAGCGAAGGAAAACCCGATCCTGCTATATATAAATTGGCTCTTGAACGGTTAAATATTACTCCAGAATTGGCTTTGGCTTTTGAAGATTCACCTTCGGGAATTCGTTCTGCTGTCGGTGCAGGAATTCGGACAATTGGGATTGCTTCTACTCACGATCCGCAAAAGCTTTATGATCTTGGTGCGTTTAAAGTTATCCCAAATTTTATCGATCCATCTTTGTGGAGTTTTTTAATGGAAAAAATGCAAGTTTTACCGGAAAAAAGTTAAGTTAATAACCAATCATACCTAATCCGGGTTAGCTATCCCCGTTATCCTCTTCTTCTTTCTTCGTGTCCTTCGTGTCTTCGTGGTTCAAAAAAAAGATTTCGTGGTTCAAAAAAAAGATTTAGTATAAGGGGGGTTTTCAACCCGGATTTGGTATCAGGACAAGAAAACAAAGATCGCATTTCTACCTGTCTATAGATTGAATCCCTCAAGAAGTTTTACAAAAATTATAGTTATGGAACGAGAAATTACCGATCGCAACAACACCACCTGGAAATGTGTTCAAGCCTATTCTGGGCTTTCCAACAATGAAGAAAATCAAGAAGCGGCGCAGGTGAAAGGACAAGATGATAAATATTGGGTAGTTTGTACCCCCAGTGGTGGTGCAAAATCAGTGCGGCTGAAACTTCCCGGTGACTGGGAAAAATCCTACTCTGACGAGATGTTACTTAAAGAAATTGAAGCAAATCAGTAGTGGCTATAACGTTCACTGGTTGCGGCGTTTAGGCAATAATTGGTTAATTCTCTCCACTAGCTGTTTGAGTTTGACAGGTTTAGCAAAGTAATCGTTTGCACCAGCACTTAGACAGCGTTCTGAATCTCCTGGCATTGCTAAAGCGGTTAAGGCAACGATCGGAATAGAACTAGTTTCGCTATCGGCACGAATTTGCCTGGTTGCTTCTATTCCATCCATTTCTGGCATTTGAATATCCATCAAAATGATATCAGGCTGGTGCTGTTTCGCCATTTGAATGGCTTCTAAACCAGTGCGGGCAATCATCACTTGAAAACCATGAGCCTGCAAGTAACTTAACATGGTGGTAATGTTGGCTTCATTGTCTTCTGTTAATAAAATTTTGGGAGCTTCGGCTGATTCTGTAGCAGCAACGATCAAGGCTGTTTCTGGATTGGGGCGGTGAACGTTGGCAAATAAACGATTCAACGCTTGATAAAACTTTGGTCGCGAGAGGGGTTTTAGGAGATGTTCAGTTGCGCCCATTTCTAGGCTACGCGATCGATCGTCCATCACCGAAACAACAATAACAGGAATAGATTTAGTCTGGGGATGAGCTTTTAACTCGCTCAATACTTCCCATCCAGAACAATCTGGCAGCAAAATATCTAACACAATCACATCTGGCTTGACTCGTAATGCCACATCCAAAGCACCTGTCCCAACTGGATGAATGACACTAGTTGCTCCTATTTCAGCCAAATATCGTTTGATTTGACCCGCAGCGGTACCGGAATCTTCTACCACTAAAACTTGCTGGATTTCGACTTCACGCAATAAGGTTTCTGGTAATGGAGAATCATCTTGCTTGGATAGGGGATGCCAGGGTAACGTTACAGTAAAGCAACTGCCTCGTCCCACTTGACTGTCTACCCGAATGCTGCCCCCATGCAGCTCGACTATTCGTTTGACGATCGACAATCCCAGTCCCGTGCCATCATAACGTCGAGATAGGGAACTCTCTAACTGAATAAACGGCTGAAAAATCTGATTCAGATTTTCTGGAGAAATGCCAATACCGCTATCTTTGACTTGGAATTCCACCGCTTGTTGCTCCGACTTCATTCTCACCTCAAGCTCGACACGCCCCCTATCGGGCGTAAATTTTACTGCATTGCTCAGTAAATTAACTAACACCTGAAGTAATCGGCGTTCATCTGCCTCGATCTCGGAAATGTTTGGATCGATTTCGCAGCTTAACTGAATCTTTTTGTGTCGAGCTTGCTGCCTAACAAATTTGAGGCTGGATGCACAAACTGAATGCAACTCAACCGATCTTAGCTGAAGCTCCATTTTGCCCGACTCAATTTTGGCGAGGTCTAAAATATCATTAATTAGTCCGAGTAAGTGTTCTCCGCTTTGTTCAATGGTCTGGATAAACTGGCGTTGTTGGTCGGTTAAACTGCCAAACAATTCTTCCAATAAAGTTTCAGTTAAGCCCAAGATTGAGTTGAGCGGGGTACGCAATTCATGACTCATATTGGCAAGAAACTCGTCTTTGAGTCGGGCGGCTCTGGCTAATTCTGCATTGGCTAAACTGATCCGCTCGCTACTACGACGCAGTTGGGCATCTGCTTCCTTGACCAAAGTAATATCGCGCCCTACTGATTGAAATTCGGTAAATTGCCCTTGTTCATCAAATAACATCCGATTAACCCACTGAGTCCAGCGAATCTCTCCGTTGACTATGACGCGGTTTTCGATCGTCACAGTGGGATTTTCGGCACTCATGGAGTTGACCAACTGAGTCACCATTTCTCGGTCTTCTTCAAAGATCGCAGGGTTGTAACTCTTACCAATAATCTCCTCTAATTTCAGACCAAAGTAACGACAATAAGCAGTATTGGCAAACACAATGGTGGTATCGGGCAAATAACGGGCAATCAGTTCGGTTTGATCTTCAACAATGGCACGATAACGGGCTTCACTCTGCTTTTTTAGTTGGGTGTATGTAGATGCTTGCTGAAGTGCAATTCCCAGGTGAACGGCAAGTTGTTGCAGTAACTCAATTTCCATTGTTTGCCAGGAGCGCACAGCCGCACAGTGATGGGCAATCAGCAGCCCCCACAACTCGTTATCTCGCAGAATTGGCACTACTAAATTTGCCTGTACCTGAAACTGAGCCAAAAATTCCACATGGCAGGGGCTAAGACTACCGTCATAAATATCGGACTTTGCCAGTATTCTTCCTTGCCGATAGGGTTCTATATAATTTTCGGTAAAGCAAGGATCGTAGATGTTGGTAGACAGGACGGCTTGCCATGCTGAGTCAACTGATTCGGCAACTACAACACCGTTGCCATCGGATTGTAACTGAAAAACAATGACGCGATCGGTTTGCAGAAACTGCCGCACTTCAGTTACGGTTGTCTGGAGAATTTGCTCGATTTCCAGGGATTGATGTATTTGCTGGCTGATGCGTCGAGTTAATCGTTCTCGTTCTAGCTGCTGTTGCAGCTTAACGTGCAGATTGACGGTAGCAATTGTGCGACCGATCGATAGGCGCAACTCTTCCGGGGTCATCTTTCCCTTGACAAGGTAATCCTGTGCGCCTGCTTCGATCGCTTGCAGGGCGATCGTTTCATTCCCCACCCCCGTAACAATGATTACAGGTAAGCAAGGCTGTTGAACCCAAGATTGCAGCCTGCTTAAAAATTCTAGCCCATCGAGATCGGGCAAGCGATAATCGAGCAACACCACATCTGGTCGGTGTTCCTGCCACAGTTCCAGTCCCTCCTCACCCAAGGATGCTTCCAGGATGGTGTAGGAAGATTGGCGATCGCGCAACAGATACCGCCGATAAAGTTCCTGATCTTCTGGTGAATCTTCAACTATTAAAATGGTGTACGAGGGCTGAGTCATAACTAAATTATTTGGAAGACTGGGCAGAGTTGTCACTTCCAATAAATAGTCTATCACCAGAAAATATCTAATTTGAGTTGACTAAAGTTGAGCGGCTTGATGATGTAGCTCTTCCATAGTTTTACTTTTTGCGTCCTCCATGTTTCTCTTTTATCCGTTGAATTTGCGCGTGGAATTCTGCACCTTTTTCGGGATTAATCATAGCCACATAGTTAGCAAAACCTTGAATCGAAGCAAGTAAATTTCCCGAATGTCCCCAATTTTTCCCATCTAAACCATCTTTCTCTATTTGATACAAAGTGGCGCGAAACCGTCTTAAGGTTTTTTTATCAACGTTGAGTTTAGAGTTAACTACTACTCCGGTAACATCTTGCTGATTAGTATTCCGCATGATCCGGGTTTTCTCTTCATTAATGACAAACCCTTCATGATCGACAATTGATTCAGTACGTCTTAAAATATTACAAATGTGGCGGCGAAAGTCGCCGGAAGTGGAAAAGGTTAAATCGTCGGCGTAGCGAGTGTAAACAAAACCTAATTTTTCTGCCATGTGCTCCAGACGGCGATCGAGTCTGCGGCACATTATATTAGTAATAGCTGGACTTGTGGGTGCGCCTTGGGGTAAGTGTCTTTCGCTAAGTGCTACATAGTAATTTTTCCCATCTAATTCTACTTCGACAACTTCCGGTTCTGTGCAGATTAAACCAAAGATTGTGGCGGCAATATCTGAGTAACCTAATGATTGAAAAAGTCCTTTAACTCGTTTGTAAGAAATTGAGGGAAAGAAGTCTTTCAAGTCAAAATTAATAATAACTTCTGCACCGATATGAGGTTGGGCGTTACTAACAATAGAATAACCTGGACGAAATCCATGTGCGGCCTTGTGCAGGGGAATTTTTTCTAGTATATTATTTAGTATCCAATGTTGTGCTTTTTTTAGGCGAGGCATGGGGGCGGAAATAAGGCGATCGCCAGTTGTCTTTTTGGGAATTTTGAATCGCACATAATGAGTAATTAGCGAAGTTTTCCGGGAAAAGGCGAGAAAGCGCAATTCTCCGATACTAATTCCCATTGCATTGGCGATTTCTTGGGCGGTATTATAAGCAAGTAAACCGTAACTTTCTAGTCTTTCTTGATTGTATTCAGTATCGTTTAATCCAGCAGAAACGCGATCGCCCAAATATACAATTTCCTGTGCTTTTCTTTGTCGCCAAGCTTGGGCTCTTTCTTGTCTTTCCCTTTCCCGACGTTCTTTATTTTCCTGACGTTTGCGCTTTGATTCTTCTAAACGTTGTAGATAAACTTGTTTTTTGAGATATGTTTCATTATGTATTTGGCGATTTTGGCGATACAGTTCGCTAAGTTCTCGTTCTATTTCGCCACGTCTGCGAATTTCATCCGCTGGATCTGTTGGTATTTCCCCTTCTGCGGGCCAAAATCCCAAGCGAATCATTTCTTCTAAGATTACTTCTTCTCTGGAAGTTTGGCGAATGCGATCGTATAATTCTTGGCGAGTTCTGGGTTGTTGCTCAGTCATATAATTTTAGCTTAATTTACTAGTTTGCTAACAATTTCCTATTGCATAAAAGACTGATTATTCTACACTTTATGCGCCAACCACAAAGCCAAATTACGCATATAAGTATGGACATTTTCCAACGCACGAGGTTCGGTTTTCATAGTATTTCCTGGAGGTTCATCCACAAAGCTAGGACAACCCATATCTGCATCCCAATTGTAATCACAGAAATGGTGAAAAGTTGATTCTGCTACTCCACGTCCTAGTTGATTTCCTTCAAAATCTTTGACACTTTCAAAAGCTACAGCTAAGTTAAACGTGCGTCCTGAAACCAAACTTTTACCCATAGCAATTACCTTACCATTCGTTGCATCTGGCGCAACTCCCACAGCGCCTTCGTGGGGATGGGCGGGGAAAAACTCAATAATTCCTGAAGGCGAATCAGGATTTTTTAATAGTTCGTGAATGGGTGCAACAGGAGTAATTTTTTGATAGTCGCCGTTGCGTCCAGAATGATAGTTAGGCCAAGAAATGGAACTAGTATAAATATCATCAATACAGTGTCGAGTTTCGTCTGGATCGGGGTTTTTGGTTTGGAAATAATGGGCAACACCAATTATCGGAATATCACAAATAGAACAACCCAAATCTTGATGATCTCGCGTTGCTAAAATTCCCCCTCCTCGCTTATTAAATGCCTCAATCCCGGCAATATCTTGCTTAGTTAAACCATCACCCACATCAACAGCAAATAACCATAATTCATCAAAATCCGAATTACCCAAATTGCTTAAAACTGGGTCATTTCCTTGGGCATCAGATTCTCTATCTCTTGCTGTTACTTGAAATAGATGATTTCCAGCATCATCTTTGACAGAGGCGAGATAATCTCTTAATAGCGAGAAACGAGAAATATTCCAATCATCTTCAGTCGTGGAAATGGTAGTTTGCAACAGAATTTTAATTGGTTTACTCATAACCTCTGTCATTCAAACTGATTGAATTAAGCAAAAAATAAAACGCTATTACCAGTAGGTTTCCCCTTCGTAAACATCTCAGGACTAGATCGCTCAACTCCAGCCTAGTCCAGGTACTGTCGCTCATTAGTTTCACGGAAACAAAACCGTAATAGCGACAGTACCTGAGACTAGGCACAGTCAAGAGCGGGCTAGTGATGCGTGGGCGGACTAAGCGCAAGGACAGCGATCCACTGTCCAGAATGCAAGGCTGTTGGTGCCTACTGGTATAGCGCCTTTAAAAGTTACCTGCGTTGACGATCGTGATGTGTTCTTAAAGCCAAAATGTGTTCACATGGCCCTTTGAACAACTTATTTTGTAAGTGCCAGTTGCAGGTACATTCTGCTTGAATTATACGCCGATCTGAGTCGATCGTCAAAGATGGATGATATACATTTCCCTTATCTTTAACCACACCTTGCAAAATTAAAACATTAGCAGCATCGCCAGTACACGAAGTAACTTCCACAGCATTTTGACTCAAAAAACGAGTTGCCTTTTCTTCTCTTTCATTAGCAAAACGTAATTTCTCCATTGGTAGCGGTTCCCGACTTAATTCCCGCACCCGATACACTTGTTTATTTAAGTCAAAAATTGCACTACCAGCTTGCGTGTAACTACTTAAAGCACCAAGAACTACAGAACGGTCTAAGTTCAATCGACGGGCAAGTACATCAGGTGGTTCTGCCCAATTTTGTTTTAAAGCGTTAAAAATTTGCTGTTTTGTTAGGTTATCTACTTCGGCGCGAGGTGCCATCAAGTCAAAGTTCCCTGCTTGCGCCCAATCGTTACTCGTCCATCCCGACAAACCCAAGGTAAAGGAGAGATCGCCCAAATCTGCAACGTAAAAGGAAGGCATCCCCGTACCAAGTAGGTGAACGGTAAACTTTTTCGCAATGGGAATCAGGCGTTCCAAGATGTGCAAGCGACGACGACCCCAAACGCGAATTACTTTTTCTTCGTTTCCCAAGTAGGGAGAACGGGAACAGACAACCTCAATATTCCAAGGTTCAAACACGACCCGTACAGGTTGCCCAGGTGTTAAATGATACCTCATTCCCCTTGGGCCGTGTTTTTCTTTATGTCGCCGCAAAACAAAACAAAGGTTGTGAACATCCATTGGGTGCAAATCGAATTTTGTTGCGGGTAAAGACATGGCGGAACTTACTTGTAAAAAACCCCTTACCCAGCTATCCGGTAAATCGATTTTGACTTCTTTAAATGATTCTTCGTTGGTAGTTTTTACTTCAAAACCGGAAGGATCGACTTCTAATTTTGTCGTTTTGTAATTGCGGATTTTTTGAAATTCGTTGTACAAATCGTGAGAGTAATCAATGTTAGTTGTTCCACAAGCAAATTCATCGATTTTTTTAAAGACTTCGTAACTTGCGCCCAGTCGCCCATAACTAGATTCATCAACGCTGAAACATTCAAAAAATATTTCGTCTGGGTGAACTGTAATTACAGGATCGAAGAGAAAGTAAATGTCTAATTGTTTGCGGAATACGTATTGGCGAAAATTTTCTCTAGCATCATAGTATGGTTTAAGGCGTTGATAATGGCGATCGTAAAAATCTTTCAATTCCGTCCGCAACTCTTGCATTCGGTTAAGAATTTCTTGCCTTTGTACTGCTACTTGTTGCCAGTCAATTTCTAACTGTTTCGCCGCCCATTCTTTATATGCGGTTTTATCTTTTGGTTTGAAACGCAAATCGGAAACAACTACATCGTGTAAGGCGCTAATTGCTTCCCGAAAAGCGATGTTTTGGCGCAATTCTCCGATGAAAAAAGTAGGTTCGCGCTTGGTGTCGGGGGAGAAAGACATCTGAGTGCGATCGCCTTTATCTACAACAGCAGTATTTCCCTTGTAAGCGTAGTTTACTTCCATAGCAATTGTTATCCTTGAATAACTACAGTGTAACGATAATTCATTTTTTTTACCGCGAAGGACGCAAAGAACGCAAAGAAAGAGATGATACTAAATCCGGGTTTATTACTATGTTTTAGGGATTTTTAGGGAACCACGAAGACACGAAGGAAACGAAGGAAGAAGTGGAAGAAAATAAAAAAGGAGTAACTAACTAGAATTTATTATCTGCGTTCATCTGCGTTCATCTGCGGTTTTAAATTCTTTGACTAAAATTGGTAATTCTAAGTCGGGGTAAGTGCGTTTGATGTTTACCATACATTCGATCGCAGCTGCTTTATCAGCTATTACCATTGTTGCAGATTGTCGGGTCATAATTTCTGCTACGACGGTAGCAGCTTCTAAACTCTTTTGTGCCTCCCCATTCAAAAAAGCAAAAATGCGTTTTTTAGCTACGCTTCCCCGATTCACCAATGATAAAACCGTGATAAAATAAGGTGTTAATTCCTCTAGTTTTTCTGGAGCGTTAACAGCGTAACTCTCCAAATAGTTGGTGACAAATAACTGCATATCTGCTGCTGGGTGTTCGCTAAATTTCAGCAAATACTCTTGTTTGTCAGCTTCTTGAAAATAGCGAGTTACCAAGTTTCGCCCAAAACTACGAACTTCTTCTTTGATACTATCGCAGAGAGTAATTAATACGCTGGGTGTCAAATCTTCCGCAGTGAAGAAAGTATTGAATAAGCGGAAACCAAACTCTTGAGTATCTTCCCATTTACTCTCAACTATTCTCACCCCAGATAACATTTCTGCTTCATTTCCCCGGAAGCGAGGCAAGTTTTTCAAAAATATTTGTCTCGCCGCTTCTCTCACAGCTAAAATTTCATTATCCGCCAGCTTAACTATTTCCATTGTCTCAAATTCTGCTGCCCATTTATCAGCATTGGCAATGATTACATAACCTGCTAATTCCTGAGTTGCAGAAGATTTCGCTTTCAGCAATCTCAAAGCAGTATCTTTGCTAATATTTGTCATCCATTCTGGCAAATCTTCTTTCAAGAAACGGACTAGATATTGACAAACTTCTTCCTTGGTTTTCGACAGCATTAAAAGATCGATCGCTTCCGTTGCTAACCTAGCGGCGAAGTCAGAATGATCTGTGGCGAGTCGGCGAATAACAGGGCGAATGGCGTTACGAATATCTGCTAATTCGTGAGTTGCCATTGCCATTAGCAACGAATATTGATTTAATAAAGTAGAGTCGGGAAGTTGTCCAAAAATTCTAATTCCAAGTCCGCGAATTGATTCGTATTCTGAGACAATTAAAGAATCGATTAATCCCGGTGGTAAATTTTCGGCTGAAGTTTCATGATTTACGAGGATTCTTGCACCTAATTCTTGCACTTCTAATACCGAATGTCTCAGCAAATCTTGAATAATTGACATTCCCAAAGTGCGTAACTGGGGAGTAAAACAAGTTAGGAGAGTTTCCGCGATGTCTTTTGCTTTTTCTCCTGCGTCGTTGGGTAATGCTAATACTTCGGTGATGATTTTAACGATTAAAAGTTTTGCTGCATTCTCATTGAGAATCGAAGAATTGAGCAGTTGACGGGCGAATTGACGAGTATCAGCAAAAGGATTAATGACTAAAGAAGCGATCAAATTAGCATCAGCGAGAAAGGGTTCTCTTGTTTCTTCAATCCAGCGAAAAGCTGTTGTTCTTGCTTCGAGAATTACACAACTCGCTAGGGCTAAAACTAATTCTAAATTAGGTGCAGCAGAGTTGTAAAGAGTTTGGGCTAATTCAAAGGCAAATCTTGCTGTAACTTCATAAGGTTTGTTCAGTAATTTAACGATCGTTTCTACGTCTAACTCTGTGCAAAACTGGGAACAATCGCGCAATGCTTTGATGGCGAATTGATGTACAGGTTGGCAGTTACTTTCTAATAATAAATTTAACAGTTCTGTGGGTTTTTGTTCCCAAAGTTTCGGGAAAGCTTCTTCCCGCACATTTGGTTCTAAATCTCCTGGTTTATAGTTTTCTTTACACACCCAAGCTTTGTTATTTTCTCTGTATTCGTAACGAGGGCTGTTTTCATAAAGGATGTGATTAAATGTGAGATAACCAGCGTAGATATCCCAGCTTATACTAGTAGTAATGCTTTGCCAATTATTGTTGAATCTTTGCCATCGTAAAAAATTTGTTTGTTTCGGTGGTTGTGCATCTCGATCGGAATATTGTAAGAGAATGTTTGCAGCCATTTTCACATAATTATCATCACCACTTTCTCCTAATTCCTGGAGAGTGTGCCAAATCCTACGTCGCAAATATTCACGAGTGAAGTTGCTGTAAGCAATTCTTGAGTTAGGGCTTTTTAATTCTGCTAAAACCTCATCATTATCAACTTTCTCCCATCGTCTTGATTCAGGGTTATATTTGTAACCATATCTTGCCAATTGAACGTTTTCTGGAAGATGGATTAGATGAATATTGCTACGGAAATTTGCCTTCTCTTTTTCAATACGGTAAGCAATAATTCCGAAAATTTCTGCATCTAAGCGGTATTCAGCTATTTTGAAAATGTGCCGAATTTGTTTGAAGTAGTTGGGTTTAAAGGGTGCGGTTCGCAGAATTTCTAAGAGGGCAGGACGGACATTTTCATTATTAATTTGGTAGATTGTATCGAGGACGGCAAAACCTTGGTAATCGCAAGTCTGTAGATATGCTTTTAACAGGTTGGCAAACTCTGTTGCCGACCCATTTTTAGCTGTTTCTTGTAATAGCTTGGGTAATTCGGCTATTTTTTGCGATCGCAAATTCTCCTTTTCTATTGCCTCCGAAAGTTTAAATGCTGCTTCCCAGGAAATTCGACGCACAAATTCGGGGTTTTGGGAATTTTGATATAAGTTTTTCAGGGTGGGTAAAGCTGTTTTGTCACCACAGTTGCCCAATGCCCAGGCTATGCAATAATCTCTTAAAGGTTCCCCTGTTCCAATCAGTTTTAAAAGTTCGGGAACTGCTTCGGTAATTTTTAATTCCCCCGCACGCCAAATCACTCTTTCTAAAGGCCATTTTTTATCAGATGGTGCAGCGAGTCGGGTTAAAATTGCTTGTTTTTGTGCGTCTGGATTTGGCGGATTAAGGGTTTTTGGTGCAGGAGTTTCAGTAACTAGTGTACTGCTAACATCTTGATAGCCTTTTTTGGTTTTTTCGCCCACTAATTTATCGAAAGCTTTTTCGGCTTGGGCTAGGGTTACTGGTTGCTCGGTTTTTACTCCTTCTTTGAGGGTTGCGCCTCTGCGACCGTAGCGGAAGTTTACCACGTATCGATCGCTCCCAACCAAACAAAGATCGACTTCATAAACTTTATCGGAAGTTCCTTCTTGATAATGAAGGGTTGTTCTCTTAATTAGTTGCATTGTGGTTCTTCCTGTGTCGAAAATCTTCCGTCCCGCCAGGGACTCAAGTCCCTGGCTAATAGCTTAAGTCCTCTTCAGAGGACTGAAAAGGCAGACTTAATCTAGTGTAATGAATTGAGGAGTTAGGTAATTGGGGCGATCGTCAGGTGCGTTAAAATGATAGCCTTCCAATATAATAGAGGTTTTTGCTTTTCTGGCGCACCCTACAAGGTTATCTAAGCACAGATCGGATCAACACCGATATTGTTTATCGAAGAGAACTGTGATATGAATGCCATACTGACAGAATTTACCCTTGCCAACTTCAAAAGTTACAAAACAAGCAGTTTACCTCTGGGATCGCTGACAGTGTTAATAGGTGCAAACGCCGCAGGAAAAAGTAATGTTATTGAAGGTTTGCGCTTTCTGTCATGGCTAGCACAAGGACAAAAACTTTCCAGTATTCAATACGCTGTAAATAGTGCCGAACGAGTTGTGCGCGGTCGAATAAATGACTTGTGCCATCGTGGAGAGTCAAGTTTTACCATCGGTTGCCGTTTGGATTCAAATGAATGGAACCAGCTTGATATAACGCTGAATGCCCGTGACGGAGAACTGCACATCAGTAGTGAGCGAATAGTTGATTCGACAAGTCCAGTCCCCCTATATGACTTAGATCAGCCTTCCCAAGGAGTAGGAACTGATGTTGGTGTAATGTATAACAACTTTTTAAAAGGTAGTAAAAAGCCAAGAATAACTTGCAGCGATCAAATGGCTATATTTGTCCAATTAGATAGCCCTACCCATTTTAATGCCAAGCATACCAACTCCCAAAAAATTATTCCTCAAACCGTCCGCGAATATCAACGAGTCTTAAAAAATATCCTGTTTTTAGATCCCGTTCCTGCCAGAATGCGCGAGTACAGCTTCAAGTCTGATAAACGATTACAAGATGATGGTACTAATCTTTCTAGCGTTCTGTATCGCTTGTGGAACAACCATCCCGAAAATCAACAGGCAATTCTTAACTTCATCCAGAGTCTACCAGAACAGGCTATAGATGGGCTAGATTTCCTTTTCGGGCCAAGGGATGAAGTCATGGTGCAACTAGCAGAAACCTTTGGCAATCACCGTCGCTATTGTGAGGCAGCATTATTATCCGATGGTACATTGCGCGTATTGGCTATAACTGCGGCGATGCTATCGGCTCCCGAAGGGAGTCTAGTCGTGATTGAGGAAATTGACAACGGCGTTCATCCCAACCGCGCCCAGCATCTACTCGCCAGCATCCGAGATATTGCCGAGCAGCGGAAGTTACGAGTGCTGCTTTCCACACATAACCCAGCCTTAATGGATGCGTTACCCGATGCTGCTCTCAAAGATGTAGTCTTTTGTTTCCGAGATCCAAAGAAAGGAGATAGCCAGCTTGTACGGCTTGGCGATATGTACGATTTTCCCAGTCTGATATCTCAGGGGCCACTTGGTCAACTGGTAACTAGAGGAATAGTCGATCGATTCGTTAAGTCGCCGCATACACCTGAAGATAGAAAACAGCAAGCTATGGAATGGCTATCTCGTTTGCAGGAGTATAGCAATGAGTAGTATCTGCCTGATAGATACCAGCATATTCCTCGAAATACTTAACGTTCCCAACTATAATCAGCATAGAGAATCAGTTCTCGAAGATTTTCAGACCTATTCTCAATGTGGCTGTACTTTTCTGTTGCCTATGGCCAATATACTGGAAACAGGCAACCTCATTGCCCAGAACGGCGATGGCACAATGCGAAGGAAAACTGCCTTGCGTTTTGTGGCAGAAGTGAAAGCAGCTTTCAGAGGTGAAGCCCCTTGGAGACCTACTACATTCCCAGATACACAAGAGATATTAAAGTGGATTGACAAATTTCCAGATCTGGCTGGGAGAAACAAAGCTCCTGATAAGCAAGAAGGAACAAGCTTTGGCGATTTAAGCATTATTCAGGAATTTCAAAATGCGTGTAATCTCTTTTCCATGAGTGAAGTGTTTATTTGGTCACTAGACAGAGATTTAGCAAATCATCATCAAAAGCCAACTTGATTAAGGCTTCAAATGGTGCTGAGGTAAACCGGGGATTTGGTTCCCCGGTGGGATGCGTGTTTAACCTGCTGCCAAACTTTCGACGCTGAGTGGCACCAATTCGCCTTGGCGCGTGAGTCCTAATAACATGGGTTCTTGGGGTTGAATAAACTGTCCTGTGAGTACGCAGCGTTCTTCTCTTTGCGCTGTGGCGGGTATACTGGCTCTGATATCCAATTTGGAAAATTGGGGTTTGTACGAACCTGATTTTTGTTGGACGTAGTTCCAGAGAATTTCCCGAATTAATGCTTGATACCCCTGATTGCCAGCCAGGTCTTTCAGTCGATCTTTTAATTCTCTCTCTAAACGGATGCTGGTAACGTCCATTTCGGTGGTAGAGGTACGAGTTAAGGCTTGCATGAACTTTTCTCCAAAAAAGGGTGGACAAATCTATAATACAAGTGTAGTATTTAAAAAGTAAGATTTCTAAGATACAGCTTTCAAAAACTACTCCAGTGATTTACCAACAATCTCGATCCACTCAAATGCCTTCTTCCCCACGCTTCGACGGTGGCAACCAAGCCTCGTGGTGTGTTGGAATTGGTATAGGGGTGGATTATCTGTTGAGGGGAATCTATATTTTTGGAGAACGAGATCGCTCAAAAGATGGCGAATTTATTAATATCGCCAGTCATCAATTTAATCTAGAAGCAAATTTACCGAAACGAAGCGGGAGGTACAGGCGCAGAATAACTGTACCTGCATAAACAAGAAGAACCAAAAAACCTTCTGACCCCCGCTTCTAACTCAAAAGAGGCGGGGGTTTTTAAATAAGGAGTTGAATCGTGACGATAGCTTCGCAACCGCATAGGCGCAATCCAATGGATGTATTAGGACAGTCGGTGGTGGTTTTTTCGCAGAACTACTTGCCGATGAGTCGAGTCAATATTAAACGCGCAGTTGTTTTGCTGGTGACTGGTAAGGCGGAACCGCTGGATCTGATTAAGGGTAAGACTTTGCAGATTCGATCGCCTTCGCAGGTGTTTCATGTTCCACAACAGATTCGTCTGACTGTCACTAGCAATGAACGATTGTGGAAAGTGCCTCCGGTGAATCGGCGTGAGGTTTTGCGGCGGGATCATTATAGCTGCCAATACTGCGGTAGCACTAAGAATCTGACGCTGGATCATGTGATTCCCCGATCGAAGGGCGGAAAACACACCTGGGATAACGTAGTTATTGCCTGCGAAAGGTGTAATTCTCGAAAGGGCGATCGCACTCCTTTACAAGCGGGAATGCTATTGCGAAGTCAACCGAAAGCGCCTATGCACCCAGCAGTCTCTTTTGCCGAACAGTTCTGGCGCGAACAGCAAGAAAATCTGGAATAAAAGCGGGAGAAACCCGATAATGCTGAAACTCACTTACACCGAAAATGGCTTTAATTTAGAGCGTCTGGCACAATCTCTAGAAGATTGGGTGACGACACGGGTGATTCTGTCCCTCCGCGCTGGTTGGCATATTTGCGTTGAACCGAGCACTGCTTCGTTCTTGCTACCTGCCGATTTGCCAGGGATTGAACGTCTGGAAATTGAAGCAAGACGCGAAGATTCTGAAATTATCTCTGTAAGTGCTTGCGATGTCGATTATGTCGAAATTAGTTTGCGCGGCACCTGGGTTTCGGCAACTTCTGAGAGCGATGAAGGTGTTTTTGTCGTCACGATGAGCGATCGAACTGAATTCTTTTTGTTTAAGTTGTGGCAGCAAGCGCAAATTGTTGCTTCCTGCGTGAGTGAATAAAATCTCTTGTAGGGTGAGCTTTTTGGCTCACTCTTTTTTTATGCGTTTTATGCGGAATAAGACGGTAAATACTACCTTAAAAGTTGTGATTACCCAGGCTTATCCGAGAGTTTGCTCGCTCTCCCCCCAGAAATCTTCCCCCAAAAATGAATGTAGAGACGTTGCATGCAACGTCTCTACATTCATTTTTGTAAAACTACATTTTTGAAAAACTATTGAATCAAAATCACCGCTTCTTCTGCTTTGGCATACAAAGCTTTTTTCAACTGTTGCACAACTTTGTTAATCAAATCATCAAAAGCACCTTGATTTTCCAACATTTTTTTTCGCAAGTTTTCCGATAAATCTGGTTTCATTTCCTTACACATTTGGTCAATCTTTTTCTCACCAACTGCTAGGAAACGAATCCAACCAGGAATATCTAATTTTGTCCTGAGAATTTCTTCCAATCTTTCCCGATTTAACCGCACTCCTTCGCCCAAAACTGCTGCACCGTAAACTAACAGAATTGGTAAAACAAAGTGTCCGGTTAATATTAAAGTTAGCAGACTTCCGATCGTACCTCCAGCAATAATTAAGTTGATGATAAAACTGACGACAACTGCTAAGATATCGTCACCTAAGTTAAGGTTTGGATTAACTATCGCTGGATCGATTCCTTCTTCAAAACGTAAGCTGCTTTTAGAGATTTGATATCTTTGACAAATGGGATCGGTTTCTGTGGCTAAGTCGGGTTGAATTTTGCGATTAAACCAAGTGACACATTGAGCATTTATGATTTGCTGGGCGCGATCGCTTTTTAACCACTGTTCCGCCCGTTTTTCCATTTCCGTTTGTACATCTGCCAAAGTGCGAATCTTGTTACTTTGCCAATCTTTTAAAACTGGTTTAACTGCATTTTCAATTAACGCCTCAGCCAAAGGTTGATTTAACAAAGTAATTAGATCGGGAATATGTTTAGAAATCAACTCTTTAAGTGTTGGAGATTCACATAATTTGTTGAGTTCTTCTTTAAATCCAGCGGCGCGTAAATCCCATCTTCCCACACGGGATAAACCCAGCGCAATACATCTTTCTGGTTCAGGATCTGGGCGAACATTTGTGTCAGGTTCGGGGAAGATTTCCGCGCAGATATCACGAGTAAATTTCATCCGTGATGCGCCACCAGTCATCAACACAACTTTCGGAATAATTCCCTGACTTGCTAACTCTTCTTTCGCTTCTTTTACTGCTTCCCGAAAAGCTTGCGCCCAACTTTTATTATGCAATTCTGGCAAAGGTTGGTTGATTATTTCCGCCATAATCTCTTTATTCACTTGGGGGATAAAGTGAATTTGGGGAGTGATGAATTCAAAACCTCTGGCAAAAGCGCCAGAACTGGCATATAACTGTTCGTTGGAAAAGTAATCTTCTTTGACTTTTCGGCATTGAATTTCACAACGAAACCTGTGGTGAGGATATTCTTCAAATACTTCTTTAAGGAATTGTCCTTCCTCATGTTCTGCTAAAGTTCGGGCTAAAATTGCTCTGTCAATTAAGGATGCGCCTAAAGTATTTTGTCCGAAATCTAAGGGCATTTCATTCAAGCTTTTAACCAGGGTAAAGTCGGTAGTTGAAGAACCAATATCTACAATTAAAACTGTTGATTTTAGTTCATTAAATCCCAACTTTCCGCCTTCTTTGGCTTGCATGAAAGCTGCACGAGATTCAGGAACAACTGAGATTAAGGGAATACCAGATTCTTTAAGTAAACTTTGGTATTCTTGTCGTTCAGTTGGCGACCAGCCTGAAGGACAACCGATGTAAAATTGGCTGTGTTCTCCGCCTTCAATTTGTTTGCTTTGTTTCAATAAATTGTAGTATGCTTCGACAAAACTCCGCATGGTTTTGCGGTAGTTTGGCGAGTTGTTGGGTTTTTCTTTAAAGCCAATTTGTAAGCGATCGACACCTGCTTGAATTAAGGCTTGATCTCCCACTAATACGCCTAATTCTGGATGCCAACCAATGGCGGTAATTTGAATTTTTTTGTTGTTAACTTCCAGCATATCAGGAGTTTCAATGCTGTCTACTTTAGCCTTAGCTAAGGCTGTTTCGCCATGTCCTAAATCAAATCCGATCGTTTCTGTTACTTGTGTATTCATTTGAGTAAAAACCTACAGTAAAATTTAGTTTTCCGTTCCTTTATTTATTGGTTCAATGACTCTACCTCGGCGGAGTAATCGATCGGCTTTTAACAAAGCAGGTGTTAAAGTGACGTATTCTTTGGAGTTGCGATCGATACTTGGTTCAAAGTCAAAATACTCTCGCGGACTCTGCGGATCGTTTAGTTTATAATTCTGCACATAAATCCCCTGATCCATCAAGATTTGCGGCACCATTTTGCTAATTTCTAATGCCATATAAGGATTACCTAAAAATGACGCACCCCAAAGTTTTTGCAAGAAATCTAACATTTCTGGCATTTCTTGTATTCCACCAGTAGCAGAGGGTTGATTGGTTACGGAAACTTGGGCGACTGCGCGATCGATCGTACTCAGAATATCCGCCAAATTATCCAAGAAAAACTTGCTATCTACCTGAATACTTGGTTGTAAAGCTGCCAAAGATTGACTTAATTCCACATTATCTTGCTTATTACTTTTATCAAGTTGTAATGCTACTTCCAATCCTGCAAGTACCGTTACTAACAAAATTGGCATCCAAACACCTGGAGTATCATCAATTAAGGAAAATAGAGATGTGAAAATTCCGACACCGATTGGTATTTGGAGGACTTTTAGTAAAAGTTTATTGGGGGATGATTTCTTGGTGCGATCGATAATTTGCTCAATATTTTGCTGAATCAGAGTCGCTTCATCAGCAGTCGAGAGAGTACCAATAGACTGACGCAGCGTATCCAGAAAAAACTTCACCAAGCGTACCTGAGAAACACTGAGTTCGCCAATGTAACTTTTTTCCAAATTATCTATTTTGCTTTGTACCAGCTGAACTACTTGCTTCATGCTGGTTGCTTTATCAATCTCCGTTTCCAGTTCGCCACGTTCTTTACTAAAAAGCGTAAATAATGTTTGCATTTTAACACCCAAATTTCAGTGTTCTTTAAGTAATGAATCTTTGTAATATAAATACCTTATTTTTTCACTTCACTATCAAATATTATATAAAATTTAATTTAGCTATTTCTTCAAGGCTTAATCAAAATCTCCATTTCTTCTCTCTGCGCTCTCTGCGCTCTGCGGTTCAAAAAATTATCTTCTGTTCTATTTTATGCTGATAAATTGTCCAAACAACAATGAGGAATTTCACACCCAAAAGAGTTAATTCCTGTTCGGAAAGCCACACTAGTTCTTTTCCCTAATTACCTACAGTCCGATCTAAATTTTGGTCATTCCAAGAAGTAGGATCTTCCACAGGTTCTAAATGGGTAAACACATAAGTTCCCGGAAGTGCGTTAATGATAGTTAACTCAATTTCCTCACACAAAGCATGACCTCGCTTCACTGTCCATTCTCCCGGAACTAAAACATGGAAAGAAACAAAGCGACGCGCCCCAGCAACTCTCGTTCTTAAAGCATGAAACTGAATATTTTGATTATCGTAGGTATTAAGGATATTCCTAATAATTTTTTGTTCTTCTTTAGGAATTCCTGTATCTAAAAATCCGCCTCCAGTTTCGCGTAAAAGCTTCACTCCTGCCCAAACAATATTAATGGCTACCACAAAAGCAATTAGCGGATCGAGAATTAGCCAACCTGTCAGAGGTACGGCAATTAAAGCTATTACTACACCCACAGAAGTCCAGACATCAGTTAATAAATGATGAGCATCAGCTTTGAGAGTAATTGAACGCAAACGTTTTCCGGCACGTAACAAAACAACAGCAACTACACCATTAATAATAGATGCTATTATAGATAATCCTAATCCTATTCCTATTTGTTCTAATTCTTGAGGATGAAATAGACGATTCCATGCGGCTATAGCAATGGTAATAGCAGCAACTAAAATTAACGCACCTTCCACACCGCTGGAAAAATATTCGGCTTTAAAATGCCCGTAAGCGTGTTTTTCATCTGGTGGTTTAGCAGCATAACTTACCGCCCAAAATGCTACTAGAGCTGCAACTAAATTAACACATGATTCTGCTGCATCAGATAATAATCCCACTGAGCCTGTCAGGAAATATGCGCCAGCTTTCAAAGCAATGGTAATTAAAGCGGCGGCGATCGAAATTAAGGTGTAAAAACGGGGTGATTTGTTGCTCATAGCAACTGCTCATAACTACTTGTACTTGAAAGTTTACCTTATTGACACTATTCCGTTACAGCGTCAGCTTAACTGTATATTCTTCTTTCAACGAGGTGTAATCATTAAAAATGGTTTAGCAAATTTACGTGGTGATTACACCAGATGTACAGCTGTGTCGCCCAGCTATCAAATACAGAACTTAAGGAACGGAGAGGGAGGGATTCGAACCCTCGTTGAAGTTGTCCCCAAACAGCATTTCTAGAAATCATTAATGAATTCATTAATGATTTTCAGGTATAGAGATTTTCAAACAAACCAGCCCACAGAGACAGATAAGGACGGTTTATAGGAAAACTGCCCAACAGATAAGAAAAACTAACTCACCCACCTACTCACCCAATTGAGATTTACTCAACCTGCAAGCAAAATGGCTAGAAGTATTACGGGAACGGAGAGGGAGGGATTCGAACCCTCGTTAAAGTTTCCCCTAAACAGCATTTCCAGTGCTGCGCCTTCAACCACTCGGCCACCTCTCCAGGGCTGTGCTTTGGTGTTTTTCGCACAGAATCCTATTATAGATCATGTTGCTCGAATTTTTGCAATGTCTCGCTTATTTAAAATTCGGATTCACGATCGCCAAAGGGATACCTATCATACAATTGAAGTTCCAGACGATCGCTACATTCTTCACAGCGCCGAAAACCAAGGTGTAGAATTACCATTTTCCTGTCGCAATGGCGCTTGTACCGCTTGCGCGGTAAGGGTGATTTCCGGCGACATCTATCAACCAGAAGCGATGGGACTATCCTTGGAATTACAAAAACAAGGTTATGCTCTTTTATGTGTGAGTTATGCTCGTTCAGACTTATTCGTGGAAACGCAGGATGAAGACGAGGTTTACGAACTCCAGTTTGGTCGGTATTTTGGAAAAGGTAAAGTTAAAGTCGGTTTGCCAATGGATGAAGACTAACATTAGTCATTTCTTTAGCCTTGTGGCTGCTTGCTGTTTCCTACTCTTGGGGGGATGCCAGTCCACTGGTACTCCCCAAGGGGTAACATTGAACATACAACGAGTTCTCAGCGGACAAACCTTAGAAGTAGCTGCTGTGCAAAACCAAGCTGACTCAAATATAAAGGTGCAACTGATTGGGGTGTCAGCACCAGACTTACGCCAAAGACCTTGGGGAGAACTTGCTAAAGAAAGATTACAGGAAATGATCGGGGAAAAACCCGTGTTGCTGGAATCTGACTTGGAACCAAAAGACCAATTCGATCGACAGTTAGCTTATGTCTGGCAAGATGGTAAACTCCTGAATGAACAAGTACTCAGGGAAGGTCTGGCTTTATTTCGACCGCGATCGCTGAACCGCAAGTACGATGAACGCCTAGAACGCGCTCAAGAGTACGCTAGAGTCATGGGATTAGGAATTTGGAACCCAGATCAAGCCCTGCGTCTACCTCCAGAACAGTTTCGCCAACAGTACAGATAAATTAACAACGTCAAATTAATTCGCTTAATTTCTGGACGATCGAGAGCAGATGCTGTATTAATCAGCAAAGGCTAAAGTTTTTGCTCAAAACTCTTGCCCAATAGCAGGTTGATAGCGGATACTTCTAGCTATAGTTCTATATTTTTATTAAAAATTATCCATTTATAACTTCACGTAATTTAAAAATGAGCTACCAATCATTTACCGGGACAAGCTAACAGAAATATTTTTTTCCTGTTCCCTTTTCCCTTCCATTTTCAAAATGTCCCGCTTTAAGTCGATCGTCTAAAAATGAGTTCCCCTACTCCCGAACAGTTACAAACCTTTCTCGATATTGCCACAGAAGCAGCTCTGGCTGCGGGTGCTGTCTTACAATCCTATTATGGTAACTTAGAAACAATAGAAGAAAAAGGCCGTCCTGGAGACTTATTAACTGCCGCAGATAAAGCAGCTGAAGCCGTAATTTTGGAAATTTTAAATCGCCACTTTCCTGACCATGCAATTTTAGCAGAAGAATCAGGACAGTTAGGAGAACAACAAAGCGAATATTTGTGGGCGATCGATCCTTTAGATGGTACAACTAACTTTGCTCATCAATATCCCTTTTTCTCTTCATCAATTGGACTTTTAATAGAAGGAATTCCCCAAGTAGGCGCAATTTTTGATCCTTTTCATAATGAACTATTTCGTGCCGCAAAAGGTTTAGGCGCAACTCGCAACCGTCGTCCGATCGGAGTTTCTCAAACAGCAGAACTAAGTAAAAGTTTATTAGTAACAGGTTTTGCTTACGATCGTCGTCAGACAAAGGACAACAATTACGCCGAATTTTGTCACCTTACCCATCTTACCCAAGGCGTGCGCCGTAGCGGATCGGCTTCCTTAGATTTGGCTCATGTAGCTTGTGGACGCTTAGATGGATACTGGGAAAGAGGACTTTCTCCTTGGGATATTACTGCTGGGATAGTTTTACTAGAAGAAGCAGGAGGCAAAGTAACTGCATACAATGGCAGTCCTATACAAATAAAATCAGGAAGAATATTAGCAACAAATGGTCTAATTCACAACAGTCTAAGTACCGAACTTATGCAAGTGCATCCCTTGTCAGATTGGGGAAAACACTTAACAACAAATGTTTAATTTACACATAAGAAAAATTATATCAGAGATATTACATCCTTTGATGTTACGAAGTACACTAGATTTATAGATCTAAATTCTGGAACCGTAAATTATGGCACTTAATATTGAACAAGGATTATTCAAGTTTGATTGCACAGACCATCACGCAGTTTTAGGCGTACCATTGGATGCTACAGCTAATGAAGTCAGAAAAAGATATCTGAAAATTTCTCGTCGCCTGCATCCCGACAGCTGCACAGCTGACAGCGAAGCCAGCAAACAACAAGCCAGTCAGTTTTTCGCTAAATTAGTCAGTCCAGCTTATCAACAACTATTTAACGATCAAAGTCGTGCAGAACATAACGTATTGTTAACCCGCATGGGAAAACGCCTGGTACAAGAAAAAGAGAAAATTGATCTGCAAAGTGAACTAGCAAAACAGCTATACAAATCCACTAACTTGGAACATGAGTATAAAACTGCATTGCATAAACTAATTGAACAACAATATGAATCAATAGACCATATTCTGCAAAATACAGCCCAAATCAGCGAACTGAATTTAGTTTACTTAGTACGGAAGTCTAGCCAAGGTCAAAGTGCCAGTAAACCTGCCGAAGTTACTAAAGTAGCAACTCCTGCTGTCACCACACCAGCAAAAACTAACCCAGCCGCAGCTACACCAGGTAAAGTACCCCCAGTAGCGGAAAAGAAACCTGCTAAGGTGGAACCTTCTCCAGCTGAAACCTACTGCCGCCGTGCCCAAGAGTATATTGAAAAGAACTATCCTGCTAAAGCTATCTTAGAATTGAGAGATGCTATGAAGATGGAGCCGAAAAGTAGTCGCGTTCATGCTTTAATGGCAATGGCTTACTTAAATCAGGATCAGTTGAAAATGGCGAAAATTCACTTAGAAAGCGCCTTACAATTTAATGCTGAAGAGCCAACAGCTTTAGAGGTGAAAAAACGCATCGATACGATCGAGAAACGTACTACTGTACGTACAGCAGCAGCAAGTAAAAAGCCTGAAACTAAGGCTAGCGGTGGATTATTTGGTTTGTTTGGTGGGAAGAAGAAGTAATGGTGCATCAACCACCCGCAGGGGCACGGGATTTATTGCCCCTCGATGTTGCTCAAAAACAATGGATTGAAAACCGCTTACAGCAGGTTTACCATCGTTGCGGATATCATCGGATTATTACCTCAACAATTGAGCGGTTGGATACTTTAATGGCTGGTGGTGCCATCAACCGCTCTACAGTATTACAATTGCAAGCGGGAACCGAAGAAGAAAGTTTGGGACTGCGCCCAGAGTTAACTGCTAGTATCGCCAGAACAGCAGTGACTCGCATGGCGGGAGTGAGTTATCCGCAGCGACTTTATTACAACGCTAATATTTTTAGAAGAGCCCAAAAAGGTAGCTACAGCGGACAGCAAGAATTCTACCAAGCCGGAGTGGAATTAATTGGCGGTGGCGGGTTGCTGGCAGATGGGGAAATTTTATTGTTGCTGGCAGAATGTTTATTTGAATTAGGTTTGAGTGGTTGGCATTTAGTTTTGGGTGAAGCAGGACTTACCCGGAGTTTGCTGGCACCTTTTCCTGGTAAATTGCAGGAGAAAGTAAGAAGAGCGATCGCACATCTCGATCGTGTTACCCTAGAAAATCTCCCCCTCTCCGATGAACTGAAAGAACGTGCCCTCCTATTACTCGACTTACGGGGAAAACCAGCTGATGTCCTGCAAAAAGTCGCCAGCTTACAACTAGAACCTACTGGAGAAGAAGCACTTAATAATCTTAAATCTCTAATCGAGTTACTAGAACAAGGTCTTCCTAACTTAACTAAACAAACAAAACTTAGCGCCAACATCACTCTCGATTTGAGCTTAATTCAAACATTCGATTATTACACAGGCATAGTATTTGAAGTTGTTGGCGAAACAGATACCCGAAAACAAATCTTGGGACAAGGCGGACGTTACGACCAACTTTTAACCCTCTACCATCCCCAAGGAAACAGCGTTCCCGGTATTGGTTTTTGCTTAAATATTGAAGAATTACACCAAGTTTTACTTCCCACAGGACAGTTACCCCAAGAAACACCTACTAGCGAATGGTTAGTAGTTGCCCAAACATCCTCAGATTTTCCTGCTGCTTTCGCTTACGCCCACAGTTTGCGTCAGTCAAAAAACTTGGTAAAAGTAGAATTAGACTTAGGTGGACGTTCGCCAGAAGAAATTCGGGAATATGCCCGCCTGCGTTGCATCCCCAAAATTGCTTGGGTAAAAGAGTCCGGTTCCCCAACTCTAGAAACACTCTGACTCAAAAAGCATTACAATTCTTAATGGCTAAGCTCACCAAAAAGTGCTAAGCAAACTCGTCTGTCGAATTTTAAAAGAGAGAGAATGTCACACACGATTGTTACGAATACCTGCGAAGGCATTGCTGACTGCGTAGATGCTTGTCCCGTTGCTTGCATCCATGAAGGCCCAGGCAAAAACGCCAAAGGCACAGATTGGTACTGGATTGACTTTTCCACCTGCATTGATTGTGGCATCTGCCTGCAAGTTTGCCCAGTAGAAGGTGCCATAGTTCCCGAAGAACGCCCAGAACTACAAAAAACTCCCCAATAAGGCAGAAGGCAGAAGGCAGAAGGCAGAAGGAAAGAGAATTTTAGTTAAAGTTTACTTCGTTACATACTTCAGTTTATTTGTGCCTTTTTACTTAATCTTCTGCAAAATCCTCCTCTCACTCTTCCTCTGCGTCCTCTGCGTCTGTAGCGGTTCCCAAAAAACCTCTAACAAGTCAATCCAAAATCTAAACTCAAACTAACCCTCCTCTTACTCTTTCCTTCGCGTTCTTTGCATCCTTTGCGGTTCCCTAAAAAAACCTCCAACATGACCATTAACCCACTATTAGAAGTAGAAAACGTCTACGCAGGATATGTAAAAGACTTAGACATCCTGCAAGGAGTCAACTTTAAAATATACCCTGGCGAACTAGTAGCAGTCATCGGCCCAAATGGTGCCGGAAAATCTACATTAGCCAAAACTATTTTTGGTTTACTGACTCCCCACCAAGGAAAAATTACCTTCAAAGGCCAAAGTATTGGTGGGTTAAAATCAGATCAAATTGTGCAACGAGGAATGTGTTATGTACCCCAAATTGCCAACGTTTTCCCAACTTTAACAGTAGAAGAAAATCTCGATATGGGGGCTTTTATTCGCAATGATTCCCTGCAACCATTGAAAGATAAAATTTACGCCACTTTCCCTGTTTTAGCGGAACGTCGCCGCCAACGCGCAGGAACTCTTTCCGGCGGACAAAGGCAAATGTTGGCAATGGGCAGGGCGTTAATGTTACAACCAAGTTTGCTGTTATTAGATGAACCTTCGGCAGCTTTGTCTCCGATTTTAGTTAATAATGTTTTTGAGCAAATTCGCCAAATTAATAGCGGCGGAACTGCGATCGTCCTTGTAGAACAAAATGCTAGGAAAGCTTTGGAAATGGCACATCGCGGTTATGTTCTCGAAGCTGGGCGCAATCGCTTCACAGGCCCCGGTTCAGAATTATTAAATGACCCTAAAGTAGGTGAACTTTATCTTGGTGTTAAAACAGTTCATTAAAGTTTTGTTAATTTTTTGTGACGACTCAATTTTGTTACCGGGAACACTTTTTTAATAAAGCTAGATGGTATACTTTAGTATAATGGGATGGTTGTGATTGTTTTATTTTTGCGAATATCCAATTATGTAAGAATAAAAACCTAATATAATAATATCAGGAAACAGCCCAAAAACAAGATAAATTTTGCCAATTTAATGATTAAAATTCCTGCCGAACATTTGCAAGCGATTTGCACTCATGCCGAAAGAACCTATCCCGAAGAATGTTGCGGGATCATGTTAGGAAAAATAGGTGATGAAGGGAAAACAGTATCGGAAGTTTGGGAAACTTTCAACGCTTGGGAAGAAGAGAAATGGGCAGAGTTTCCGGCGAGTGGAGGAGTCAGGGGTAAAGAGAGCACATTTACGATCGCACCATTAGACATCATCAAAGCACAAAAGGTGGCACGCGATCGACAATTGCAGATTATTGGGTTTTATCATTCTCACCCAGACCATCCGGCGATACCATCGGAAATGGATCGTGCGATCGCTTGGGCAGTATACTCTTATATAATTGTCTCCGTGCGCCAAGGCAAAGTAGGGGAAGTGCGAAGTTGGTGTTTAGATGACGCGCATCAGTTTCAAGAAGAAGAAATTTTCCCCAACGTTTAAGACAAAATGTAAAAACCGCGAAGACGCGAAGTGCGCGAAGGATACTTTTTAGTTACGATCTTAGATCTGCTTTTTGCTATTAGATAGTCATGCTCAATCCTAATCTGGATCAAGTCCAATTATCCAAAGAAGAATACGAACGCTACTCCCGACACCTGATTTTACCGGAGGTTGGGCTAGAAGGGCAAAAACGCCTGAAAGCTGCCAGCGTCCTCTGTATTGGTACAGGTGGACTAGGTTCCCCATTACTGTTGTACCTAGCAGCAGCGGGAATTGGCAGACTGGGAATAGTTGACTTTGATATAGTCGATAGTTCCAACTTACAACGCCAAGTGATTCACGGCACCTCTTGGGTAGGAAAACCAAAAATTGATTCTGCCAAAAACCGGATTTTAGAAATAAACCCCAACTGTCAGGTTGATTTATACGAAACTCGGATTAGTGCCGAAAATGCACTAGAACTCGTTAAACCTTACGACATAGTGGTGGATGGAACAGATAACTTCCCCACCCGATATTTAGTTAATGATGCCTGTGTGTTGTTAGATAAACCAAACGTTTACGGTTCAATTTTCCGGTTTGAAGGACAAGCTACCGTATTTAACTATGAAGGTGGGCCAAACTACCGTGATTTGTACCCCGAACCCCCACCGCCAGGAATGGTTCCCTCTTGTGCCGAAGGCGGCGTTTTAGGGATTTTACCCGGAATTATTGGCGTAATTCAAGCCACAGAAACTATCAAAATTATCATCGGTAAAGGTACTACCTTAAGTGGGAGATTGTTGCTGTTCAACGCATTGGAAATGAAATTCCGCGAGTTGAAACTGCGTCCAAATCCGATTCGTCCAGTAATTGAAAAACTGATAGACTACGAACAATTCTGCGGGATTACCCAAGCTAAAGCAGAGGAGGCGAAACAGCAAATGGAAATGGCAGAAATGACAGTCAAAGAGTTAAAACAACTGCTAGATAGTAGTGCTGATGACTTCGTTTTGATTGATGTTCGTAATCCTGGTGAATACGAGATTGCTAAAATTCCTGGTGCGGTTTTAGTACCATTACCCGATATTGAAAGTGGCCCAGGTGTGGAGAAAGTGAAAGAATTACTCAACGGTCATCGCTTAATTGCTCATTGTAAAATGGGTGGGCGATCGGCAAAAGCTTTGGGTATTTTGAAAGCAGCCGGAATCGAAGGCACTAACGTCAAAGGTGGAATCACCGCTTGGAGTCGCGAAGTCGATCGTTCTGTTCCAGAATATTAATTGGGGACTGGGGACTAGGAAAGATTTGAGCTGTAGGGGCGGGTTTAGCAAGTAACTTTTCTTTTTCACAGACAAGCTTTCAACAAAACCCGCCCTTACAGAGTTTTTTTGCTTCCCTGTTTCCTCGGTTCCCTGCCCTCTACCTCTGAGAAAAAATTTGAAGTTTTATGACAAATTCCCCTTGATGTTAATTTCTGCGGAAATTGGGGAATGTTAGAAATAGGGAAGACAAGTGACAGTTCTTCTGCCCGGTCTTCCCCCAGGGATGAAATGATTTCGGGATAGCTGAGTATATTAAATTCTATATTTTTTCGTTTTCTGCTGTAGGAATGCCTCTCTGCCTACAGCAGAATTATTATTTTTAACTAATTATGATGCCAGCGAATGGCGTTATTCTCCTGACGACTCAGCAGAATTCCTAACGCTTCTAAACTTTCCAAATGTTCGGCAATTGCTTTTTTCTGTCTGGTAGCACCTTTAAATTGTGCTACAACTTGTTCCACTGTCCATTCGCCTCCAGTGGTGCGGAGTAAATCTCGAATTGCTGCTAGTTGTTGTTTGGGCTTTTTCGGCCAAGTTTTTTGTTCTGCGGGTGTAGTAATGACTTCTTCTTGTTCGGTAATTCCGGTGAGAGTCATTTGAGTTGCTATTTCCTTGGATGCTTGATATTCTGGACGCAACCAACGGATTAAACCGTTACGTTCTTCGGCAGAACGATCGGCATTTAAGGCAACTAATCGTTGTAAAATTTCCTCATCACTGATATTTTGCTCCCATCCGTAAGCTTCTAAAACTGCTGCATCGAGTTCTTCGTGAATTTGTTTAAGAGTGGAAACTAAAGCTTTATTATTGTAGGTTTGATCTGCTTCGGTGAAAGGTTCTCCAGCACGGAGTTTTTTTAATAGGTTGTACATTCCCGTGATGGTGATTTCGGGATGTTGAGATTGGACTTTTTTGCGATGATTATCTAGTTTTTCTCCGAATTCGCGGATTTTTTGTTTTTGTTCCGGTGTGGAGTCGGGGAAAGGGAAAGGATCAAAGCAACGAGTTTTATTATACCGGGGAGTATTACCTGCTAAATCTCCTCCTGCTGCTAATGCCCAAGTAACATGAATATGACTGGAAAGAACTCCTAAAAAATAGGCATCTTCAAGGGCTATAGCTACCAGCATATTATCAGCCAGTACCTTGGCATCTAGAAAAGTAAATATTCGATGTTTACTCGTTTCAACTGTAGCAATGTAACGTTTTAGTTCCTTGAGTGCTGGTCTAAATTCAGTTCGTGTCCGTCCAAATATCCACCAATTTTCTCGTAGACTTCTATCACGATTAGCATCTCTTTCTGGTTTAACTCTTTCCAGTACCCACTGATATGCTTTTGGATAATTATTTTCTGCTTGTTCAACAGTTAAACCAAATAGGTCAATAACTCGGACATTTCGAGAACGCTGCATAAAGTCTCGACCATTTATATAAGTAAACAGAATTTCCGGCTCAACTTTGGTAAAATCAGATTGTTCAACAATAAATCCAGACCCAAATAACATTACACCCCGGCTGGAAAGCCGATCGTTAGCTTTAAGAGGTTGACATTGAGTTAAATCAGCACCTACTTGTAAATCACTAAAAATTTTGCCCACATTTTGCCACTTTACTTTAATTTTTTCAGCGTAATCTTCCGGTGTTTCTTCTTCATTTTCAGCAATTACAACACCTAATTGAGCCATCTTTCCCTGATTATTATCCAATTCAACAGCAGTCATCGCAATTCTAACTGCTGCACCTCTATCAACCCAAGGGTGATCGGGAATCGCCAAAATTAGCCTAATAGGGTTCTTTTGATTTAAATGAAAATCTATAACTTTTCGCTGTCTAATTTGTCGAATACTATTAGTAGTAATAAACCCACATCTTTTAACTTTACCCAATCTGACTAACTCCGCCGCCTTGTGCCACCAATACATGACAAAATCTACCGTATCCGGCACATCTTGGTAAACTTGGCGCAAACTTTCAACATACCCATCGCCCAAAACTTCCCGCATTCTGGCATTCCCAATAAAAGGCGGATTAGAAACAATATAATTTGCTTCTTGCCACTCAGCAGGACGGGGATTATTAAACTTATAAATGGGAATTTGATGTGTAGGATCGGGCACATTTTCCCCAGTTACAGAATGCTGCATTATCCTGCCACCCCAACGAGTGCGCGGTTGATTTGTGCTGGGATCGATCGCAATTTCTTTACTGTCATAATCTAACACAGCATCCCGACATTCTATATTATTGTAAGCCCGTAAAACAGGCTCAATTGGGGGAATATTACCAAAGCGTTTAAAATGCCATTGTAAATAACCAATCCAGATTACCAAATCAGCAATTGCAGCTGCCCTGAGATTAAGTTCAATCCCTAAAAATTGCGAAGGATTTACCCGATCGAAATCTAAAGATAACTGTTCGCCACCTGTAATATCTGCCAACCTTCGCAAAACTTCTGATTCTAAACCTTTGAGTAAATCCAAAGTCACATAAAGGAAGTTTCCCGAACCACAAGCAGGGTCAAGAATTTTGATTTCGCGTAACTCTTTGAGGAAGTCTTGAATTAGTGCGATCGCATTTTTTACCTGTGTCTTAGTCGGTTCTTCTCCAGCATTTTCTAAACTTTGTTTAACCTCAGCTTGCACCAACTCCCACTGTTCCCGAATCGGTTCTAAAATTACCGGACGTACCAACCTTTCCACATAAGATCTCGGTGTATAATGCGCCCCTAACTTACTCCGTACCTTATCATCCAACGCCCTTTCCAACAAAGTACCAAAAATCGCAGGTTCCACCTGACTCCAATCTCGTTGAGATGCTTGCAACAAAACTTCCAATTGTTCCCCATTTAAAGGAAACGCCCAAGCATCAACAAACAACCCGCCATTAAATTTCAACAACTTCCCAGAAAGCCCAAAACTTGTTCCATCATTCATCGCTTGCCAAAGCGCCTCTACCTCTGGTTGGAAATTTTTCGGTTTGGGAATCCAACGTTCTTTTAATGCTTCAGTAAACAATTTTTCTGGCAACAAACCCACATCTTCCGCAAACATCGTGAAGATACAACGCATTAAAAAACTAGCCACTTCTTGCGGTTGACGATTACTTTCCAAACTCCGCGCCAACATAGCCAAATCTGCCGCTACCTCCCGCGTTACCCGCGCCGCAATTTTCTCCGGGTTGCGCTTTTGGGGATCGGTAAAAATATCGACAAATAAACCAAAAATATCCGGTTTTTGGAAATCAACTAAAGGAATAGTTCGCCTAGCGCCATATCCGCCATAATCTCCATTAAAACCTAGCCAAATTTCAAAATGAGAACCAATATCACAAATGATTAAAAAAGGTGGTTGAGGTTCTAAATGACGAGTGTAGGAAAGTCCTTGCACAAAGGCTTTTTGCATTTCCTTTAAATAACTTGCCGTTCCCCGCTTGGCTGTACCTTTCCCCGCAACTTCCCCCCCTTGCTTAGCCTCAATTACAAAATGCCCCTGTTTATAAAAATCCACCAAGCAAGTCGTCACCTTACCACTAGGATGAGGAATTTTTACATCCTTTTCAAAGCAAAAAGGATCGCCAACAATACTACCCTTAGCCGGAGGCGGTTCAACGTCCAAAGCTTCACATAAATCCAGAAAAAATGAGTCTTTATTAGCTCTTTCGTCCCCGCTTGAGCTTTGCCATCGTTTCAGGAACTCTTGTACCCGTTGCAAATCTGACTCATTCATTTTGGCAACTTAGCTAAGTTTCTCATAACAGAAGAATTAACAACTCTCACCCGTCCCTACAAAGCCTTCTTCCCTTCTACCTTCTGTCTTCTTGCACTAGTGCCCTAAAAACCTGGCTTCAGGCATTGTCCAAGTAATAATTTTTATCATTATTATACTGACTCAATTTTTGCTGGTAATCGCCTATATTGAGGCTTTTGATGCAAAAATACAAATAATTACTCTCAATTACTTAACTAATCTTTCTTTAGATGCAAGCATTGTTGTTGCTGTAGCTGCTAGACTTCCACCTTAGTTATATATGAAGCTGTTGTTTTAATATAAAAAAGCTCCTATTGTGTCAAGGCAATTAAGACTGAGAATTTTAGATAACATATTATTAGTAACTTTACTAGTATCCACTGCAAGACACAAATGCGTAAACATACCTATGTCTTTGTGCATATCGATTACCTTAATAAGTAAATTCCATTAACTATGATGCAAAAATTTGCGTTTAATCATAAGTAAACATACACAAAACTTTATGGGGATCAATCATAATCGTATTATATTAAGAGATTTTACGTAAAGGATCAGCAAATTTTAAATTATCCTAAAGATAGATGGATTCCCTAATAGAGCGATTTTAAACTATAAAAGTAATCTAATTCTCGGCTGTCGATCGAGCGGTTAGTCAACAAGGAGAGTAAATTGTTCCGATTAATTAAATCTCCCTTAAAGACAGTTAAAGCTAATGAAATCCTTAGTATTAAATCGCACTTTTGTTAATAGGTTACTCAGTACTTTCGCTGAGCAGTCTACTGAGAATTGGGAGCAATTTTTTAAAAAAGTTTATCTAGGCGGTGAGTTAAGTTATGAAGCGACCAATCAGAAACTAATTCAGAAATAACATCATTAATCATGGTCGATTTCATTTACTCAATTTCATTTCATCCTGTGTATCTAGTTTTAATTAAGTAATTTTTTGAACAGAGGCAAATACAATGAATAGCCGCAGTAATACTTGTCCATTTTGTGGAAGTTCACTGCTTCGCCACATTCGCCATCAAGGTGTTTATTGGTTTTGCAGCAGTTGTTATCAGGAAGTGCCTTCTCTGACTTCAATGGTTATGTCCCGTCGTGATAAAGTAGGACAGCAGTCGCGTCCGCTGACGACAGTGGGTTCCTAAAGTTTTGTTAGGTGCGGTACTTTACGGTCAAGAAGATTTACGTCTGGAATCAGTAGCAGATCCGATCCCTGATTCCCAGGAAATAATTATTCAAGTCGGCGTAGCAACAACTTGTGGCACCGACTTGAAAGTATGGCGCAGGGGTGGTCATGCGAAGATGTTGCGACCGCCGACGCTGTTTGGTCATGAAGCAGCAGGTAGAATTGTGGCGATCGGCAAAGATGTTCCAGGTTGGCAAGTTGGCGATCGCGTAGTTGCCAATAACTCTGCTCCTTGCATGAATTGTTTCTTTTGTCAACGCCAAGAATATTCCCTCTGCCCGAATTTAACTTGGAATAATGGCACTTTTGCCGAATATTTAAAGATTCCCGCCCAAATTGTTAAACATAATTTATTACCAATTCCCGATGATTTGCCCGATGCTTTGGCATCAATGACCGAACCTCTAGCTTGTGTATTGCATGGGGTAGCAAGGTCGAACATTAAAAATGGCGATCGCGTAGTAGTAATTGGAGATGGTGCGATCGGTCTAATGTTCGTCGCCGCGATCGCCCAACAAGGGGAGATGGGGAGATGGGGAG
>NZ_JADEWG010000325.1 GCF_015207735.1 [Phormidium] sp. LEGE 05292
TTAACAACTCTAATTTTAAAATGAAGAATCCTTCTTTTTCATAAGCAGTGAAAACTGTAACGTTTGGTAAGTTTAATAAGGTATCTAGATGAAAATCCATCGTCCTTTTCGGGTAAAATGTAGTGCTAACTACATTTTACCCCATGATGCCGGAAGACCCGACTTAATTTATTTGCCAGAAATGACCGAGCAAAACTTGCTAGCGGCAATGAGAATTTTATCGGGGATTACGATCGCTGCCCAAATTGCTGCCCCTAACTTGATACCTCTACTTGCAGCCAAACAAGTCAATTTGTCCATCCAGCATGGTAATGCTTTTACATCTCCCTTTGCTTATGCCACCTTTGGGTTAATTCTCTGTGGAGTAGTCAGCAATATTGAAATGGGCTATCAATTTGGTCAGTTGGCTCTAAAATTATTATCACAGCCTTATACATCCGCACTCAGAGCTAGAACATTGTTGCTCGTAAATGACTTCATCATCCATTGGAAAAAACATACTAGAGAATTATTGAAGCCATTACTCGAAGGTTATCAAATTGGGCTAGAAACTGGAGATTTAGAGTCTGCCGCTTATTGTGTTTATACTCACTGTTTTCAATGCTACGCCAATGGCAAAGAACTCATAGAAGTTGAACGTGACATGGCGATCTATGGTGAAGCAATCCATCGAATCAAACAAAAGACAGCACTAACTTGGAATCAAATATTTCGCCAAGTTATCATCAACTTAATGGGACGCTCCATCAATACAATCTACCTCATTGGTGAGTTCTACAACGAAGAGAATGAACTGCCAAAATATGAAGTAGCAAATGATGGAAGCACCATCTTTACAGTATATTTCAATAAACTTTTTCTATGCTACCTCTTTGCTGAATATACTCAAGCCGTCCAAAATACCGCTCTGGCAGAAACTAATTTAATTCTACTAACAGGCACACCTCTCGAAGCGTTGTACTATCTCTATAGTTCTCTAGCAAGACTCGCCATTTATTCTGGAAGCAGCACTCAGGTACAAGAAGAAACCCTCAAAAAAATTGCTGTTAGCCAGGAGAAAATGAAGCACTGGGCAAATCATGCACCAATGAATTATTTGCATAAATATCATTTGGTTGAAGCAGAAAAAATGCGAGTTTTAGGTCAGTGGTTTGAAGCAGAGGAATTCTATGAACAAGCAATTCAAGGAGCTAGAGAAAATGAATATATCCAGGAAGAGGCATTAGCATACGAGTTAGCGGCTTTATACTATCTGGCACGAAGTCGGCAAAGGATCGCGCAAACATACATGAAAGAAGCTCACTATTGCTATGAACGATGGGGAGCAATAGCAAAGGTTAAAGATTTAGAAACTCGTTATCCTCACCTGTTTTCTCAATCGTTAAATATGTTTTCTACACCAGTTCATACTACGATTGGAACTTCCTCAAGCAGTTCACATACTGCTCTCGATTTAGCGACAGTGATGAAAGCAGCTCAAGCAATTTCAAGTGAAATTGAATTGGAGCGATTGCTCAGTTCTCTAATGCAGATTCTGATTGAAAACGCTGGAGCACAGACTGGATGTTTGATTTTAGAAAACGCAGGAAAATGGGCGATCGAAGCAGCTTGTGAACTCAATGAGAGCGAGCAGGTCTGTACAACGCGAGTGTTGCAATCAAATCCAATTGCGAATCACTTACCCGAATCTATTATTCAGTACGTAATCCGAACTCATGAATCGTTAATTCTGAGTGATGCAACAACAGGGGATAGGGGTTTGGGTGTAGGGTATAGGGAAAATTCTTCTTCC
>NZ_JADEWG010000068.1 GCF_015207735.1 [Phormidium] sp. LEGE 05292
TCTCCTAATAATCTTCAGCCAGAAGTGTTGGCGTTGGCATTGCGCTATATTTGGTTAACTGAACCTAATCCAGATTTACGGGCATTAAAACCTTATCTCGATCCAGAAATTAACCCGGTAGTGCGGGGAACAGCTGCGGCTTTGTTGTTGAGGTTGGGAAATGCGGTACAAAAGGCTGAGGCAACTTCGGCTTTAAGACGAATGCTGACTCATCCTGAAGAAGAAGAACGGGTGATGGGTTGTCGGGCGCTGGGAGATGCGGTGTATTTACAAGCACTGCGGGTGAATATTCCGGGTTTGTTACAGGATAAATCTTTGCGGGTAAGGCGGGCTTTGTTGGAAGCGATCGCAGCTACCCATTTAGAAGAGTATTATCCTTCCTTGCTGCGAGGTTTGGAATATAAATCAACCAGAGAAGCAGCAATTCGAGCTTTAGAAAGGTTGGAAAATGAAGCAATTCCAATGGTGCTGAGTTTAGCAACCAATATCCAAAAACCAGATTTAATCAGACGATATGCCTGGGATGTGTTGGGGAGGATTGGGACTAAAGAAGCACAGAATGTGTTGGTAGCTAACTTGATGACTGCTTGGGGAAATACGCGCCGACATATTCTGCAAATTTTACTGAAATTACCCCAAGAAGCGGGAATTGAAGCCGCTCTCGATCGCTTAGGTCGCAGTGGTGTAGAAACATTAATTGGTCAAGAATTGATGTTTGTCGGTCAAATTTATGCTGCGATGGTAGACCTGAAGGCAGCGAAGTTGGAAGTTCCAGAAGTAGATTTAATTTTTAAAGCTTTTGCAGGGGATTTGGCAGATGCGGCTGAGAGGTGTTTTCTGTTAATGAAGTTTCTTTATTCTCCAGATACTATCCAAGCAGCAGCATTTAATTTACGATCGGGTTCCCCATCAGATATGGCAAGGGGGTTAGAAATATTAGACCAAACTGTTGATATCTTGAGTAAACGAGAGTTATTAACGGTTTTGGAAAGACATTCCGATGAAGAGAAATTGCGGAATCTGGCGAGTATAATAGCTTATCAGCCTTTGGAGGCACGCGATCGCATTCGGCGATTGCTATCTTTAAGGCGCTTTTTATCAGATTGGTCTTTAGCTTGTTGTTTCCATTTAGCTTCCTCAGAGCACTGGAATCTCACGGCTGAACCAACTTTAGCTTGTCTGCGTCATCCCACTGGTTTTGTGCGAGAAGCGACAATTGCTTACCTGAAAGTAGCTTCCCCGCGTTCTTTGTCTGAACTACTTCCGAAACTGAAACAAGATCCCGATCGCTTGGTAGCTGCTCAAGTGCAACAATTAATGGCAGAGTTAGGTAATGAGTAATAGGTATCTACCTACTACCCACTACCCTTGGGAATTTTAGATTTTAGATTTTAAATTTTAGATTTGAAGTCAATTATCTAAACCTTAAATCCCCAATCGAAAATCCCCAAAACCTATTCCAGCAAATCCTAAGCTTGCAGTCAATGTTAACTAGTGTAGAAAGACTATTATTTGTAAGAAACGTACCGATCTTTCAAGAATTGCGGGATGATTTTCTTGTTAGATTAGCTTCGGTAATGGATGAATTATCTTTTCCGGCTAAACATACAATTTTTACTCAAGGACAAGAAGGGCGATCGCTCTATATAGTAGTACTTGGTCAAGTCAAAGTTCATATTGGCAACCAAGAATTAGCTAAACTTGGGCCTGGTGCTTGCTTTGGTGAAATGTCTTTATTTGATGCTGAGCCTCGTTCTGCCTCTGTTTCGACTTTAGCAAATTGTGAATGTTTAATGTTAACCCAACAACAACTCTACGATGCCATTGAAGAAACACCAGGAATTGCTATTAATATTATTCGTTTGCTTTCCCGCCGCATTCGAGAGTTGAATGAAAAAATTAATGCTCAAACTAAGGCACGGGAAATCGAAGATTCAACTAGCGCATTGCGGCAGAAATAACCAATCCTACCAGTTAAAAAAAAGGTAAAAAGCTTAGTTCAACTTCTTCTTTTCTACTTTCTATCTTCTGCCTTCTACTTTTTTTTAAATTAGTTGATTAATTTTTAACTACTCTCCGCCGGAATTTCTAGAACTTTTGCCACCACGCAATTTCTTCCTTGAGCTTTAGCTGCATAAAGTGCTTCATCAGTAGCATCAATAAGTTGATTGGGGGCTAAATTTAATTGCGGAATTACGCAAGAAACCCCCATACTCAAAGTGACATATTCAGCAACAGAAGATTTGCCGTGAACAATTTGCAATTCTTGGATGTTTTGCTGCACTAATTCAGCTATATGAACTGCGCCTTCAATATAGGTATGAGGTAAAATAATAGCAAATTCTTCTCCCCCATAACGTGCTACTAAATCAGCAGGACGCTTTAATGTATGGTTAATTGTTTGTGCGATTTGCTTTAAACAAAAATCCCCAACTAAATGTCCGTATGTATCATTATAGAGTTTAAAATAATCAACATCACAAAGAATCAGTGATAACGGTGCTTTTTCTCTTTGCAGTCTGCGCCATTCTATGTTAAAGTTTTCATCAAAACAACGCCTATTACCTACTTGAGTTAAACCATCTAAAGTCGCGAGCAGATGAAGTTCTCTGTTGAGTTTTTGCAATTCTGTTTCTGCGCGTTCACGCTCTTTAATTTCTTGAGATAAGAGATCATTTTGTTGTTGTAATTTTTTTTGTAATTGCCGAATAGTTAGTTGATTTTTGACTCTGGCTAATACTTCTTGAATTTCAAAAGGTTTGGTGATGTAATCTGCTCCCCCATGAGAAAAAGCTTCAACTTTATCCACTACACCATCAAGAGCACTAATAAAAATTACTGGGATATTTTGAGTCTCTGGCTTAGATTTCAAATGTTGGCATACCATGTAACCATTCATATTCGGCATATTGATATCTAGTAAAATCAAATCTGGTGGCATGATTTGACAAGCTTTGAGAGCTAATTCACCGCTAATGACTTTTCTAACTTTATATCCCTGTTCTGTTAGCATGGTAGATAACAACCGCAAGTTATCTGGTTTATCATCGACAACTAAAATATCGGCTTTGTATGGGGTAGGTATGTTGGTATTCATTCGGCAAATTTTTCGGTGTAAATTATGATTTGATATGAGCAGAATTTGTGAAATAAATCTGCTAAATTATAAGCATTATCTACAAAGCTTGTTGATTAAGCAGGAAGATGTGTTTTTCGGGAATTTACCTAGAGCAATTTACTGAGGCTAACTCCTGAGTTGGTGAATTTTGGTGGTCACAGATATAACGGACTCCTAAATATTTACCTATTTTTTCAAATAATACATTTTCTCGGAATGGTTTGCCGATGCAATTATCGCAACCTGTGGTTAAGCTGAACGATCGATCTGACTAAAAAACGCTGGCAGTAATGCCAAGAACTATGATATAATTTTCTTATTTGAAGAATTTTTTTTAGATCGCTAGATCGCTACGCTACCCATCACTAGTATTCCCCTATCACTTCAAACAACTAAAATATTCACTCTGCTAAGTTTTACTTGATAGTGTAAAAATGTCATTGCTAATTGCAGCCGATAAATTTACGATCGGGAATTCAACAACTCCTTAATTAAATTAAAATAAATTAAGAAGTATTAAAAATCATATCAATTGCCGGAAAACGTTTATTGTTTTAATGAAAATATGTAACTAATCAGCAGCCGAAAGTAGCTGGTCTGCTTCGCACTTTTTTTGCTAATGTTTTAGGTTTATTATTCAATGTAGGAAATATAAATAAAGTGAGGTGGCATCAATCGACAACTAAACAAGGCTATCCTAAATCTAGCTATAGTCGTAAAGCATATCCGTAAATAGTTGTACTTAAATGCGGTGAATTTAGAGTGGCATACTATAACGATGAAAGTCATGTTATCTCATTTATAGATAAAATATTAACTCCCTCTTTCTACACCAAATGAATACTTCCATTTTGATAGTTGGAAGTGTTGAATTTTACGCTACACTTCTAGATCGTTTGCATGATTTAGCAACTAGTGGCTTTGAAGTGATACGTTCTGCCAACGAAGTAATTTCTTCAATTCAGGCAAAAAAACCGGATGTGGTGATTCTACCAGCAAATCAGGCCAACAGCTTAGAAGTTTGTCGTCTACTGAAGCAAAACTCCAATTTAGCTTGGATATACTGCATTTTAGTTTCAGATCAACCAATAAATGCTCTAGAAGAAATTTTGCCGGGATGGAATTGGGAGTCAGGATTGCGAGCAGCGGCGTTAAAAGCTGGGGCGGATGCTTGTTGTTGGTTGTCGCCAAAGCAAACCAATTGCAGGTTTGGGGAGGCAGAATGGAAGCTACAAAATTTGCTGCTCAATTCTCAGATTCAAGCTGGAGTGCGCCAAGTACAAATTTATCGTAATTTGATGCAGAGTAATGATTATTTATCAACGATCGCGCTTGCCGATCCCTTAACCGAACTGAATAATCGTCGCGCCTTAGACTGGGAATTACCTCGACAAATTGAAAACGCTCGTGCGCGTTCCACACCTTTAAGTTTGCTGATTTTAGATGTGGATTACTTCAAATCTGTGAATGATACTCATGGTCACTTAGTAGGCGATCGCGTTTTACAATTACTCAGTGCTCGTTTACGATACAATCTACGTTTTCAGGATAATCCATTTCGCTACGGTGGCGAAGAAATTGTAATTATCCTCAGTAACACCAAACTTCAAGAAGCCACATTAGTTGCCCAACGTCTTAACTCCTTAATTGCCGATCAACCCTTTATGATTGACAAAAATTTAGCCCTGCGAATTACAGTTAGTATTGGAGTTGCTACTCTCAAATCTGATGATGACGAGCAGGGAATTAGTTTACTCGATCGCGCCGATCAAAACTTACTCAAAGCTAAAGGTGATGGACGAAATCGAGTTATTTCTCAAGAAGAAGAAGATTGATGTTGTTGAATAATCTGCTGACAAACAGCTACAGACTCGCGTTTTTCCATTGCGGCTACTAAAGCTTCATAAGCAGCCCAATTAGATTGCAAAAGGGTACGAGCTTGCAGAATAAAATGACGTTCTTGCTGAGAATAATTTAATGCTGAAGTACCTATTTGAGCCAGAGTAATTCCCAGTTTTTCTCGGTCTTCTGCGCCACCTGACGCATTACCATAAACTAAAATTTCCGCCGCGATGCCTGCCATCCAAATTGTGCCGTAGCGATGCAAAAGTTTAGAAGATAAAATTCCTTGTTGTAACTGAGATGCCAATTCTCGATCGGCAAATCTCACTCCTCCTTGTCCCGGATGTCCTTGCTGCAAGGCTGACCAAGCACTAAGGGAATAGCCTGCGATCGGAATTTCTAATAAAGTAGCCACCAAAAAATGCCCCGCTTCATGGCGCACTATGCGGGCGCGATGCTCAGGTGAGGTACTGGCTAACCAATCTATAATTAAATTTCCTCCTTGTCCTTGCCAAGTAAATGTGTCGAGGGTAGTAAAACCTAAAACGATCGCAGTGGCGATCGCTGATACATAAGGTGATATATGTAGCCAAGGCCCCAGCAGAGCAGAAAGTGTCATCGCAAAAACTAAAATAGCGATTAAATTCAAGCTAATGTTACTCATTTTGGCTGGTAAATAATTTATCTAATCTTTGTATTTTAGTTGAAAAAATCGAAAATCTAAATATATTGCCCCTTGACTTAGCTAAATTTTCCTGTTAAAAGAATTAATTAACATTATTCACACTTAGCAATTATGAAACTGAATTTACCTCTAGCAACTGCTTTATCCACAGTTGCAATCAGCAGCGGTGTTTTGTTAACCAATATTGCCCCTTCCGAAGCAGTTGGTGGTTGTGCTTTTTCCAAGTTTAAGGGTACAGATGCAGTAAATTATACTAACTTAATCAGTTTAATTACTAATAAATTAAAAGTTCCCAAATCGGTAATTTTAGGCTTGGGAATCGCATCTGTTGCTGGTTTAGTTTCTGCGGGAATGTCCTATCAATCACGTTTAGCAAATAAAGCTGATGCAAGAACTAGGGAAGCTTCTGATCTACATACAGAGGTTACAGTTGATACTAATTCCGCAGATCTTTTGTTTGCACCTAAAGTAGAAGAAGTTGCTTCTGCCTCAGAAAAACAAGATTTAACTCATGTTGGTTAATTAATTTCACATAATCATAAAAAAACCCAGTTTTTTCAAGAACCGGGTTATATCATATCTGGTTGATTACCCATAATGTAGAGACGTTATATATAACGAGAAGGTTAAGGCAAGATGAAGAGCCAGAACCCTTGTTTTTAATGTTTTTCCCTTCTGCCTTCTGCCATAGCACTTTTCTTAGAAGTTTTCCGTAAATCTTGTAATCTCCTTCTCAGACGTTTTAAATTGGGATTTTCTCCACCATAACGCCAGCTAATGTAGGCTTGAGAAATTTCTGCGATCGCTTCTGCACGTTCAGGCGGACAATGTTGGCTTACCACATTTACATATTCTAAAGGTGTTTGTGCCGGATGTTTCCGTAAACCTTTTTCCTTCAACCACTTGAGCATTTGCTGATAAATACTTTCCATTGGTGGCAATTTCTTCAACCATAAATGATAGCGCCACCTTAGCCAACCTTGCCAAGCTAACCAAGCTAAAAAGGCTAAACCAATGGTTAAAATTAATCCCAAAAATAACCCAGTCCAACCTTTAGCAAATAAACCAAAAAACCAGGCAATTGCAGTAAATAAAGCCGCAGCGATCGCCCCAAATACAGTATTTAAAAACCCTGTAACTGGCGAAGGTAGCCAACCAGCAATCCATTTCCAGAATCTCTCAATTAAAGTAAAAGTTTGATTTTCATCAACTGAGGGAGGAATTAAGGGATGTCCAGGTATTGGATCGAAAGCAAACCAACCATAATTCGGGAAATATACCTCAGTTAGCAAATGAGCATCCGTATTTTTCACAATATATAAACCTGTGAAATAATTGAAAGTTCCTGGCGAAAAACCTGCGGCTACTCTCGCTGGAATACCAATTGAACGCAACATTATGGTATAAACTGTGGTAAAGTGGTCGGCATAACCCCCGGTAATTTTTTTATTAGCTGGACTGTTTTTGTAACCAAACAAAAATGCTTCTACTAAGTCTTCATTTTCCTGCAAAAATGGAGGTAATCCTTCAATTTTGTAGTTCGGATTTTGTTTGAGATATTGAGCTAAATAAAGCGCCTTTTCGTAAACGGAAGTAATTTCTCTGTTAGATTTAGACACCTTATTTGGGTTAGCTAAAATCTCTTCAGTGCGTTTTCTTACCTTTTCTTTAATTGCTTCAGGAACTTGGAGATAATATTGTTTGACTTTTTCGCGATAATCAGTAGAAGCTTTACTTAAAGCGCGACGATCGCGCAGTGGAACATCTGAAATTACTGTATAAGTCAAACCTTCATTCAATCCTACAGGCGATCGCAAACTTCTTTCTGGATCTAATGCTATTTGTGGCGTGGGAAAGTACAGCTGTCTCGGTTGTGAAAGCGCCGGAATAATATTTGGCATTTCTGACACCACCGTATAAGTTTGGATGACTTCCTGAGTCTGACTTAAAGTGGGAAAATTAGCTAAAATAAATTGATAAGACCAACTGGGACGCTCGATAGTTTGAGTTTGTTGATTGCGGGATACTTCCCAACCTTGTCCCGTGTATTTATCAAAAGCCATGACTCGCCAAAAACCTTCCGCTTGCGATCGCACCCGCATTAAAGTTTTCGGCTTCATTATGCCACGTAAGTTTTGATTAATTACAGTATTAAACCCATAATAAAAAGTATCATCTAACTCACCCGCACCTTTTTCTGGGTTTTTTCCCACACCTGAACCTTTTCCTTCTCCAGAATTCTTTCCTCGGTTATAAGCTGGGTTATTAATATTACTAGGATCAAAATTTCCGGTTAACTCAATTGGCGCACTTACCGGAAAAGTCCGCAACTGATAACCAGGAACTCGCGGGAGAAAAGCGAAAATAGTTAAACCTAAACCAACAACAACTAATAACAATAAACTTAACCGTTTAACCGAAAAAGGCAAAACAATTTTTTCTTTTTTTCTTCTACTTATAGATGTTGGCTTTAAACCTAATCTGGCGCGATAGTCTAGAACTAATACTGGTAAAGCGATCGCCAAAAACAACAACAACAAAGGCGCAAAAGTCATCGTCTGACTCAGAGTAGCAGCTACCCCCAATAAAATCAGACCAATCACCATCGAATAACCTAAATCCTTACGCCTTGGCAGATCAAAACTGTGTAAAACTTGCAATTGAATTAACAGTTCACCCAGAATTAATCGGGTATCATTCAAAGAATCGCGGAGATTCCATAAAAAAGAAGCTAACGCCAACAACATTCCGATCGCAATACAAAACTTCACCGGAATGTTACTATTTCTGCGACGATACCAACTCCAACTAGCGCCCACTATACTAGCAGGAACAGCCCACAAACTAATACTAGTCTCAGCCGCCACATCAGTAGCAATAATTCCTACCACTACCAACAATTGCACCAAAATTCTTAACCAGATCGAGTCCTCAACCTCTTCATGCGGTTGTGCTTGCAGCCTTTGTCGAAATTGGCTGAAAAAAGGACTATTTTGCAGTTGTTGCATCGCCAACCCACCAATTTTATATAGTTTATCTTTAAGTTTGCTACAGATGACTGACAAGGGGACAAGGGGACAAGGGGACAAGGGGATTGATGTGTAGCAAAATACTTAAAGATATGGATATTAGATTAGGAATAAGTTCCAATCTTAGCTCTAAAATAGCTAGATTGTCGGGCAAATAGCAAAAATTAACGAATTATTAGCTAATGGGTGGAACTGAACTTCTAGAGGGTAACTTTGGTTAGGCGCTAAATCAAACAATTCCACACTCAAATAACCTGGATCTGGACGTTCAGTTTGAGCATAAGCTTGACCTCCCTGTAACTTTAAAATTCCACCACAGGGAAACAAACATTGAATCCGCATTGATTTGATTAACTCGGCTTCCAACTTATATTCTGCTTGCAGAGTCAATATCCCCAACTCACATAGCCATTCTCTTTCCACTAAATTATTAGTTGGTGATAAAGCCAAAGTCAGAAAGCCAAAAATTTGTTTAGCCGCTAGTAGCAATAACACCATGCGTTCATTTTCTTTAGCCGCTTCGTAAGTCAGGGGAAACTGAGATTTAACCAAAGAAAAGTCTACTTGCGCTAAATTTTGGGAAAAATTTAAGATTTTGTCAGCAAACTTCTTTAATACTTGGGAGTGACTGGGGAATAACGCTTCTACAACACGGACTATTTTAGCTTCCTCAGCGATCGAAGATTGTAATACCGACTGCGATCGATTAAATAATTTCAATAAAATTTCTTGGGGAATAGACACAGGTAAACGAATTTTTTCCACTTGAGTCAGCCACAAATTTTCCCCCACAGCGGCTACAGGTAAAGCAACCTCTTCAGCTTCATATTGCCAATCCTCCTTTTCCCAAGGAAACAGCGGCGGATTATTTTCTAACTCTAATTGAATCCGGCGTTTAATCAGTGCTTGGAAACGATCGCGTACCGCCGGAATATCTCCCACTTCCGTTGGTTGAGGCGATGCTTCAGAAAAATCCCAATCTGTAGTAGTGTCCAATCCTTGTGACTCCAGAAAGTCTAAATCATCTAACTCCCAATTTTCTATATCACAATCCAGGTCATTTGCGCTCAAAATAGAAATTTCCTTATCTTTAGCAGATAAGGTGGATCGATCGCTCTGAAGTAACCAAGCGAAAAAATGTTCAGGGAAAGTTTCAATGTCTCTGTTCATCGGTCGATGCACCTGATCCGGACAGGAAAGCGTTAAGGTAAAAAGTTACGTATATCCCAAGCTTGTTCTAAAAGCTTAAACCACTGCTTCTGAGTATGGCTAACAGTCCAACCAAGACTCTGTGCAACCTCTAGATCGGGCAATTTCTGCCGCTTTAACTGGAGTAAAGTCTGCTGCTCAGAATCTAGTCTGGCGAGAAAAGTTTGCCATTGCTGCGGCGTTAAGCCAAGATTTTTATCGATCTCAGCTTCTAACCACTCATGTACTAACTCCCACCGATGCAACAGCGCAAAACGAATCAAATGATACTTAAAGCGTTGCTGCAAATAATCCCTTTGACGGGGCGTTAGGTTCATGATACTTTCTATTTCTTTAGTATTGCTATCGTTAAGACGAAGCACAAAGTACTGAACGCAGTCGTGCTGTTGATGTTCCTCTAAATAGTTGATTAATTCATTAATTACGGACTGGCGCAGCTGATTTTGCTGATTTATCCCTTGTTCCTGTATTAACATCATTTCCCCCACCTGCCGCAACAAAACTTCGTCCATATTATGAGGTGTGGATTCTACACTGCCATTATCAGCTACCTGTTCCATATCAATCAGTGTTTCTGGCGGTTGTTGTTGGACAAAAGCTTGCGCCCGCAAAATAATTAACTGTTGACGGCTTCTGTTACTAATGGGAATACGGCGTTTAGCGTAACGTTCTGTAAAGCTCAGGAACTCTGCTAACTCCAAAAGTGTCCTTGGTGTATAGGTAGGGCTAATGGGAGCAGCTTCACAGTTTGCTCCTTCCCGACGAAAGGCAGTTAAAGCCTCGACATAAAATCCCTGCAAAAAATCTTCGATCAAAGTCAAGCGTCTTTGATACGCCGAAGATGTCCGCGAAGGCGCGATGTAGCGATAAACAATAGCACTCAACGTACTATGTAAGTCCAACCTGGCTGTAGTTGCCCTGAGATAGTAGTAGTGGAGACATTGCTGTAAGCGATGACGAGCTAATTTAACCGCCCAAACTTCCTCATCGCCCAAAGTTTGGATACGCTGACTTTGTTCGCAAATCCGCATCACTTCTGTAGCTAGACGTGCTGCTACTTCACGGCAATTTTGCTCGGAAGCACGGGTAGATCGTCTAAGTTCGTTGAATATTAGTTCAAATATAGCCTCCACGCCCGCAGATTTCTCCTCGGCTAGTTTTTCCAGGGGTTCCGCGATCGCTCTTTTTGAACTACTTTAACTGTCACTGGTGAGGTAAATCGCTAGACTCGAAAGTAGATTACCAGAGCTTTGTTTTATGGATTTAGATCAACAGATTCAGGTTTTGATTGATAATGCACCAAGCGACGGGCATTTACCCCAGGCGATGCGAGCGATCGCACCAGCACTTAAGCTCGTGGCAAGTCAGTTGGAACATCCCCAGTACTACGTTCTCCAAACATTGGATGATGCCTGGGTACTCACAACTGTAACCAATCCTGAACAGCCTCAAGAAACAAAGCACATCCTTTATGCTTTTTCGACTCTCCAAGATATCACCGCCCAAACGGGTACCTTAAAAGATCCCGATGTTATGGCGATTCCGGTTCCTGTCACCCATATTCTGTTCCAAATGGTAGGTATGGATACTGTTGATAGCACGATCTTTTTTGAAACCCCTGGTAATCTTTCCGAAGGAATCCAACTGCGTCGGGAAGATTTACAAAATTTGGTGCAATCTTACCTAGAACAAGAATTTCCTCCCCAGTCTTCACCAGGGAGCATCCCACCCAATATCGCTTAGAATCTGGCTCTCTCGTACTTCTGGTTTTGGGGACTAGGGCGTATTTTCAAACTAATTGTTGAGCATCTTAACGTTTGAGATCCCCCATTATCCCCCTTAAAAAGGGGGACTTTGAGCAGTTACAATAGATGCTTTATTGAGTTTTTAACTGACTTATTTTAGAAGTCATCGACTTCTCATCGATTGACAATTAGTACAACTTATGACTAATGACCAAAAGTAAAAACCGCGCTCATCTTAATAAAGAGCGCGGTAGTTTATATCTAAATCTCTTAGTAAAGACGACTCAAAACATAATCCGCCATATTAATTAAAGCTTGACGAGATTCTGACGCTGGTAAATCTGCTAAATACTCCACCGCAGTACGAGCATTTTGAGTAGCTAATTCCCTTGCGCTCTCAATACCCTTTGCTTCATTAATCAGTTGTAATGCCTGTTCTAAATCTTCTTCTTGGGAGAATTCGCGATCGATCAAAACTTCCAAAAAAGGTTTTTCTTTAAGAGCAAACAGCGTTGGCGCAGTTAAATTGCCACTTCTTAAATCGGAAAGCGACGGTTTACCTAAAACGTCCGTAGAACCCGTAAAATCCAAGATATCATCGACAATCTGGAAAGCTAGGCCAAGATGACGACCATAGTAATACAAATTCTGAGCCATTTCGGTACTCACATCGCTGAGTACCCCAGCAGCTTTAGCACTATTAGCAATCAACGAGGCAGTTTTATAGTAGCTCTTTTGTAGGTAAGCCTCGATCGACAAACTCGCATCAAAGCGATTTAAACCTTGCTGAATTTCACCCGCTGCCAAATCCATAATCACTTCAGACAGGAGTTTGACAACCTCTAGATTATCTAGATTAGCAAGATACCAGGAAGATTGTGCGAATAGAAAATCTCCAGCTAGTACCGCAATTCTATTACCGAATAAGCTATGTACTGTCGGTACACCTCGACGCACGGAAGATTCATCCACTACATCATCATGCACCAAACTAGCTGTATGAATCATTTCCGTAATCTCAGCTAGTCGTCGATGTCGAGGGGTAATGTCCCGTTCTAGCATAGTAGCTCGCGAAATCAACAGGACGATCGCTGGTCTAAGTCGTTTTCCTCCTGCTCCAAACAGATGTTCCGCTGCGGCAGACAAGATAGGGTGACGATTACCAACTAGCTGCTTTAAATTCTCCGACAGCAAACGCAGGTCTGCTTCTACAGGCGAAAAGAGGGAGGTAGTTGAGGTCATGGATCTGCCAGTTCCGGCTTTATTTACGAAATTTAACATATTCTGTCCCTCATTTTAAGCTAAGCACCCCACAGATGAAATCCCGTTTCCCATCCACTTCATCAATCTACCTACTACGTACCCACTACTCCCATTATCCCAGTGGATTTCCGTATTATTTCGCCAGCGTAGCTATATAACACATCGAAACTTAATTCACTTTCCCAAAATTGTATAAAATTTTTAAGCATTTTTCCGATCAACCTTAAAAAGCTGGGAACCTTGTGATACGCTAGTTAATAAGGATTTCACTAAATTTGAATAACACTCCCAGGAAACCAGCGACAGTTGGTTGCCCATAGTGATATGGAGTGACTCCTTTCATGAAAGATAGATGTAGCTACTGATTAGTAGTTGCTTGGACCGATTATTAAAATCGGGACTTGGTTTCTTAGAGTTTCTCTAAGAGTTTTAAGGTTAGGTATTTAACCCAACCTGCAACACCTTAGTGCTTATCTAGGGTCTCTATAAGCAAACAAACACACTAAGCGGGACTAATGCCGTTGCGTGACCTGTTTTGCTGACAGCTTTCCAGTGCTATTCCCGTAAGTACTAGCAAGCTGGAATTTTCTATAACTATCAAATTAATCCCTTTGCTCTACCTACTAGTAAATTAATTATGGTTTACCGCGATATGCCTCTGATGATTCCCTTTTTAGCCACAGGTTACTTGTTAGCGATTTATCTCCTCCTGATGATCGCCCAACGGTCTAGAGCTTGGAGAAGACCCCAAGGTTAAGTCCAAGCTCTAAAGAATACTTTTGACTATTAACTACTCTCTTTCGAGAGATTCTATCCTGGCTGGCTGTAAAGAGACAGCTGGCAACCATATCTGCTCCACAATAGGGGTACAACCTAGCCACTGCACCGACAATTGAGCGAAATGATGTGGATCGCCACTCACACAGAAGCGTGTCGGCTGCGGTGGACTAGTGTTTTTTAGCCCCAGTAAATCTAATTCTTGAGCAGCTGCTCTCACCACATATACTGCTGGATCGACTGTACGTACTGTCCGAGGCAAGATAGATTTTAGCACTGGTGCTAAATGGGGATAGTGAGTACAGCCATATATCAGAGTATCAATTTGTTGTTCCAGCAAGGGAGCTAAATATTCCTTGGCTACTTGGTAAGTATCTTGGGTATGAATCCGGTTTTGTTCAATCAACGGTACAAAAGCGGGACAGCCAACTTGCCAGACTTGAACTGTGGAGTCAATCTCATGTATGGCGCGACGGTAGGCATTGCTAGCAGCAGTAGCGGGGGTAGCAATTACACCAACTCTTCTTCCTTGTTGTACCGCTGCTCTAGCTCCCGGCAAAATCACTCCTAAAATCGGGAAATTGAATTCTGATCTTACAGTTTCCAATGCTAAAGCCGAGCTGGTATTACAGGCCATAATCACCATTTTGACGGACTGTTGCTGCATCCAGGTGAGAATTTCCCGAACAAAGGTTAAAATTTCGCTCATCCGACGATTGCCATAAGGTAATCTAGCCGTATCTCCAAAATACAGGATAGATTCAGATGGTAATTGACGATAAAGTTCTCTGAGAACAGTAAGACCACCCACACCACTGTCAAAAATCCCGATTCTTTGAGAGGTCATTGATATACAAGTCCTTTGTAAATTGATTTTGAATTGTAGATTTTAGATTGTTAAGAGTCAAACAATCTAAAATCGAATGGCTATCTGTAATATTGAAGGTACTGAAGAATGCCACGGGCTATAGCTGCTGCCATTTGATTTTGGTAAGCAGGAGTTGCCAACCTAGCAGAATCATCATATCCAGTGACAAAACCAGTTTCCACTAATACAGAGGGCATGGAGCTGTTGCGTAGGACGTAGAATCTAGCACGTCGCACCCCGCGATCGGGAATATTTAAACTTTGGATAATGCTATTGTGAATATATCGAGCTAGAGTCAGACCGCTACTGAAATAGTAAGTTTCCAAACCACTGACATCTGGGCGGGTTTGTATGGAATTAGCGTGAATGCTCACAAATAGATCCGCATTGACTCGATTAGCGATCGCCGTTCGACCTGACAACTCCACAAAATAATCAGAATTGCGAGTCAGAACTACCTGAACACCCTGTTGTTCCAATAATCTAGCTACTTCGAGCGAGATTGGCAAGATTACATCTACTTCTCTTAAACCACCAATTCCGATCGCACCTGGGTCTTTTCCCCCATGTCCAGGGTCGATTACCACCAAAGCACGAGCGTTTGGGCGGCGTGTGGGTAACTGTTGATAAGGATAATCTGTAGCCCCTTGACTTACAGGCGGATATTGACTACCAGGAACCTGTCCGGCTCTGGCACTATAAAAAGGTAAAGCCAGAAGTTGGGGGCTAGCCTGACTAATTTCCCCAACTTGAATCCCAGAAGCAGGTAACACGAGGATAATCACCCTACCATCGTCTTCGCGGATACGCAAGCGTGATATTGGCGCATCCCTGTCAAGTCTCGGCTCTTGGAATCGGTCCACCAACTCCGAAGAATTCAACGTAATCCGATAAGCACCACTTAACCTGTCCCAACCACTAGTGTATGTCAGTGCTCGATCCGATCGAATTAACAACTGATTGCCACTAAGTTCTATAGACTGAATATTCGCCGTTTGGCTACCCCATCTTTGAGCAGTAGTCTGTTGTCCCGCCCCAGGTAGCAAAACAATCCCACCCAAACTACTAACACTAGCACCCCAGTCTGGACTGTCTGCCCCTACCTTCAGAGTCAAACGAACTACAGGCGGATTATTGTTAACCTGATTAAGTTGAATAGTGTTGACACCGTTACGGTTCACCGAAAACTCCCGATTCAAGAGTTGAGGTGAGAGAATAGCGCCTTCCAATTCAATATTAATGCGCTCTCTGCTCCGGTCAACTTTAATCTCTGGATTGCCACCATTTGTCCGCAGGAACAAACCATCAGGTGTTACCTGTAGATATCGAATTTGCGTGATTGTTGGCACCACAGGAGCCGTAGCAGTTACAGGAGGTGGTGGTGGGGCTTCCGGGGTTGGTAAAGTGAGACTAGTGCCAGAACTTTGTCCTTCAGTAGCTACATTCTGTTGCCCTTCGGTTCGGGTCGGAGTTGGTAGTTGAACTACCCATTGTCTAGGGGAAACTCCGCGAAATTGTACTTGTTGGGGGTCGAGAGTATACCCATCAACCAATTCAATCACTAAACGAGTGGTCTGAGAATCAAGCTGTCCAATTCGTACAGAACGGATTAAACCGCCGACTTGACGATTAATAGTACGAGGTAGGCTAGTACCGGGCAAATCAATCACCAAGCGAGTGGGATTAAACAATAATTGTGCTTTGGGTTGAACGTCACCATCTGTGGTGAAAACCAACAGATTGCGTTGCGGATCGAAACGCCATGATTGCAGTTTAGCTGCGATCGCTGGAGATGAAAGTAAAAGTAGGCTTAAAAAAGTACTGGGTAGTATCCAGTGAAATTTCACGGTTTATTTCTCCATGATTTACATAGCCCAGCAGCAGAACTTTTCGTGAGCTGGTGAGGAGCGAACGATGATGAGAAAGAAAAACTGTCGTTGGCACTCTCGATCGAATTAATGCTTATGGTTATTTCAGTACACCGCCTAATTTGGATTACCATACCCAACAGCACCATATATTCTCTCTTGCCAACTAGTGCAGCGCGGCAGAAATGATTGAGCAGCTGAAAACAGCTAGAAAGCTGAACATAAAAGCTGATCAAACCCTTCTGCCTTGGAGCCCTGGAGCCTTCTGCTTTCTTGCACTAGTACCAGCTTTCAAAAAACACCATCAGATTGGAGAGCTTACACTAATGGGCTAACCAGAATCAACTCAGAGGAGGGCAAGGGAGCAGGGGAGACTAGCGGGACTTAAAGTTTTAACCCGCTCAATTGTATCGTAAGCAAAAGAGCTTAACAAATCTTTTGTGAGCAGCTATCTTCATTTGCCTCAATTTTTACTCCTGGAGAATTTTCTTAACCGTTGCTGTAGCAACTGACCAGTTTAACCGATTTTGATACTCATTAAAGGAAGAAAGAGCCAGATTTTGGTATTGAGAATAGTTAGAAAAAAGCGACAAGACATAGTTGCAGCATTCAGTAACAAATTCCTCATTAAATGTTTTACCATTAACATCATCTTTAATAATTGTTGATATTCCTCCGGTAACGCTAGTGAGACAAGGAACACCAAAAAAATTCGCTTCACATAACACAATAGGAGTACAATCTGCTCTGGAAGGTAAAATCAAAAAATGCGAGTCACTTAGTAATTGCTTAATTTGTTTTTTCCCGGATTCTGTAGACTTACTGATAAAGCCTAAAGGTTTAACAAAATCGGGATAAGGCTGTTCTAATACTGGTTCACACCCAACAATTGTTAACTCGGTTTTCAAGCCAGCTTCATTCAAGGCTTTGGCAACTGCAAAAGCAATATCTCCCCCCTTGCGTTCCCAGTTTACTCCCAGAAATAACAACTTGCATGATTTTTGGGATCTTGAGCTGACCATTGACTTGATATCTTCTAAAGTGTTATTGCATTCAAAATTTCCTCCGTAAGGAACAACTTTGATTTTCTCTGGGTTAACTTTGTAGTTCTTTTTCGCAGTATTAGCAGCCCATTCGGATGAGTAAATAGCTACTTTGCATTTATCTAAAACTCTTTGCTCTAAAAAGATACCCAAGTTGATACTTTCTTTACATAAATTACTATGCCAAGGATAGTAGTTAATTAATCCGGCAAAAGTAGCATCTGCCCAAAAAGCCATTGGTTGCTGGCATTCTAGATAAGCCAGTGTGTATGTTACTGGACTTATCACTATATCTGACTTGGAGGATGATAACTTATTTGAAATTTGCTTGGCGTAGTTTTTTAACGTAGGTACATTCCAATCTCGAAGATAGTGTTGATGTCGAATATATTTGTAAAACACTTTTTTCGATATCAAGTTTAATTTCGACAAGATATCAATTTGTAAAGGGCAAATATATTCAACCTGAGTTGCTTCTGAATCTAGAAATTTAGACATATGGTAGGGTATTCCCGACCAACTTCTGATATTCCTGGCATCGTAGCTAGAAACGTAAGCAATTTTCATCTTTTTACACCTTTATATTTTATATTTGTGGTCAGTAATTTTTTGAAAACAAGTTGTGACTACATAAGCACACCAACTGGCAATTCCCATCAATTTATTACCCTCTTCTAATAAAAGAAAGTAAGGGTCTATATGTTTATCGTCTGGATAAATGATTGTCTCAATAAAATCAAAGAAAACAGAGCCTCCGAGAAAAACTCCCGTTAACACGAGAAAAACCGTTTCAGTTTGCCGAATCGTGTTCTGAAATTTGATTAAATAATAGATAAAGAAAGTGGGAGTTGTTTCTTTCATCCACACCACTCTATGACGTAAAAGCTATGCTGCACAACTATTATACTCCCTTTCTTTCTTCTTTTTTGTCTAAGTCCCACTAGGGGAAGTTCATTAACTCAAAACTTTCTTCTGCTTTTAGACAAAAAAGGGAAAAGGTGAATAAATCTTACTTTTGCCTTTTCCCTAATGCTATTCATTTAAGTTGCTAGTGCAATCTCTTGGGTTATTCTTTGGTTTAATTACTGGCTTATTCCGGTTTTTCTGTCGATGAATTTTGAGATAAGCTCTGTTTAACCATTTCTGATTCCACGATAAAGGGTGACTCATTATCACCATTTAAACTTGGTGAACCTGATTCTGGAACAAGTGCAGGTTCGTCTTTGAATACGATTCTCAACAGGGGAGGAGCAATGAAGGTGGTAATAATTACCATCATGATGATCGCAGCTTCTAAAGGTTTAGATAAAGCGCCACTTGCTGAACCAATACCAGCAAATACTAATCCTACTTCACCTCTAGGAATCATGCCCACACCGATCGCTAAACGATTAATCTTATCTTGACCAAACACTGTAGCACCAGTGACAATCTTACCGACGATCGCTACCACAATTAGAAAAACAGCCATGATCAAACCTTCCCGATTTGTGGGAACGGCGGGATTGAGTACGCCGATATCAGTTTTAGCACCCACACAGACAAAGAAAACTGGTACCAACATATCCGAAATGGGCAACACCAATTTTTGTAATTCTAGAGTTTCATCACTTTCATCTAGAACTAAACCAGCAGCGAACGCACCTAAAATCGCTTCTAGGTGAATCACTGCACCTAAGTAAGACATGACAAAGGCAAACACTAATGCCGGAATTAGCAATCCACCTCTAGTTTTGAGGGAATTCGCTACTTTGATAAAGGTATTGTGAAAGAAACTACCCAATAAGATTGAGCCAAGTAAGAACACTGTTGCGCTGACAATCAGATAGATAACGTTCATTACGTCTATCTCGCCAGTTTTTGCCAAGCTAGCGACAACAGCCAAAACGATGATACCGAGAACATCGTCGATAACAGCAGCACCCAGAATAATTTGACCTTCTTTGGTGCTTAAACGTCCAATTTCCGAGAGAACTTTCGAGGTAATCCCAATACTAGTAGCTGTGAGAGCCGCACCTGCAAAAATCGCGGGAATTGCTGGTACACCAAACAATAGCATTAATCCAGCTGTGCCAGCAGCAAAGGGTACGGCTACCCCGACACAAGCAACAATGGTAGCTTGATAACCAACTGCCATCAAATGTCTAATGTTTGACTCTAAGCCAATTTCAAACAGCAGTATAATGACTCCTAGTTCTGATAACACAGAAATTACTTCGCTTTGAGCATTAAATACTGCTTCTGCTGATTGTGGGTTTAGTCCAGCAGTTGTTTGTAACAGTTGAATAATCAATGAATCAGAGCTTTGGGCACCGCTTTCTGGAAACACTAGTAAATGTAGGGCAGATACGCCAACAATTACACCAGTTACCAGTTCGCCTAAAACTGGCGGAAAGCCTAGTTGGTTAGACAATTCCCCGCCAATTTTACTGGCTATGTAAACTACTACTAGACTCAGTAATACTCCTGGCAACACCAGTGCTGCACTATCTGCATCTAGTTCGTGGGTGGCTGCCAGTATGGGTGCAGTTTGTCCCCAAGCAGGGAGACTTATTCCCAAAGACAGTTTCGGGAACAAAGCTGTCAAGAAATTCGACCAGGCAAATACGTCAGTCATTGGTTTAACAGAGTATTGTTTTTTTATTAATGTATTCTATGTTGCGCGAATATATGAGTTGGCCCAAAAGAAGGTTGATAGTTTTAGGAGTGGGACTGCTGAGTGTATTTCTCGGTGGTGCAGTTGTGGCTCAAGAGCAAAGACAGATTCCGACTCAGTTAATCAGGACTGTGACGGTGACTGGTCGGGGTGTGGAATCAATCCCTGCTACTATTGCTCAAGTCAGTTTGGGTGTGGAGGCGCAGGGAAAAACTGCTCAGGAGGTGCAACAGGAGGTGGCGCGTCGTTCGTCGGCGGTGGTAGAGTTGTTGCGATCGCGCAATGTCGAAAAACTCCAAACTACTGGCATTCGCTTGAATCCAAACTACTCTTACGAAAATAATGTACAACGTTTGATCGGGTACATCGCAGTTAATACCGTGAGTTTTCGCATCGATACCCAGCGCGTAGGTAATTTATTGGATGAAGCGGTGAAAGCGGGAGCGACTAGAATTGATGGGATTAGTTTTGTGGCGGCGGATAGTGCTATAGCCAAAGCCCAAGAACAAGCATTACAAGAAGCTACTCTAGATGCTCAAAGACAAGCTGGTGCCGTTTTAGCTACTTTAAATTTAAAACCACAGGAAGTAGTCAACATTCAAGTTAATGGTGCTGCTGCACCACCCCCACCTCCAATACCACTTGCTGCTGCACCACGAACTGATAAGGTAGAAAATCGCTTTTCTATTCCTGTAATCGGTGGAGAACAGCAAGTCGAAGCATCTGTGACACTGCAAATACGTTATTAAGGCAAGTAGCTAGTTATCATCCGTAGGGTGTGTCAGAACTAAAAATTCCTGTGACTTGCCCAAATTTTACAGTCTGACGCACCCTACAAAGCCACAAATTTACTGTAACGCTGCAAATTCGGTATTAGAAAGGCAGGGGAGGAAGCTGGGCTAATTTTTTAGTGAAACAAAAGAGAGAATCAAATTTTAGATCATTCCTCGTTTTTTCAGCTTCACTAAGGCATCTTCAGCAGCAGACTTTTCGGCATCTTTTTTGCTGCGTCCCTTGCCTTCTCCATACTTTTCTTCTCCTACATAAACTTTAGCAAGGAACTCTGGAGCATGAGACTCTCCACCAGCTTGCACCGTAACATATTTAGGTAGTAAAGTTGTGCCAGTGTTTAACTGTACCCACTGCTGAAACTTATTTTTAGGGTCTAGAAGAAGAGATGAGTTTGTGTCAGATTGAAAATTCTCTAGTTCTTCAATAGCATAAGTAAACAGTGGTTCCAAAAAAGCTCGAACTGCCTCAATCCCAGAATCTAGAAAGTATCCGCCAACAACTGCTTCAAAAGTGTTACTTAATAATAAAGAATTTGTATGTCCTCTATCTGCAATAGCACCCCTACCTAAGTGCATCCATTTCCCTAAATCCAAACTTTTGGCAAATTTTGCTAACTGTTCCTCATCAACTAACTTGGAACGCAGACGGGTGAGATCACCTTCATTAATTTCTGAATCAAGATTATAAAGAAAATCAGTGCATATAAAATTTAGTACAGCGTCCCCCAGAAATTCCAGTCGTTCGTTATCATCCCTTGCTGTTCTGGGGTTTTCGTAAAGATATGAACGGTGGGTGAGAGCAAGATTTAACAGACAAGCATTCTGGAAAGGTAGTTTTTCAAGAAGTTCTGCCAATTTTTCTCTAATCCTGGTTTCTTCAGCAGAAAAACTCCGAGTTTCTTGGCGAGTTTGTTCTTGAGATAAAATTCTCAAAACTTCTTGTTTCTGTTTTTCTACAGTATTTATTTGAGGTGCAGAAACAGCTTTGAGGAGTCGGGTTATACTGTCAAGGGCACGATAAGTATCATCTGTGGAAAAGCGAGTTTGATGCGCCCATTTATTACGGACTTCAATCAGTTCTCCTACCAAAGAGCGTTCTGCATGACCCAGCTTTTTTTTAAAGACGCTTTCCCACTGCTTTGACATAATTATTAATACCGCAGCAACATCCTCGCGCAGAATATCTGCTACCTCCCGTTTTGAGGTTTGATGCTCTGGTAAGTTGGATATTGCAACTTTTATCCAATCGCCATGAACTGTCCGCATTTGACGTTCCACATAAGGATACAACCCCTGAGATAAAATATTGAGAGCTTTGCCAATTCTGTCGTGATTGCTGATAGCCATTGAGATAAACTTAAGTTTTACTTAAGTCTATTATGTCATTCTCATAAGCTAGGGTTCCTCAGTAGAATTAACGATAAATTTAAGCCTTCTATTTCCTACTTCTGTTTTGGCGGAAACACCCTACTTAAATCCAAATATAAATCAGGAAAAGAAGGTAACACTATCACTTGATTTGGTAAAACAATCCGCCGATTCTGATAACCAAAATTTCCTTGACTATTTTGAAAAGGTTCACTGTGAGCTTCTAACTGATTATCAAATAAATTAAAAATCCAATAATCGGAAATACCCGCTTCAGCATAGAGGGATAACTTAACTTCTCGATCGTAATTCAAAGTAGAATCGGAAATTTCCATTACCAATAACACATCATTTGGTGCAGGGTGAGCAGATAAATAATTATCATCTCGGTTTTGGAGGATTGCAAAATCTGGTTCTGGTTCACTATTATTGGATAAAATAATCGGAGCCTGACATTGCAAAGTTCCTCTATCTCCTACCAGTCTTGGTAGTTCACGCAATAAATTTCTCAAACAAGTTTCGTGAGCTGTACCTTTTGCCGCCATTTGGATAATTTCTCCTCTGATTAATTCTATGCGATCGTCTTCGTGGAAGAAGCCAATTTCTGTGAGTTTGTGGTATTCTTCTAAAGTGAAGCGTTTAGCTTGAGTAATATTCATAAAATTTTTCCTTGTTTAGTCAATTACTATTTTTATTTGACATTACTGCTAAATTCTAACGGTAAAATCAACATAAAAGTTGCACCTTTACCCAATTCACTATTTAATTCTACTCTTCCTTCATGGGCTTCGACAATTGCCTTAACAATTGCCAAACCCAAACCGTAACCTTCCGATCGTCTGCGACTATTCGCCACCCGTGCAAACCTTTCAAAAATCCGCTTTTGTTCTGATGGTGGAATGCCTTCACCAGTATCACGCACCCAGAAAAAAACCTGGTTATTTCTAACTCCTGAACCTAAAAAAATTGCATCTTCTCGTTTAGTATGTTGAACAGCATTCTGAGCTAAATTCATCATGGCTTGAGTCAGTCTTTGCCGATCGGCAACAATTAAGCAAAAAGCTTGAGATTCGATTTGCCAATGGCGATCGCCTAAAGCTTTCGCCTTCGCCAACAATTCCTCAGTAAACACCTCCACATCAACAGTTTCTAAATTTAAAAAATCTGGTCTTTCCGCTTTTGCCAATAACAACAAATCATTAACCAACCGACTCATTCTATCTAATTCATCGGTAACTATAGCCAAAGTTTCTTTCTGTTCTTCAGGATCGTCCCCTAGCAACTCTAAATGACCGCGAATAATCGTAATTGGCGTTTTTAATTCATGACCTGCATCATTAATGAAATTGCGCTGACTAGTAAAAGCCGCCTCCAATCTATCCAACATAGCATTAAAAGTAATAGTTAATTCCGCAATATCATCTGAACCTTGCACCGCTATTCTTTCACCTACATTAGAACCACTAATTGAATGTGCAGTTGCGGTTAATAACCGCAAAGGTCTTAACAATCTTCCTCCTACCGCCCAAATTACCACAGAAGCAACAATTAACACCATTAATGTTACTAACACCATTACAACTGTAACTTCATTCAGTTTTTGCCACTCGCTCTCGGTAGAGTGCATGACAACAAAAACCCCTGGCTTTTCCCCATCAATATTAACTGGTTGCACAAAATATCTAATATTATCGTTGGGAGTGATTTTTTCACCTCTTTCTGGTCTAATTACTCTAGACCAACGTTTCAGTAATTTTTTATCTCGCACCAATGTTCCCGGTAAAGCTGTAGGACTAGCTTTGTAAAATTTGCCGTCAACAAAAGTCACCATAAATTCACCATCAACGGGAATATTCCGCGATAGGAAATCATCAAATAAGCTCTCGACTTCACAACAACCAAATTCCCGATATCCTTCCAATAATTGCCGAAACTCTTTGACTTCTTGCACCAAAATTTGTTTGCTGCGTTCTTCTATCCTGACAGAAAGCACCTGACGCACAGCAAAAACAGTTAAAGTTGTAGAGCAAGTCATTAAAATCACGTACCACATAATGATCCGGGTACGGAGTCCGTAGAAAACTCGCCGCCATCCCGCAAAATTTTGAGTGTTAGCCATTGGATTTTGGATTTTAGATTTTAGATTTTAGATTTTGCTGGAAAATCTAAAATTGATTGACTTGAAGTTGGAGGTTTGGATCTATGTTTAGGTTGAGTCTGGACTGGAACAACTGAAATTTAGTTGTTGCCACCAAAGTAACCCCCCAACGCCACGATTACAAGGGAATAACTTCTCATTTCCTGCTATGCTAAAAGATCTTGATGTGCAAAGTCGGAAAAAATGCCTGCGCCAACTCTCCCCCAAATTACTGCTTTTCCCTTAACTGCTGTTGTCGGACAAGAAGCAATCAAGTTAGCATTGCTGTTGGCAGCGGTCGATCCTGGATTGGGAGGTGTAGCGATCGCAGGTCGCCGTGGAACCGCTAAATCAGTGATGGCGCGTGCTTTACACTCCCTTTTACCACCAATTGAAGTCATCAAAGGTTCCTTCTGTAACGAAGCACCTTCAATAACAGAGTCTCAAGAAACCCAAATCATCCCTGCGCCTTTCGTGCAAATTCCCTTGGGAACTACCGAAGACAGATTACTCGGCTCCGTAGATGTGGAAAAATCTGTTAAACAAGGAGATACTGTCTTTCAACCAGGGTTACTTGCTTCCGCCAACCGAGGTGTTCTCTACGTTGATGAAATTAACCTCCTCGATGACCAAATTTCCAACCAACTTTTAACAGTATTATCTGAAGGACGCAACGTAATAGAACGGGAAGGAATTAGTTTCGAGCATCCTTGCCAACCTTTATTTATTGCCACTTATAATCCAGAAGAAGGGCCATTGCGGGAACATTTGCTTGATCGCATTGCCATCACTCTATCAGCAGACGGGGTTTTAGGATTAGACGATCGTGTACAAGCAGTCGAACAAGCATTAGAATTTTCTCGTTCTCCCCAACAATTCCTCACCCAATACACCGAAGACATCGACAACCTGAAAACCCAAGTCATTCTAGCGCGAGAATGGCTCAAAGAAGTTACCATCAGCAAAGAGCAAATTACCTATTTAGTAGAAGAAGCAATTCGCGCCGGAGTAGAAGGACATCGCGCCGAACTCTTCGCCGTTAGAGTCGCCAAAGCAGCAGCAGCATTCGACGGACGAAACGCCGTCAACTCGGAAGACTTGCGTCGCGCCGTAGAATTAGTCATCGTTCCCCGCGCCACAGTCGTCCAAACACCCCCAGAACAACAACCACCTCCACCACCTCCACCACCCCCACCACCAGAAGATCAATCTGAAGAAGAACAAGAAGAAGACGAAGAGGAAAAAGAAGAACCCGAAGAACCTCAAGAACAGGAAATGAATGTTCCTGAAGAATTCCTTTTCGATCCAGAAGGCATAATTCTCGATCCCACTGTGCTCTACTTCGCACAAATGGCGCAACGTCGCGGAAAGTCAGGAACTCGCAGCAAAATCTTTTCCGATGACAGAGGTCGTTACGTTAAACCTATGTTACCTAAAGGTCGCGTGCGCCGCATAGCAGTAGATGCCACCTTACGCGCAGCTGCACCCTACCAAAAAGCAAGGCGCGAACGTCAACCTGACAGAAAAGTAATTGTTGAACAGGGAGACATTCGTTCTAAACGCCTAGTCCGCAAAGCCGGATCTTTGGTAGTTTTTGTAGTAGATGCCTCTGGTTCAATGGCATTAAATAGAATGCAATCAGCAAAGGGCGCGGTAATGTCGCTACTGACCGAAGCTTACCAAAACCGCGACCAAGTGGCGCTAATTCCGTTTAGAGGAGAACACGCCGATGTGCTGTTACCGCCAACTCGTTCCATTGCTTTAGCAAAGCGGCGCTTGGAACTTTTGCCTTGTGGCGGTGGTTCACCCTTAGCGCATGGTTTAACTCAAGCAGTAAGAGTGGGAATAAATGCCCAGATGTCGGGAGATATAGGTCAGGTTGTTATTGTAGCGATAACTGACGGACGTGGCAATATCCCTTTGGCACGTTCTTTGGGAGAACCAATAGCGGAAGGGGAAAAACCGGATATTAAAACTGAATTGTTGGAAATTGCGGCGAGAATTCGCGGTTTGGGAATTCAGCTTTTGGTAATTGATACGGAAAATAAGTTTATTTCGACTGGTTTTGCTAAGGAGTTGGCAAAGAATGCTGGTGGGAAGTATTATCATTTACCGAAGGCGACGGATCAGGCAATTGCTGGGGTGGCGAAAAGTGCGATCGCAGACCTAAAATCTCGTTAGGTTGCGAAAATCAATTTTATTTTTAAACCGCAAAGGACGCAAAGGACGCGAAGGAAGAGAAGAAAGATGAGTTTTGTTTTGCCACCAGAATGCGTTCTTCGTCCTGCTTCTGCTAGTGATATCTGGGAGATTCGGAAGTTGGTTTTTAGTGCCAAGTTAGATCCGACTCAGTTACGCTGGCAACAATTTTCAGTGATTGAATGCGATCGTAAAATCGTCGCTTGTGGGCAATTACGTTCTTTTTCTGGGGCGCAAGAATTAAGTAGTTTGGTAGTTTTACCTGCTTGGCAAAAACAAGGTTTGGGAAGTTATTTAGTTAAACATTTAATCCAGCAATCAACTCAACCTCTGTATTTAGAATGTGCTAGTTGGTTGGAACAATTTTATACTCGGTTTGATTTTGTCTCCATTTCTTGGCGAGAAGTTCCATCACCTTTGAAAGAGAAATTTCGGATTACTCAATTTGCAACTAAGGTAATTCCTGTGATGTCTCTAAAAGTGTTGCAATATCGTAGTGTTCCTGAAGAAACTCGACAGTTCTAGCTCCCTTCACACCCTATACATCAAAGCTTCTAGCTTTTGAGTCTCCCTGCCGCCTCTAAGCTCGGTATGTGACATTTTTTTTACATACCGATGACAAAACAGAACAAATGTACTATAATGTATTCAACAGTCAGTCGAGCTAGACAATTCTCTGGAAAAAAGCTCATCCCCTGTTCAGTATTTGTGTTCCCAATCAAATAAAAATGGGCATTCTAATCTAAAGCAGTGCCCAGTCTCAGCTTGTTAACCTAAAATCAGGAGAACCAGCATGAATAATGTTGCCGTAAAAGACAGCAAAACCAAAATTTTAGAAGCATTTCAACGCCTCCTTGCAGAAAAGCAAAAGATTGATTCCAAAGTAGCTACCAAAGAAGAGGAAGCGGAGAAAGAAAAGAACAAAAAAACTATCGAAGTCGCTTCTACATATACAGTTGATAGTATTGTCAAAGGTTTAGCAGACCTACAATTAGAATTTGGCAGCATTATTACCGGGCTTTCCAGCAAATTAACCGCAGAAACTACCAAACTCGACGAACTCAAAAAAGCAATTGTAATTGAAAATCAGCATTTACAAGAACTTCAGCAAGTGCGAGTGGTAGCTGATGCGTTGCACATTTTAAACCAAGAACATCAAGAAAAACTGAGATCGATCGAAGAAAATGCCACAAATCAGCGAGAAACTTTAGATAAACAAATCACTGAAACTCGTAAAAATTGGCAGAAGGAACAAGAAGAATTTACCACAACAATTAGAGAACAAACTGAATTATTAACAGCAGAACGGCAACGTCAAGAGGCAGATTATCAATATGAATTAGAGCGCGATCGCAAAATTAAAACCGATGAATATGAAGAGTTTCGCCGCAAATTAGAGCGAGAGTTACAACAATCTAACCAAGAAAAAGAGAAAGATTGGACAGAACGGGAACGAATTTTAACCACCAATCAAACATTGTTTGAAGAATACCGGAAAAAAGTCGAAGCTTTTCCCGCAGAAATGGATGAAGCGACTAAGAAAGCTTATGGAGAAGGTATTTCTGAAGTTAACCAAGAAGCGAAAGTCAAATCCGATTTATTTGAGAAAGAATGGGAAGCTAGCAAACAATCTTACGAATTAAAAATTCACGCTTTGGAACAAAAAATTCAACGCCAAACCGAACAAATTACTGAGCTTACCAATCAACTACAAAACGCATTGAAACAAGCCCAAGACTTAGCAATGAGAGCTTTTGAAAGTTCTTCCGCCAAAACAACCAAAGTTCAATAAATTGGAACTCTTCACATTGGCAAATTCTTTGGAGTTGAATAATGACAGTAAGAAAACCTAACGAGAAAAATACCAAAGCGGAAATTTTGACAGCCTTCAATCAATTATTAGAGGAGAAAAAATCTGTAGAATCCCAACTGGCACAATTAGCGAAAGAACAAAAATTATCAGAAAGTAAACAGGTAATTGAAGTCAAGCCAGTGGAAGAAAAAAGAACTATGAATTCAACATTAAACGGTGCCGGAAAACAAAAAATACAGCAGACTATTGACAGTCTCGCTAATTTGCAATTAACCTTTGGTACTGCTGTCAGCGACTTATCAGAAAAACTTACGTTAGAAGCTGCTAAATTACAAGAAATTCAGCAGTTAGTGACAACGGAAATTCAAGAATTACAAGAATTACATAATTTAGAGGAAATAGATGATGATACTCTCGATGAATTAATTACTCAATATCAACAAAGTGCCAAAGCATTTGCTGAAGAATTTAGTCAACGACGAGAAACTTTAGAGCAAGAAATTCTCGAAGGGAAAAAAGCTTGGACAAAAGAACAAGAACAGCAACAACGAACTATTAAAGAACGCAACGAGACACAAACAAAAACTAAGCTTCGGGATGCCAGCGAGTACAAATACGAATTAGAATTGCAACGCAAGTTAAATACTGACGAGTACGAACAAGTGCAGAAAGCTTTGTATAACCAATTAGAAGAGTTACAGCAAACTCAAGAAAAACATTGGGCGGAACGGGAAAAAACCATTTCCGAACGGGAAAAACAATTTGAAGAATACAAAACTAAAGTAGAGGCATTCCCTAAAGAATTGGAAGCTGCTGTGAAAAAATCTAAAGAAAACGGTAGAGGTTTGGGGCTTTATCAAACTAAGGTAAAAGCAGATTTACGCGCTAAAGAAGTAGAAGGAGAAAGGCGAGTTTATGAATTGCGGATTCAATCTTTAGAGGAAACAATTCAAAACCAAGAAACGCGGATTAATAATTTGGCGAAACAGCTTGATTCGGCGTTGAAACAAGTGCAAGATTTAGCGGTGAAAGCGATCGAAGGTTCTTCCAATATCTCCTCATTCCAAGCTGTCAAAGAAATTGCTTTAGAACAAGCCAAAACCAAAACTAATAATAAGTAACTTTTTTAAAATTAAGGTGGGGTAATACCCGCCTTAATTAACTTGCTAAACCAGCAGTTTGAGGAGATAACATAGAAATTAATTGATCTAGTCCTTTTTGTAAATGTCTGGTTACTGTCATTGGGCTAACGCCAATTTTTTTAGCTGCTTCTTTGCGGGGTAATTCCCGGAGAAATACGCACTCAATAGCAGCTCTAGTTTTTTCTTCTAATTGATTCATTGCACCTTGCAATTGCTGACGATCTTCTTCCAAATATTGGAAAGCTTGATAGCGAGAATCAGCTAAAGTATCTCCTAAACTAACCACAGTATCAATTTGATTACCAACGGTAGCATCTAAACTCAAAGGCTGACGATTTTGGGCAGCTAATTTGCTTTCTTGCCATTCTTGAACAGAGATATCAAGTGCTTTGGCTATTTCTGCATCACTTGCCGATCGACCAAACTTAGTCGCAAATTCCTTTTGAATTTTTTCCCCATCACTATATAATTCTTGCCAACGTCTAGGTACTTTTACCACACTGCTTTTATCACGCAAAAAGTGGAGCATTTCGCCGCGAATATAAGGAATGGCAAAAGAACTAAAAGCACATCCTTGATGAGGATTAAAACGTTCGATCGCCCTAATTAAACCAATATAACCAATTTGTTCTAAATCTTCATAAGGTTCAGCACATTGATGTGTGAATCTATGGGCAACCTTACGCACTAATCCAGCGTGAATTTGGACTAATTTATTTCTTTTGGCAACTGAAGGATTATTGTGGTAGGAAATTAGGAGTTCCATTCCATAAGAACTAAGATCAATTTGAGTTGCTGTCATAAGAATCCTCTGCGGGGAAACCCTTTCTTTAAGTACAGTTCTTAGGCAAAATCTCGTAGGGCAAGAATTCGAGTATTAACCCTATCTGAATTTATTGTCTTTAGTTCAACTCAGATTCACCATCGTTCTTCCACTGAAATATTTGCAGAATTAATCCAACGATTCCGCAGAAATACGTAAGCATTAGCGCGAAAGATGCGCTAAAATCCCAAATTTTTTTGTTCCAAGCTAAACTACCCGCGATGCCCCTCCTAGCTCATAAAGGAAAATCTGGGTAAAAATGGAATTAAATCGCAAATATAGTCGATTAATCAAGACACATAAACAAGCAAAATGAGCAACACTAGCAACTTCCGCGAAGCAATTCGCCAATCTAAAAGCCAAGCACTTGTAGGCCCTAATGTGATCGCTAACGCCCTCCCTTATGTCGGCGGTGGTTTGGTTTTAACAGCATTAGGTACTTATGGCGGTTTGGGGGTGATCAATACCTACCCAAACTTATTCTTCCCAACTTTCATCGGCGCAGTTATCCTGGAGCTAATTCTTTTTTTCGTAGCCCAAGGCGTTGCTGAAAAAGGCAAAAATAGTGTGGCACTACCCCTGCTGGCTCTCTACAGCCTGCTAACTGGCTACACTTTAAGTGGATTAGTTTTTGTGGCGCTCAGAACGCCAAATGTCGGCATTCAAGGCATTGGAATTGCTGCCCTTGGTTGTGGCGTTACCTTTATTGCCGCCCGTCAAATTGGTTCAAATTTATCAGATCCTGACGGCATGGCTTTGGCGAAAACTGTCAGACTAGGCATCATTGCTTTAGTTGTAGTTTGCCTTGCCCAATTCCTGTTTGCCATATTTGGTGTGTTCACACCTAGTTGGCTAGAAATCGCTATTTCCGGTATCGGTGTATTTCTGTTTGTCGGTTGTGCTGTAGTAGACTTCTACGTTTTACCCCGTAGCTATCGCGACGATCAGTATTTACCCGCTGCACTGTCAATGTACCTAACCTACATTAACCTGTTCATTTTCATTCTGCGGCTAATTATCGCTATCAATGGTCGTGATTAATTAACCAGAGGGGCTCCAGGGGCTCCAGGTGTCTTCCCTACCCCCAACCCCTAACCCCTCCCTAGTCCCTAGTCCCCTTTCTGCCTTAGAGCCTTTTACAGTTAAGATAAAAAGTAGTCGATCGCTACACAAAACACCATGCTCGAACTAGTAGACATCAAACGCGAAATCGAAAGTTTATCTCATCGCCTGGGTAAAACCCAGGACTATCTTTGACATACCTGCTCTGACTGCTAAAATTCAAGACTTAGAGCAGATAGCGTCTCAACCAGAATTTTGGAACGATCAAGACTCTGCTCAACAAACTCTGCAAGAACTGAATGATTTTAAATCGCATCTACAGCAATTTTATGACTGGAAAAGTAGCTTGGAAGATACGAGAGCGATCGTAGAATTGCTAGAGTTAGAAGCCGATACCGCATTATTAACAGAAGCCCAAACTAACCTCAGTAACCTAAACCGAGAACTAGAACGTTGGGAATTACAACAGCTATTATCCGGCCCTTACGATAATCAAGGCGCAGTATTAACAATTAATGCTGGTGCTGGAGGTACAGACGCGCAAGACTGGGCAGAAATGTTGCTGCGAATGTACACCCGTTGGGCAGAAACTCAAGGTTATAAAGTGCATTTAGCAGAAATCTCCCAAGGCGATGAAGCAGGAATCAAATCTGCCACCTTAGAAATCGAAGGGCGTTACGCTTATGGTTACTTAAAAGCCGAGAAAGGCACCCATCGTCTAGTCAGAATTTCGCCCTTTAATGCTAACGGGAAAAGACAAACCAGCTTTGCCGGAGTGGAAATCATGCCAATTCTCGATCACTCTGTAGAATTGGACATTCCAGAAAAAGACTTAGAAATTACTACCTCTCGTTCTGGTGGTAAAGGTGGGCAAAACGTCAACAAAGTAGAAACAGCGGTGCAAATTAAGCATATCCCTACAGGTATTGCTGTCCGCTGTACTGAAGAACGCTCTCAGCTACAAAACAAGGAGAAAGCCTTAGCTAGACTCAAAGCAAAGTTACTAGTTATTGCCCAAGAACAACGCGCCAAAGAAATCGCCGAAATTCGCGGAGACATAGTAGAAGCTGCTTGGGGCAACCAAATCCGTAATTATGTATTCCATCCCTATCAAATGGTAAAGGATGTCCGTACCAGTGTAGAAACTACTGCGATTACGGATGTCATGAACGGCGAACTCGATCCTTTTATCCAAGCCTATCTCCGCCAAGAAAATCAATTAGTAGAAAGTAACTCAGTGTAAGCACAAGGGAACTCCTGAACAGGGAAAGTGGGGAGGTAGGGAGAGTATTTCTCCCCATCTCCCCATCTCCCCATCTCCCCATCTCCCCACCTCCGTGTTGATTGTCCTCAATAATTTCTGAGGATCAGTAATTTTATACTGTGAAGAGACTAATCAAACTTGTTAGAGTGAAAAGGAAAAATGGTAGCTGGTATCTTCTCTAGAATTAAAAATCGGTATGAGTAACCCAATTTCACCCACCCAACCACCGGAAAATTCCCCAAGTGAAACTACCACGCCACCCGAAGGAACTACTGGCGAAGCGCAGCCAAGTTATGTGAAACTAGCGATGCGTAACATGGTACGTAAGCGTGGTACTTCTGTGAAACACTTTTTTCTGACGACTATTAGCTTGTTAGGGTTTCTAATTGGTCTTTCTTATCTAACTCGTTGACAAATAGAAAAAGTTGGTCGGGAATTCGGAATTGGAGGATTTGGCGTGGAAGTAGAACTGAATGTACAGGATTATTTTTCGGAGTCATCCCTAATAACTGGAGTTGATGAGGAAACCTGGCAGAACTGGTTCTCCGCTTGGCTAGAAACTTTGCAATCCAACAATTCCTCAGCAAAAAGCTATGAACTCAGCCTCCGCCTCACTGACGATGCGGAAATTCACTCTCTCAATGCTCAGTATCGTCAGCAAGATAAGCCAACAGATGTTTTGGCATTTGCGGCTTTAGAAGTTAATATTCCTCAGTCAGATGAAATGCTAGAGTGTTTGCCGCTATACCTTGGTGATATTGTAATTTCTGTTGATACTGCTCAACGGCAGGCAAAACAACAAGATCACTCGTTGCAAATAGAGTTAGCTTGGTTAGCTGCTCATGGCTTACTTCATCTTTTGGGATGGGATCATCCTGATGATGAGAGTTTGAGGCGGATGCTGCATCAACAGACTAACTTGCTGGAAACTATTGGCCTTGCTATTTAGACAAAATAAGTATCTCTTATGTCTGTGCAGGCAGTAGAACGGGTTGATTTTAATTTATTCTTTTCCCTGTGTGTGCTAGACATGAAACTGAATCAACAGCTGATGCCATCAAAAAATTCTAAGTCCTCAAATCGCCATATCGTAGCTACTACTTCCGCTTCCGTGTCGGGTGATGTTTCGCCATCAAAGAATAATTCAACGGAACAGGTAGGACAGTCAAAGCGTGACCTGGCTTGGCAGGTTGCCTCTAATTTACTGGTAAGTTTTAAGTATGCTTGGGCAGGACTGACATACGGTTTTGGTACCCAACGTAATTTTCGGATTCATGTGGCGATCGGCATTTTCGCAATTTCACTGGGCGTTTTTCTTCATCTGAGTCCAGTGGAAATGTCGCTGATTGGAATTACGATCGGACTAGTTCTGGCAATGGAGTTAATCAATACCGCAATTGAGTCGGTAGTTGACTTAACTGTGAAGCAAACTTACCATGAATTAGCTAAGATTGCTAAAGATTGTGCTGCGGGTGCGGTGCTAGTTTCTGCTCTGGCATCTATTTTAGTTGCTGGTTCGTTGTTGTTGCCGCCTCTGTTTACGCTAATGGTGCAATCCAATCTGTTTTCGATTTTTAATTAGCGATTTTAGGTAGGGAAATTGAAAATTGTCGCTGTTTTCTTGACCTCTAGCTATAGCGATCGGGTCAATCTAAAATCGGAAGTCGGAAATTGAAAATTGGTTGGCTAAAGGAGTATAAAAATTTGATTTTAGTAATTGATAATTACGATAGCTTTACTTACAATCTGGTGCAGTATTTGGGAGAATTAGCTTCTGAATTCCCTGTAGCTGCTGATATTCAGGTTTACCGCAATGACCAAATTACTTTAGAGCAAATTCGCCAACTCAAACCAGACGGAGTGGTAATTTCTCCAGGCCCAGGAAGACCAGAAGATGCGGGAATTTCTCCTGATTTGATTCGGGATTTGGGTGCAAGTTTACCAATTCTCGGTGTTTGTTTGGGACATCAGGCAATGGGTCTGGTGTTTGGCGGTAAAATCGTTTCTGCGCCTGAGTTAATGCACGGTAAGACTTCGCCAGTCCATCACAAGGGTGTGGGACTTTTCCAAGATGTGGAAACTCCGATGACTGCTACTCGTTATCACAGTTTAGTTATTGAGAAAGAATCTTGCCCAGAAGTTTTGGAAATTACCGCTTGGGTAGAAGATGGCACGATTATGGGTGTGCGCCACCGTGATTATCCCCATATTCAAGGAGTCCAGTTTCACCCAGAAAGCATTCTCACCAATTCTGGAAAGCATTTGTTGCGAAACTTCCTGAAATCCCTTTAGGAGCAGAGGGGCAGAGGGGCAGAGGTGCAGGGGTGCAGGGGTGCAAGGG
>NZ_JADEWG010000069.1 GCF_015207735.1 [Phormidium] sp. LEGE 05292
GTGGTGACGGTGGTGGTGGCTGTGGTGGTGGCTGTGGTGGCTGTGGTGGTGGTTGATTTGATTATAGTTGATGAATCATTATTTTCGCGATCGCACCCACTAGACTCTACCTAGATTATCAGTAGGAATAAGTAATAACCTGAGTCATCCCTATTATATACTGGGTATCGAGCAATTACCGAGCGCACTTTCTCGATAGAAAAACATGAGTGGAGAAACAGAACTGTCAAATTTAATCAAAGGAATAAAACCGCAGTTACAAGCTGGCGAATATGTATTTTGTACTGTACCTGACAATCAAATCCCAAAAGATATAGAACCAATTTGTATTTTTCGGGAAGCAGAAGGGACAACGTTAATTATTAGCAAACAGGAGGCCGATCGGCTTTCTATTCCTTATTCCTTTGTGGCTGCATGGATTACGTTAACTGTTCATTCTTCACTCGAAGCAGTTGGTTTGACAGCTGCTATTTCAGCAGAGTTAACCAAGGCTGGTATTAGCTGTAATGTGATTGCTGCTTATTATCACGATCATCTATTTGTTGCTCAGAAAGATGCAGAACGCACCAGAGAAATTCTGTCGATAATGAGCTTGAATGAAGTTATTAGTACTCCCGATTCATGAAAAAAGTTTGGTTGCTGTTTTGGATATTTGTAGGTTCGATTACTTTCGCAGTGATGTTATTTTCTAATGCCCAGAATCGAGCGACAAAAACCCTCACTCAAGCAATTGAACCACCACTTCAACCAGAAATTGAGTATAAATCTTACAGCTTGCCACAAAGCTTAGTGCATACACTACTAATTCCAAAAGCTAGCCGTTTTTCTGTAAGACCTGTGGTTTCACCAACACTTGAACTGGTAGAAAATATAGCAATAAAACATCAAACATTTGCAGCTATCAATGGTGGATTTTTTGACCCGGTAAACCAAAAAACTACTTCGATTGTGATTCGAGAAGGAGCGTTAATTGCTGACCCAAAATTGAATGAACGGTTTATTAATAATCCTAAAAATGCCCCTTACCTAGACAAAATGCTCGCTCGAAGTGAATTGAGACGTTACATTTGTGGAGAAACCATTCGTTATGATATTAACCTTCGCAACGAACCAATTCCTGATAGTTGCCGTTTAGTAGATGCCTTGGGTGGTGGGTCAAGTTTATTGCCAGAATTAAGCTTGGTTTCAGAGGGATTTGCGGATGTGGCGAATGGAAAAGTTATTAGGGATGTATTAGGAAGCAACCAACTCAATGCTAGAACGGCAATTGGTATTACTGTTGATGGTAGTCTTTTGTGGGTAATGGTGGCGCAAAAACCAGAAAACCCTACTACTTCGGGAATGTCCTTACCAGAATTAGCTAAGTTTATGAAGTCGTTGGGGGTGGAAAAAGCGATGAATTTGGATGGAGGCAGTTCCTCATCCTTCTATTACAAAGGGCAGACTTTCTATGGCAAAGTCGATAGCCAGGGAAATTGGGTGAAGCGACCTGTCAAATCAGTTTTACTGGTTTTTTAGAATTTGTGCGCCATGGCGCACATTTTTAGCGCATTAGATTTCCAACTTTTTGAACAATATGCAGCCTACATTCCGCACCCTCAACTTTCGCATATTTTAATCATACGCCCAACAAAAAATCATTATTAGACCTCTTGTAATCAAAATCGGAGAATCTCGATCGTCCGTGCAGTGACTTAGTTAAGTATGACGCAGCTTGCTAAAGCTGCGGATCAGGTAGGCGGCGAGGAAAAAGAACGGTGTCCAGCCAACGAGGAAGAGAAAAAACGCTGGCGAAAACGAACCCGGCTGATTGCCCAGATAAGTGCTAGTAGATGGATCGTCGCCCTTGAGCGCAATAGCGATCGCAGGTCCAAACCCCTGAAGCGCACCCCACCAACTGAATGCTGCCAAGGAGCTCATGCCGAAGCGATGTCGCGCTATATCCGTTGCACGGTTATGATTCGAGGACGGGGTGGTTCGTGCCATAACGATAACAATGAGGATGAAAGTCCAGATCATCCACAGCGCACCAGTCCACGGATTAAGTCGCCAAGTGATAATAACCGTGAGTACTAGTCCCGTCGCAACCAGCAGGCTAGGCACCACTGGGACAGCCGTCTCCCTCGACTGCCAACGGAATACGCGCGGCGGTGTGACCTCTCGTAAAATGTAGAGAATGCACAGACCCACAAACAGAAAGCCCAGGCGTGCCGGATAGGTGCTGGACATGGTGTAACCCGCATACTTCGTATGGTTTTCTGATACGAAAAAGCAGAGTCGAACCAAGTCGAGGACGATCCCGGTGAGCGCCACGACGACCATCGACCAAGCGAAAAAGCGTCCCGCTCTCAGGTGCGATCTGCTGCCCTTTGGCGCTGTGAAGGCTACAATAGCCGAAATCGGTGCGATCGCTCCCGCGACGATGTGCAATAAAAGCATCATCAAGAAGAGGGAGTTGGCAAAGGAGCTTCCGTAAATGACGGGCTTGTGAAGCAAAAATGTTGATTCCACTGCTTACTCCTCTCTCTCGTGCAAGCGTATCATCAGCAATGTTTCCTGAGAATTTTTCATCCTGGAAGTATCTTGAGGATGAGATTGAGAAGATCCTACAAGCTTTTTCCTATTCAAATAGATAGAGTTCCACAAAAGCTCCCCCCATGCAGCGAGCGTGAGTACAAATTTCTCACGAGCGATCGCTTCCTAGAACAGAAAATCTAACTCTTAATTACTGGATTGTAATCCAATGCCGCCCGCTCCCAACGCCCTAAATTCGCTGCTGCTTCGTAAGTGCTTTGCAAGAAATTCAGCACCATTGTGTCTGGATCGCTTGCCTGCCTTACTGCCTCATAAGGCAAGACGAACTCTTGCATTTCCGGGCTAAAGAAGGCTTCCTGGGGTTGCACCGGGTAATCTGAGAATCCTTCGGGGGCTGGATAGGCGTAGGCATAGAATAATGCCTCGATTGCGCCTTTGCCAAACCAAAACCCGCAACTGCTTACTTCGTGGGAGTAAGCCTCTCGCGTCACCCAGTCTGCCATCCCTGGCACACCCCCTGGATGCTGGGGCGCACGTCGTCCTGAGAAGCGAGTCACTGCTAAATCAAAGCTGCCCCAGAAGAAATGAACTGGGCTACACTTTCCTGCATAACCAGTCCGGAAAATCGTCAAGAGGCGGTCGCATTGCACGAGAATTCGCCAAAACCGTTGAGCATAGTCTGGATCGTAAGCTGCGTGCTGAGTATCCTGCTCAAAGGGAATGGGATCGCTCACTTCCTGTGGCATTGTCCAGATGTGCAAGTCTATTCCCGCATCCAGTAGAGTACTCATCACCGCTTGATAAAAATCAGCCACAGAACGGGGCATGAGTGGGATCGTTTTTGTCATTCCATCGCTGGTTTCCATCGCCAATTGATGATTGAGAAAATCAAAGGTGATTTGAAAAGTGCTAGTTTTGTAGGGAATGGTTGATGTAGTCAGTCCACGTGGAGTGACATAAAGAGTGGAATGCCACCAGTGATTAACTTTCGGAGCCAGTGCTAATCGAATCTTGCCAATAATCTGAGTCCACAGATGTAGCGTTTGATTTGTATCTTGCCAATCTGCGATTGGTAAGGACACCCAAACTTCTGAGTCTAAATTAGACGTGGGAAGAGCCATAACATTTTCTAACGACTTATATTTAACCTGTTGTACTCTACTTTGATGCACGCATCCATAATCACTTTTAATCCGGCTTGCAATGCTTTTTTGGCAGAGGTTTCGTCATAGATACCTGACTGGGCCCAGATGGTTTTGGCATTGATAGCGATCGCATCAGAAACAATTTCCGGTAGGTACTCGCTGCGCCGGAACACATTGATCAATTCTACTGACTGGGGGACATCTCGAAGTGAAGCGTAGCAAGGTTGCCCATCAATTTTGCTCACCGTTGGATTGACTGGAATGACGATATAGCCTACTTGCCGCAAGAATTGAGCAATCTGGTAGCTGATGCGAGTTGGGTTGTCGGAATGTCCCACCACAGCAATGACTTTAGTTTGAATTAATATGTCACGCAATATATCGTCGTCTAATTTTAAATTGGGCATGGAAGAGAACTCTCCTGAAAAATTAGCTGCGACTTAGCAGTAGATGAGTTTCAGTCCCCTTGCGGGGATTTGATGGTTTGAAAGCATTACCGCAACGAGTTGCAAAGGGCAGCTGAGTTTCAGTCCCCTTGCGGGGATTTGATGGTTTGAAAGTTTTTGCTCAGACTGTAATTGTTTCTCAGTTGATTTTTTAAGTTTCAGTCCCCTTGCGGGGATTTGATGGTTTGAAAGTTCGGCTCCGAAGAATCAATCCCAGGGAAAATGTTTCAGTCCCCTTGCGGGGATTTGATGGTTTGAAAGAATAACGACATCAATAATTAAGGCAAAAGAAATAGAGTTTCAGTCCCCTTGCGGGGATTTGATGGTTTGAAAGATACATCTTAATAATGAAAAAAAAGTGAAAAATAAGTTTCAGTCCCCTTGCGGGGATTTGATGGTTTGAAAGTCTATTATTGACGACAATGGTAATCAAATTATAATTAGGTTTCAGTCCCCTTGCGGGGATTTGATGGTTTGAAAGTTCTAGTTGTGGTGAGCAAGTCCGCAAAACATTAAGGTTTCAGTCCCCTTGCGGGGATTTGATGGTTTGAAAGGCCTGTAGCTTTGCGATAAAGCCCTTGAGATAAAGTTTCAGTCCCCTTGCGGGGATTTGATGGTTTGAAAGAAGACATACTCGGCACGGCTCCCGGTGCTCAGTCTGGTTTCAGTCCCCTTGCGGGGATTTGATGGTTTGAAAGGAAAACTTTTGCTGCCCGAAACTTTGGCGAAGGATTGGACGAGTTTCAGTCCCCTTGCGGGGATTTGATGGTTTGAAAGATCACTTTTATCTTTATAGCCATAAAAGAATTTTTCGTTTCAGTCCCCTTGCGGGGATTTGATGGTTTGAAAGTTGAGCTATTACTATTACTACGACGACAGGGAAACTGGCTTCGTTTCAGTCCCCTTGCGGGGATTTGATGGTTTGAAAGTAACCTTGCGTAAAGGTATTAGAGCAGGAATAGTATGTTTCAGTCCCCTTGCGGGGATTTGATGGTTTGAAAGGCTCATCTTCCCAAAGCAAAAGCGGCACTAGTACAGGAATAGTATGTTTCAGTCCCCTTGCGGGGATTTGATGGTTTGAAAGTTGCCTTATTGTCACGCTCAATGCTGTGCTTTACAAGGGTTTCAGTCCCCTTGCGGGGATTTGATGGTTTGAAAGGTCAAAAATTCTAGCGACAAACGCAAAGAGCGTAAGGTTTCAGTCCCCTTGCGGGGATTTGATGGTTTGAAAGTAAAAACAGATGAATTATACCCTCTTGCGTATAATCAAGGTTTCAGTCCCCTTGCGGGGATTTGATGGTTTGAAAGATCCAACCAGTAGCAATTAATGATAATTCAATTGGTTTCAGTCCCCTTGCGGGGATTTGATGGTTTGAAAGTACTCACATTTTTGGGCCGAACAATCCTGCTAGACAAGTTTCAGTCCCCTTGCGGGGATTTGATGGTTTGAAAGTGGCATAAAAATCGTACACCCATAGATTAGCGTTCATCTGTTTCAGTCCCCTTGCGGGGATTTGATGGTTTGAAAGCATTTCTCTTTATTAATAGGTATTTCCCCGAATGCCATTCATGTTTCAGTCCCCTTGCGGGGATTTGATGGTTTGAAAGTGTTACTTATTCGTAGTATAGAATAAAATCTGGGTTAATGCCATTCATGTTTCAGTCCCCTTGCGGGGATTTGATGGTTTGAAAGCGAAAACTCAGTCTGTAACTGAAACGACTTATTATTCTTAGTTTCAGTCCCCTTGCGGGGATTTGATGGTTTGAAAGATTGCCCTTTGTCTGTTGCTTTTGAAATCCGTGCAAAGTTTCAGTCCCCTTGCGGGGATTTGATGGTTTGAAAGTTGCCAATCTGGGAACCCCATCCAACATACAAATTGTTGTTTCAGTCCCCTTGCGGGGATTTGATGGTTTGAAAGATCGCAACAATCGCTGCAATTGCAGTTGTTCTTCGATGTTTCAGTCCCCTTGCGGGGATTTGATGGTTTGAAAGACAGCCGCCCAAAACCCTGACTAACCGAGGCTTATGAAACCACTTTTCGGGAATCGCAAAATTGACCTCATTTGGGCTGAGCTTATTGCTACTAATTAGCAATAACTGAGCGGTTACTGAAACTGAAACTATTTAATTGTCAAGGTTCTAAGCTTTTTCGTGAATCCCCCCAGGTTTTTGCTCCCACTTGGGTTCACGAAAACTATGATAAATCAGCAGCATTCTCTTGTCAATATTTTCCGTTTATGTTATACAACCTGGCTTCAAAAGAGAAACCAGGCTTCAGGTGAATAAATTGCTAGACTTCTAGATTAATTAAAGAACGATCGCAATTTCCTGCCTTGGTTCCTCAGAACCGTAAGTAATGGTGCGTTTCAAAGATCCAGCATCCAAAACATAAATGCGTACAGAATCTTCTTTTGGCTTAATCAACTTTTCAATTTTCTGTTGCAGCTTCACAAATTGGATTGTAGTCAGAAAACATTCAAACACGCTGTATTGCGTCCACTTGCCGTAACCAGATAACATTTTATGTAAGCGATTACGCCGCTTATTAGCTGCCTTGGAATCCGGCAAATCGTAGATTACCAAATAAAACAAAGTATCTTTCATCGTAACACCAAAGGTTTGTAAGTAATGCCTTCTTGTAGATAACGACTCAACAAACGTGCCTGTAATTCGATCGCCCGTCGATAAGTACAGCGATAATCAAAAACTGGATGGGTAAACTCATCATTCATCTTGCGTTCAAACGCCTGTAAAAATCGCTTCCGTCCATCATCACTAAGTCGATAAGCACCCAAACTTTCTGTAAAATCATTTGGTTGAATTTCACGTTTATTCAATACAGACAACACCAAACTATCCGCCACTAAAGGACGAAATTCTTCCATCAAATCCAACACCATTGCAGGTTGACCTCGACTCACTTCATGCAAATAACCAACATAAGGATCGAGTCCCACAATATGAACCGCTGCTGTTACCTGTACCCGCAATAATCCATAGCCAAAACTTAACAAAGAATTCACCGGATCGGTGGGAGGACGGCGATTTCTTCCCGGAAAAGACCAAGGTTCTTTTAACATAGCTGTCCATTCTGCAAAATAATCTTTAGCTGCAATACCTTCCACCCCTCGAACTTCATCTATAGAGTGTTTTTGTGTCGCTAATTTCTTATAACTTTTCAGCGAACTATTAGCAATTTTTTGCCGATACAAAACCGTATATTGATTTTGAATTTTCCCAGCAACAATTGCCTTAACTAACTCTAGTCTGCGAGGAGAATCATTGTAAAGTTCAAACTGTGCCAACCGCAGAGAACCATTACGAGAATAACCAGGTAAAGCACTACCTAAATATTTGCCATATATCGAAAGATAATGAATCGGTATTCCCAACTCTAAAGCATAAGTCAAAGCATCACCCGTGACTTGAGGATTACCCATCAATACTACTTGTTCCACAGTTTGAGCCGGAACTGATTGTTTTTTCCAAGTATCATCTTCTTGTTTCAGAGAAACAGTAAAAGCTTCATAGTTTTTATTCAAAACAGCTTCGGGTTGCGTGACATAAAGTACAGACATTTTTATTTAAACTCCTTGACGCATTAATTGTTTAACTTCAAAAGGCAGACAAATTTTGATTAAGCTACAAGCGTGACATTTCTTTGGGTTGTCAATAGGTGCAGGGATTTTACCAACCGTAGTTTGTTGTGCAGCAATAATTGCTTGTTCGGTCATTTGGCGTAACTGCGGCGTAAATTTTACCTGCTGTCTGCGCCGATTACCGTAATAGAAAATTTCCCCGAACGGAATCTCTCTTCCCGTGCGTTCTTCTAAGCACAAAGCCGCCGCACAAAGTTGAAAATGGTCATTCAAATGTTGTGCCATTTTCCCTTTTTTATACTCCAAAGGAATCAGTTGATTTTCCCGTTCTTCTACCGCATCAATAATGCCGCTAACTTTTAGGCGTTCGCTCCATACCCACTGCTGACGATGAATCAGAGTATCGCCTTCTTGAGAAGTTCCTTCTTCATTGATATTTTCATGCAAGTAACGCCCAATAATGATATGTTCGTTATCTTCCATTTCGCCTAATTGGTATTCCAAATAAAAGCGACGAGAGCAATATTCCCAAGCATTTAAGTAAGCCAAAGGTAAGTAATTGCCATTCATAATTTTCCCTAAATAATTCTGGTTTGTCCCATACCCATTGCCGTTTTGCGCCCAACTCCAGCAAAAGCAGCGAAATGAGCTAAAGTTGTCGCAATTTGAGCTTGTTCGTTATTAGGAAACTGATAACGCACCCAACCTTTTGCACCAATTTCTGCTACCCCTTTCATTTTTAAAGCAACCGTTTGGAGTTCATAAGCAGCAGTAAAAGCTTGCCATTCAATTTCAGGTAATTGTAAGTCTTTAGGTGCTAAAACATTCCACTTTCTCCACAAACTAGAAAATACTAATTTTGGTAAAGGAAAAGGTTGAATTACCTGCCCTTGTTTAAAGCTGGTTGGCGACAAAAATTCTAAGTCAATAGTATTTTGACTAGGAACTTGAGCCAAAGCAGAAAAACTAGTCGAATGCTGAATATTTACCCACTTTCCTAACCGACAAGGAATCTTAGTTAAGGTAATCTCATTCCCAATATCCTGACTCATTCCCCAAAGTAAAGGAGCAAGTAAATTCCTTTGCAAGATGCTAATTCTTAAAGTTAATTGGTTAGCAGTTTTACCAGGTTTTACTACTAAAGTGAAAGGGAATAAATCAGAACTATGTAGTCGTTCTGCTAAAGCGCGATCGGCAGTTGCTAACCACTGAAAACATAGAGCATGAATTGCCCGTCCTAAAGTTGGTGAAAGAGGTTCAAATGCTAATAAAGAAATCTCTACAATATGCAATTCATGACGATCGATTTCTACTCCAGTTAATTCATAAGATTGACCTTGCCATTGCACCACAGTTCGCTGACTAATTTGCCCAAAAATAGAGGGGATAATCTCGGCATATTGTCCCGAATCAGAAGCAACCGCTAAAACTTTATTCACTCCATTTTTTCTTGCCAAAGGTATCCAAATTGGCAAAGGCTCTACATTTGATAACCAAGTTTGTAGCGGGGTAATATTGCTGCTATTAGTTGGTTGTAAAACGAGGCTGAGTCCGGCGATCGGCAATTCATTTTCGCTCGTATAAATCATATTTAGCACTACTAGCTATTAATGACAAAGGTAAAAATCCAGTTTGAATAACTCGATCTTTATCTAATTGTGCTTTTTCATTAGAATAAGGATTGATTTTGCTAAACTTGGTTTTAGCGCCCAAATCATCCATCAACTGCACAATAAAGCTTTGGTTTGGTTGGGGTGTAAATTGAGGATTTGATGTAATTTCAGTAGCATCCGGTAAGTATTGAAAAAAGCAACCACGCTTTCCAAAATAGTTAATTTGTGCTAACAATTGTTGCAATTCTTCTACCTTAACAGTTGGGCCAAAACAAATTTGTAAATTGCCCTCTAGATACACCCATTCCCGAAACACAAATCCATCCTGCATCGGTACAGTAGGTCTAGTTTTATCTGCTTTATCAGCAGTTTGGTCGTAATATCGTAGTTTGTAACCATTCCGATTTACTATTAATCGTTCCGGCGGTTGGACAAAAATTTGTAAGTCACGAATCCAGGTAAATTCATCGTTAGTCCACGAATCAAACTCTGTGCTGTGTGCGAAACCTTCACTTTCTAGTAATACTTTCAGAAGTGCCATTTTAATCGCGTAAGGAGTTGGCACTAAATTTGACCTCGCTGCCATACTAGTAGCATCAGAACGCTTGAGAGAAAATAAACTAACTGGTTGGTAAGTAACAGTAAGCCATTGTCCTGTTGAGTCAGGTAATGATGTTTTTGATTTATTCGATTGCTTCGGCATGATTGCTCTCCCAAGGTTGTGCGACGGTAATTAGTTGGGCAATTTGTTCGGCAAATTCTGCCATACTGTTAAAGGGAAATAAATGTACTGTACCTGCGCCATTTAATCGATTCAAAGTATCAGCAATACTCTGAATTTGGTCACGATAAGTTGACTCCAAAGCACTAATCATTGGTGCTGGACAACGGCGGGTAGTGACAGTAATTATTCCTTCAAAATCATCAGGATGTGGCAGATTGGTATTGCGTTTTGCACCATTGGGTTGTAAATAGGTGTACATGACGCTTTTGAGTAAAGCATCTAGGCGTTTTTTGCGTTCGTCTAGAGCGATCGCATATTTGAAATCATGGGGATTATAACCAATGCGAAATGCTTCAATATTTAAAACAGTAGCGTATAATCCCGAACTAATTTGTACGTTGTAAGGGGTAGGATTATCAATGCCATATTTAGCATGAAAATAACTTTGAGTTTTCACAAAGTCAGGTAAACCAACCACTGCACCAAATTCAATAACTGACTCGCGTTTTAGGGTTTGACCTTTCTTTTCTGTCACCATAAACCCTTCTAAATCGCTGATGGTGCAACGTTGAATTACTTTGGCAGTTTTGGCAGTTAAATCAGTTTCTCCTTCAGCAAACAAAAATGTTTTTTGTTTTTCTGCTAACTCGATATCGTAGCCAATGCGATCGGGATTAAATTGCTTACCACCTTCTGATAAAGTCAATCCTTCTTCGATAGTGATTCGGTGTAAATGTTCCGCTTGAATATGTTTGAGCATATCACCAGATACACCATTAACAAACTTTGGTTCCGGGTCGCCTTTTTTGACAATATAGTAACGGCGAGTTAAAGATTGATTACCTTCATTTCCTTCATTATTCAATGCTTGTAATTGCCAAGATACTAAGCCACTAATGGAAATTGAATAAACTGTTAATGCTTGATTAATCATTGGTTAATTCTCCTAATTATTCTTCGTCTGTTGTGTCTTCATCTGAGTCAGTTGAGTCATCAGCAATATCGGGTGAAGGTGATTTTTTGGCTGTATTCCATTTAGCGTAACCATAAGCAATCAATAAATTAGCTACTAGGACTGTATCGAATTCATTGATTAATTCCATCAACCTATCCAAATCTTCTTTAGTAGGCTGCACGCGCTTTAGACGCTTACCTTCGTTTAAGTATTTTTCGGACAAACGCAAATTTTCATGCTCATATTTACCGAGAAAATCTGCGATCGCACAAATAAAATCTTTTTTTGAACCCGACTGACTGCTTAAAAGTTGTGCTAATCCATAATTTCGCTGCCAATCTAATTCCTTTACCCCATCTTTAGTGGTAACTTTTCCCGCATAAACTGTTGCTTGATTTATGGCTTTGGCAATTCTCAAAAAACTGGCATCTCTGGTAATCTTAGTAAAATCAACATCTTTTTTGGTCATGATATTTAGTCCATTTACGGAAAACAAACGAGGGTTTTTCCCTTGAGAATTGGCTAATTGTTTGACAATATAATCAGCATAACTAGCTTGGAACCTAAAAAAGCTAGAGAAATTAGTTCCAGTGATAAAGTCTCGATAAGCTGCTAACAATTCGCTATGTCCGGCTTCCGCTGATAAGGAAACAATTACTGATAGATGCTCTTGTAAAACATCTAAGTAATCGAGAAGTTCGGCATAATTATCGGGAATAATCCACCCTGGTAAACCCAGCGTAAATAATTCTTTGACACCATAAACTTGTCCTTTTGAGCCAAAATGCGTGCCGGGAAAACTGCCAATAAAATCATTTACTGGTTTTACCCAAAATTCAAAAAGATTTTCTTCTCTACCTTTGGCTTTCGCTTGATGATTTTCTAAAAGTTGCTGACATAATTTTAACACTAACTCAGCATCAAATCTCGCAATACCATGTCCGCCGCCTGGTGGATTAAATTGCCTCAAACTTCTTAGTAAGTCTCGGTATTTCTGCAAAGAAATATCTTTCGGTTCTAAGGCGACTACCCGCCAATCATAAGTGTTTTCCGCAACTTTGACTCGCTCAGAAATGGCAAATTCAAACAAGCCATTAGCTATCAACCAAAGAGTTAACCAATCTACTTTTTGAGCATCAGTTCTATTGCTATCGGCTTTGATTCGATTGACTCCCTGTACAGCAGTGGGAAGATAAATTTTTACAGCCGCCGCTGTTTCTGGTAGTTTGACACCTGTTTGTTGAAAAAATAGCTCGGCAACTATTTCTGATATTGGCTGAGTATGATTATTTTGAGCGAAACTTTGACATAAGGCAGTTACTAAACTTCCATAATGGTCTTTAAATTTCCAACTTTCTAACCATAAGCTATTATGATTGCGATCGTGCCGCATGGAAACTAGAATCGCACCATTTTGCGTTCTTGGATCTGGCGGTTTTGGTACTTCTTCACTCCACTCTCCTTTGCCACCAGTTTGATAACGATATTGTTGATATAGTTTACGTTTTTCTACCTCCTTAACTACATCAAAAAAGCTAGTTTCATCTGGTATTTGACTTTCATCTGTTTTCTGTCCTTTGACAGGTGGAAATGGGTTGGTATAATCTAGTTGAGCAAAGGCGGCAATATCGATCGGTTTGGCAAATCGAATTTGGTAATTAGTTCCCGCATCGATTAGCTGCATTTCTCTATTTTGTTGGGTGCGATGCAGTGCATCATCCACAATTTGTGCTAAACCCAATAACAAAAAGGTGTCAGCATAAGTATTAAATTTCTTCGGTACAATCAGCGCCTCAGTCATTGGTCGTTTTTCTCTATTGCTGTTGCTATTCTATTCCCCACTTGGAAAGGGGGTCTTCCAATTAAAGTGATGCTGTTCCCAGGTAAGAAATCTGGAAACAGCGGATGTTTACTTCTGGAACCGACTTGTTTGGGTAGAGGAATTAGCTAAACTGACCGGAGAAAGAACTATGTCCCATCGCCAAAACTTACCAGATTTTCTTACTTGAGAAGGTAAAATCTGCAAAACTCCGTACAAATAACCAACCTCTAACTTCCCATTTTTGGCACGAGTGCGAATTTCCTGAGCAGATAATTTTGCTTTGGCAACTATTTCCAGGAACTCTCGTACTTTCTCAGTAGTTAAACCGTTAGCAACTGGAAACTGAAAATTATTGAGGTTTAGCTCTAATTGCGAGCTTGTTGGTTTATAATTCATAATAATTACGAAAAATGTGAAAGGTAACGGCTTGATGTGGAAGATCAGCCGTTTCTAAAGCAGACAATACGAGGAAGTGTCTCTGAAGTGGAAGTTCAGGGGCACTTTTGTTGTATCCGTACTTTAACACAAGTATTTCTTTTAATCCATAAGAATACACTTTTATTTTTTCTCAGCATTTTGCTAGTATACTTTCAGTGGGGTAGCAGACAGGCTACTGAAGGTTGACTATAGATAGAACAGAATCCCTGCAAGGGACTGAAACTATTCTTATGGGTTAAAGTCTTCCATGCCATTTAACCTTCTGCTATCCTCACCTCCTTAGCATTGCTAATAGAAAAGAGCGTTATGGTTCAAGCAATACCCACAATACCCACAACGGTTACATTTGACGAATTTATTGCTTGGTATCCAGAAGGGACGGGATGCCACTACGAACTACGCAGCGGAGAAATTGTCGAGATGCCTAAACCTACAGGGAAACATTCGCGGGTAGCTGGTTTTACCATAGCTGAACTGAACTTTGAAATTAGACGGCTAATACTTCCCTATTTCATTCCCAAAGAATGCGTAATAAAATCTGTGCGCGACGAGTCTGGGTATGAACCTGATGTGATTGTACTGGATGAAAGATTGATCGCAGATAATCCCAGATGGGAAAAGGAATCTGTGATTACTCAAGGAAGTTCTGTCCGTTTGGTAGTGGAAGTGGTTTCTACTAATTGGAGTGATGATTATGCTTTAAAGTTGGAAGAATACGAAATGCTAGGTATTTCGGAATATTGGATTATCGATTATTTGGGATTAGGAGGAAGGCGCTTCATTGGTAATCCTAAACGACCTACCGTTTCTGTCTATCAACTTGTCGAAGGAGAGTATCAAGTACGTCAGTTCCGAGAAAATGAACGGATTGAATCGCTGATTTTTCCAGAGTTGAATTTGACTGCATCACAAATTTTTCGAGCAGGTAATTGACAATTGTTTCATTGTTTTAAAGTTGAACCGAGCGTTGATCGCATAGTCGTAATGCTCTCACAATTAACCAATATAATTGTAAATATTCCATTTGATTTGGAGAAAACCTTTTGAGGTCTAATTCTCTAATTGGATAACAGTTTTGATTTAGATTTGGTGCTTCTGTTGGTAGAGGTAAAGTTTTGGATAACCAACGAGTCAGACTGCGCCAACTAGATGCGATCGCATTTTGTGCTTCTGAATCTAATTGAATATCTCCAACCTTCCGAATATCTTTAGCTTCCCAGCCTTTTGCCCAAGCAGAATGATGTCTTCCTGCTGCTAAAATTACCGTATATATAATACTGAAAATCTGTTTATTATCAGCATCAAATTCATTTTGTAATAAGGGAAATAGAGATTGTTGTAAAATATATTGTGCTAAGAAAGCACTTTCAACAGCATGGTTAGGTCGTTTGTGTTTAGCTTCATAAGCTTTAAGAGCTTGTTTTTGTTCCTCTTCTTCTGGGTTATAGTCTGTGTGTGCTAGTAAATGTGATTTAGGTGGTTTACCTTTGAAGTTAGAATGTGCGATCGCTTGCCATCCCCTCATCACTGCTTGCCATTTTATTTGTAGTTTCCCTAAATCATGAGTAAAGATTGCTAATAACACCAAATATTCAAACAGTTCTTCTGCTTGGGTTGTGGTTAATTTAGTCAAAATGTTCTGCTGAATAAATCGTCCGCCAGTGTTTAGTAATTCATGACGAACGCTACCATATTCAGTTTTTACCCAAGTACCATTTTTTAAGCCTATTGTTGAGAAAGAATCCCGCCAGCATTTCCACATACAGCCTAAATGTCCGACATAAGTATCCATCTGATACTGATATTCACTAACCGCTTGTTTTGGTGGTTTATTGGGAGAAGTAAAATTGTTACCTTCAACATTTACTCCGATAAGTAAACCAATCTCTTCGTCATAATAAACATAGCGAGGATTAACTAAAATTTGCCAGCTATACACCAAATCATTGTGGGAACGGACAGTAATACAAATGGGTAAATTATAAGTTTCGGCTGCTTTTTCTTTTGGTGATTCAATGCGTTTAAATATCCAATCAATTTGATATTCTAAATTTTGCACTTCGTGCCAAACTTTTAATAAAGTAGTAAGAGGTACAGAAAAGGCTAATAGTTTCTTGGGATTAATTTGTTGATTATCGTCAAAATCAATTAGAGTTGGTTCATTCCAAACAAATACACTGCGATTATCTACATGGCGAATTAAGTCATCGGCAACTGAGCGATCGCCTGTGAATATAGCATCATTGAACTTTCTTTCAAATTCAGCAGAGTCATTTTTCCTCCGTTCTGCTTGTAAAGAATCTGCTGCTATGTGTACCTGATTAATCCATGCTTGTTCTAGGTTAAAATCAACTTGCTGATTAACCTGTTCTGATTGTGTATGTGCTTCTAAAACCTGCCAAGTTAACTCACAAAGTTCTCGCTCGTAAGGCAAAAAGCTTTTCTTTTGTTCTGTTGGTTCTTCTGCAAAATCCCGCTCGCCTAATTCCCCATTTTCTGGATTAATCTGAATACTCCAATAAACGCAAACTTCACCTTTCTCTCCTTTAAATCTGGCACACCTTCCGGCCCTTTGTAATAGTGAGTTCATCGGACATAACTCTGTGTGCATAATTTCACAAGTGATGTTAAGTCCAGCTTCTATTACCTGAGTAGCTATCAAAATATGACAATAACCATCAGCTTGCCATTGTTCAGAAAATAGGGTTTTGATATCAGCTTCTTTTTGGGCGCGATGTTCTGGCAAAAAGCGAGAATGAAGTAAGGTAATTTTTAAGTTACCTTCAAACTTAAGCGCATCTAAATCTCGAAACAAACCTTGCGCTTGCGATACAGTGTTACAAATAACAATAACTCGCTGGCGCTGATTTTGCTGAATGTCATTGAGGATAACTTCAGATGTTAAAGGAGTGGTTATAGCTCTAAAAGTGCGGTGACGATCGCCTTCAATTGCTACTAAATCCATTTGGCTAACTTCAATAATTTCCATGCTCTATTACCTTTCTAATTTGTTGAGATAGTTCATCAGTTAAGGTGGCTGTCATTAGTAGAAATGGTGCAATTCCTTTAACTTGCTGTAAGACTTTTAAGACAGTGGTAAATGAGCGTTCTGGATCTAGTAAGTGCAATTCATCAAATACTAAATAGGAAGCAAAGATTGCTCCAGCGTTGACGTTAGCAGAACCGCGACCTACAGAATAAGGAATGTTGAGAAAACTGCTTAACATTTGGTCGATCGTACAGAAGATTATATCACCTTCAAAACGTGGGTCTTCTGGGTTTTCTCCGGTTTGCAAAGTAACTATTAAAGGTCGGGGTAAAGGATAGTGTTTTGACCAATTTTGAACCAGAACTTCTGTTCTTTGGCGCAAACTATTGGCAAGGGTGCGTAAAGGAACGACGTAGATTAATTTGTTAGGGAAGTTCAGTTGCAGGGGTTTGGCGAAGAGGAAAGGTGCGATCGCAGTCTCCGTCTTCCCCGAACCTGTAGGAGCACGAAGTAAGATATCTTGGCGGTTGAGGAGTTTCTCAATTGTTTGGAGTTGAAATTGTCGCGGAGGGAAGTTAGTGAGGGTGTGGAAGTAGTGGTTAAGGTTCATGGGAGGGAGTGGGTAAGGATAAGTAAAGATGCGATCGCTACTTTAAACATTCTTAATCCATTTAACTTTCTGGATTTTGCCATCTTCTTTGAGACTTGTAATTTCTACTTCCACCTTTTGTCCAACAGAAAAAGGCGCTGTTCCCTTAAAATACTCTTTTCGTTTAATGCTTCCCTCGATTTTACACTCAATTTCATAAGTCGCTTCAACTCCTTTCTTTTGGGATTCAAATTTCGTAACTGTTGCGTTTATAGATTGAGCGGAGTAATATTTAGCTTTTTTTTGCGGGTTGTTAATTATTACTGTCGAAGTTGAAGCTTTTAGATTATTGAGTCGGCGACAATCATCAATCCCTGCTACCTGTAACGGAGTTGGCAACACTCGACGATCTTTGTACTCATTAGGCTCAATCGACATATACTCAGCATCTCCTGAGTTTTTTAGACCATCGGATTGCAACATTGCTAATAACATTTTGATGCGTGGTAGTTCATCTAAACTTGTAGCTTTACGTCCCTCTGGATGGTCATTTTCGTGGATCTTCTCCAGTACATAATCCTCAAAAGCTTTTATGCACTGTTCACGTTCAGACTCCGTGTTAGTTCCTTCTCCATATTCCCACTGATTGTTATCAGTGAATAAGGTATTGTAGCGTTGAGAGCGATCGCCCAACCAAAGCTTATCAATCTTCACTTTAACAGCACCCATACCAAAGGGTTTACCCATACCCAGAGATAAGTAGTATTCTGGTTGAGCGGCGCGAACGAGTACCCATAACAATGCACCGAGTTCAACATTACTCAGGTTTTCAAAGTAAACTTTGAAGGTAAATTCAATTTCTGGATCGATAGGTTTAACTAAGCTGATTTGAGTATCTGAATTTTCAGGAACTTCAATTCTACAGGGTTTATGCCAGTACAGCTTGTGTCCGCGAATAACAGTTTTTCCGGGTGTTTCTTCCTCTTCTGTCTTAATTGGTGGCTCACTAGCATAGTGCTTGAGTTCTAACTTTTTATCGCTAGTTTGAACTAGATAATGCTGAAACGTGGTAGGTTTAGGGCTAGATAAGAGAATTGGTATTAGTTCTCGATCTAGACTTTCCTGCACCTTTTCTTCCTGATTTGGTTTTAGGATACCATCGCTAATAAACACTCGACCAGCACGACTTTGATCTATTTTTTTAGGTTGTTTGTCACGTCGGACAAAACCAAAAATAGCTTCAGCTATATCAATGATAGCTGGTTTATCTTTAGAATCTTTCAGAAAATGAGGAATAAAATCTCGTGCTGTTGAAGCTTGTCCATTACCTTGAGGAGAGTAAGGAATGCGAAAATAAGGGCTTTGACCAAATAAAGTTACTGGTTGTCCAGGTAGGGGTTGACAGTAGAAGATACAACGACCATTTTTAAGAACACCTCTATTTTTATCGAACGGTTCTTGCTGTTGAAAAGCAGTTAAAGCACTACAGTAGTCTCGAATTGCATCTTCACTTATTGAAATCAGTTCAGTGTTAGGGTTTGGTTCTCTGACAATGCAGTTATTTTTTCGTTTTAGATCGTCTGGGTTGGTTCCTCCTTCTAGCATATTACCGCTAGTTACTAAAACGCCTTGATACTGGTCAGTAGTACAATTGTTACTGACTTTCCCAGCAAAACGGCGACCATTTTTTGTGTAGATATCTTGAAAACTAATATTAATAAAATATTGAGGTTTATATTTTGATAAATCCTTCATAGGAATCAAACTAGAGATCGTTTGCAATTTATCTTCTTTAACCCAAATGAATGGAGAATTATCGACAAGCATAGCCGGACGAATAAACCAGCCATCTTGTCTCTCTACCAAGTAACCAGCTTTAATATTTTTGGGATTGATATATTTTTTGTATTCTTCCTTTAAGGGATCGTCATTATCAGCAGCAACCGCCCGAAAGAAAAAGTGTTGTTGATCTGAAACTCTATCTATCTTCCCAAAACTAACAATTTCAACTAAAGTTCGCAGCATTCCTCGTATGCTACTACCAGCTATTACAGCAAGGCTATCACCAGGATGGCTGAAGAATGAGGCAAGAATTTCTTGTCTTTCTCTCTCCCAGTTCGCTTTTTCTTCTTTCTCCCACCGCTCTCTTTCTTGTTGTGTTTTATGTATGGGAGGTTCTGAGTATTTAGCAAAATCATCGGGATGCCAACCGCAACGAGTGTATAGTTTAGATTTCGTTGTCAAAGTGCATTCAATTCTGCCAGTGTGACGTGGTAGTTCAACATCTTTATTAGGATGATATTGATCGCCATCAGGTAAAGGCTCTGCTTCAACCACCTTTTCTGGTAATTCTACAAAATTGTAAGGTGCTTTAGCTATGCGTTGTGGATCGGTAATTTCTTTAATGTGTTTCGGATTCATGATTATTTATCCTAGTAGTTAAATTAACAAGACGACTGAGGTAAATACGAGCTAATCCATCATTGTCATAGGTAATATAATGATGCACAATCAAGCGCACTGGGTTAATCAGCTTGTGATGTTTGTCCAAGGCAATATCGGTAAATGGCACGGCGTGTTTTAGTCCCTGCGAACCGTCCCAAAGTAAGCTAAAATTGTCTCGCTTTTCCCCATGATTTCCCCAGAGGATTTGTCTTTCTGAGAACTTATTTGTGTCTGGATTATCTTGAATTAGACGCGCTAGCAAAGTTTCCCCAGTCCGCCAAAGTAACACCTCACCGTCTTGACCAAAAATACGGCATTGTTGAAGGGTGAGTAATCGTAGCGATGGAAAATCTACTTTAAATTCAGGCTTATGGAATACCTTTTCAGCCGTAGTTAGCTTACCTTCATCAAAGCGACCCCAAATTACACCATCGTCGGCATGAGCTAGCAGATAGTTAAGTTTCCAATTTCTTGCTTGCTCCTCCAACCAAGAAACAAGTGTTTCATCGTCTATAATTCCATCAACAGAAAGTTTTTGACATAAAACTTCGCTCATGCTGCCACCTTTCCAGAAAAATCACTAACAAATGCTTCTAAAGCTTTAGCATCGCTCACCTGGAGATGTTTTCCCTCTTGAGAAATTGTCCAGGTTTGTATTGCTTCTCCGGGCATCTGCCGAATTATCGTTGCATTGATTCCCTGCAATCGTCCCCGTCCGATGCTGCTTTCACCGCCTACAGGTAAATCACTCGTCCACAAATCTTTGAGTAATAAAAGTAGCAAACCAATCTCAGCATTTTTTGGCTGACGCAACTCTAGTTCTAAAGTTAGGCGTGTTTTATCGCTACCAAATATCGGCTGTTCGCTGAATAAAGCACCGTGATATGCACCACCAGTAAAGCGATCGATCGCAATTCGATTTTGCACCAAGTCAGCCGTATTTTCGATGACGCTTTCATGTACAATTAACCGACTTGCTTTAGCTTCCTTAGTTTTGTCTTCACTAAAATCTGGCCCAAATATTTCGTCTATAATCGTTATCGGTTTTTTCAAAGTATTAACAATTCGTTCGGCTCTATGGCGTAATACTCCTGCTAAACTCGTACCAGATAAAACAGGTTTTGGTTCTGTTTCTCCAGGTCGATGTGATTTTAGATGTATGACATCCGGTGCGCATCCAGTTTCAGCTTGACCTGAACGAATTAGTAAGGGACTAGCTAGTTTAAAGGTAGCTTGGATGATGAAGCGATCGCGCTTATCTTCTTTTTCATCTAATACCACACTTAAAGCATCAGCGATTTTATTTGTAATAACAGGTAACTTGTTGGTGCATTCACGATCGAAGAGTAGCCAAGCCATGCGATCGCTATGTTCTCTTAAATCGAATTTCCAAACTTGCCATTCACCCACATGACAGCGACCAAAACCGCGTCGTTTTTTCATGCCAATATTGATTTCACCAAACTCTAAGCCTCGTAAAGCTAATGCTAGTGATTTTACTAGCCTATCTTCATAATTTTGCTGTTCTCTGGGGTCTTGTTTCTGCTCTATGAGTAATTCAAAACATAGAGGAAATTCAGTTTCGGCGGCTAATAGCTCTAAGTCGTATTTCTGACCTTTTTTGGCTGTACTCGTTGTTCCTTCAATTTCTACTCCATCTCTCAATTCTACTGTCGGTATGTTAGTGCTGATACCATCATTCACAATTAATGGACTTTGTTCACCATCATCAGCACGGCGAGTTCCACCAAATAAGGCAGTGGCGCGATCGCACTCTTGTTCTCCTATACCATACCCATGCTCATACTCACGCAAGTAATTTCGCAAAGCACCTGCAATGGATGAACCAGTCAAAAGAGCATGGTCACTAATACTATCTTTGAGTAATGCTAAATCAGTTGGACTATCTACATCACCACTTCCCAGACAAGTAGGAGTATCTAACATTAATGTACCTCGTACAATAATGCGTTTAGTAATAGGGCGTTGGTGGCGGTTCAGACGTTCAAGACTCATTATTATTCTCCTTAGTTGCTTTCTTCGCCACTGCCATAATTAGCCGTAGTGTGTATTTTTCAGCTAGCTTATCTTGTCGGGCAATATCATCATCAAATTTGCGCTCTACATCAGCAATTTTGACTTCTATACCATTAATCCAATTCGTCGGATTCTCTAACCACTCATCTAGCTGTTTTCTGAATGATTTGTTTCCTATTTTTATGCGTTCAAACTGATTCTTGGCATTAGAGGGTAAGCTATTTAGCAGTGAGATAACTAAATTACAGTTTCCATTGGAAAGTGCTTGTCGTGCAACAGATTGTAATCGTGACAATTGGCTGTTACTAATGCCTTCATCCAAACTTAAATACCCAACTTGCTTTTGAAGATATTGTTCTAGCTTTTGTTCCAACAGTCTTTGTGCCATTTGTTCAGCTAAAAGCCGTGAGCCTTCGCTTCTTAACAGAGGTAAGCTAGAGGTACTAGATAACTTTGATAAAATTACTTGAATAGACTCATTTTTTAGCCAATTTATAGCAATTCGTCCAAAACCATCTTCTCTTCTCTCTCCAATTCCGCAAGCTTCGAGTAGCTGAATTTGTTCTGAAGTAATCTCAATATCTTCATTTTCAAAAACAATTACGCTGCCTGCTGCTAAGGCTGGAACTTGAGGTAAAGGCAATCCCCATTTGCGGTTAAAGCCACCGATTAGAGTACTGCTAGTAAAAATACCTCCCGGTTTTGGTTGAGGCAAGGTTATATTTAACACGGCTTCAATTGCTTGTTTAATCAAAGTTGGATCTGCTACAGATTGACCTTGTTGATTTCTTAACAAAGTATCGCTGAGAAGGGTAATGCTTACAATTTGATCATTTTCTCGGTCTTCTGCTGGAATTCCTATTTCACTCCAATTATCGCTAGATGGTTTTGTTGCAATAATTTTAGTATGTCCGTATCCAGCACTTTGAGAACCTCCTAGCCAGATATTTGGTTCGGTTAATAAATTCTGAATTGTTTTTACATCGTCATCTCCACAAAGGATGATAGATTGAAAGGTTTGTCCTGCATCTAAAGCATCGTAGCGGAAGAGTTCGCCTTGTTTATCCGTAGAGCGTCCTTGTTTGCGATCGCGAAAATTATGAATATTAATCCGTCGCTTCTCTTTGTATAACTTAACAATTCCTCCTTCCTTTGACCAGAAGTATTCACCAACAGCTTTTGGGGTTTCGGGATCTTCTCCTTTATCAATACTGAAATCATATACAGTTATAGGTGAATTCTCAGTAAGTTCTGCATCCTTATCCTTGAACCAAGACAAAGGTAGAGGAAGAGTACGTTGATTTTTTTGACTCAAAAGATACGCATTTAAGTAGCGAGTACTGTTGGCATCAAAGAAAAGTCGCTTCACTTCATCATTAGTTAAATCAAGTTCTGCCAAGTGATGCTGTCTCATATAACGCCCAATAATTGCACCGCGAATCATGGTACCAGGGATATAAGAATACGACACATCGCTGTTTGGATCGCCTTGAAATGAAGTAGCAAGAAGTGGTTGCTGAGTTTCTAATGTTAAAGTAATTGCTTTCATGCAACTTTATCCTTAATCTCTTTTCCAAAATGATTCATATATCGATGGGTAATGTTATTTCCTTGTGAATCGTATAACGTACATTGAACGTGACCACGACCCCGATTTCGTCCACTACCCAAGCGTCGAATTGCCATAGCGCCAACAGCTAAAAGCGATAGCATTTCATCACTTGGAATTTCCTCAAAGATTAAGTCAGCAGTGAAACAAAGGTCACGCAAAATAACACGATATGAACGCAAGCTTCCCTCATCCGATGCACCAGATTCTGGGTCTATTGCAGTCTGACGACGAATAGTTGTTAGAGAATCAAGTACTTCTGTTTTTGTTAAAGTTTCATCCTGAATTTGGAAGGCAACGGCTTGACGCAAATCATCTGGTAAACAAGCATCTCCCACATGAACTGCTGCGATGGTTCCAATGGTGCTACCAAGCGTACCGAATAATTTACAAGCAACCTCCTCCCAATCCCGTTTATGATGAGAAAGTACAGCGATTAAGTTATCGCATTCTTCACTCAGTAATCCCTTGAGAGTACGTCCCCGCAAGTAGGGAAAGCCATAAATATCATGCTCTACTTCTTGGTCGATTAAACCCGCTACCCCATCCCCGCGTCCAAAGGTAGTATCACTCAACAGTTTGATTTTCAATTGATAAGTTGACATCTGACTCTTCCCTCAATGAGATATAAAATTCCATTGCTTCTATAGCATCAAAATAGCCACAAATGCCATTCAGCCAACCTTTTTCAGCTAGGTTCGTACTTTGACCGCTAAATTCTGGAAATGTTGGTAGTTGCTGATCTTTTATTTTGTAGTTTTTGAGAAACTTCTGAGTTGCATCAAGCCCTTGACGCAGCACTTCCCGTAAGGCAATTACTTTATTTCGACGACCTTTCCAGTCATCATCTTCATTAAAGTGTTGGACTACTTTTGTAAAACCTTCCCAAGTACGCCAGTCGCTATCACGTTCTTTTTTCAAACTGATAGGACGCATTGATAAACTACCTGCTGGTACTTCATACTCGCGCTGACGTATTTCAGAAATTGATCCAATTAATCCACTTGCTGCTAAATGCCAATCTAAAGCTGAGAAATCGTCTTTTGCAAATCTCTTACTCTCATCTTTAACAAAATTTTTGGCTTTACGGCATAAGTCTTCGCTAAGTTCATAAGCTCGTACAAAAGGGTAGTGAGTTTTAACAACACAAATCCCAGCACAGGCTTTAATAGGTTTACCGTCTACAATTGGTTGTTTCTCAAGTTCTTCAAGATAGATTGTCGCCAATTCAAGCCCTAAGCGTCCATCACAAACGAAAGTAACGTCATCACCACCATAAACGAGAGGACGAAATGGCAAGTAGTTATCTTTGATTTCAAATTTACCCTTGACCTTTCTCTTCCCATCTTTATCTACCTCAATAGATTTAACCAGTATCTCTATCACTTTTTTGAGTGCTGTAATACCAGCCTGATTAACGCTGTGGGAAAGTTTACGCATATCGATAATGTAGTCCCGATTGCATTTATCTTTGCCAAATTTTTGAAAGCGTTTTCCCATACCATTACCATCAGCATGAATCACAGCAACATAGCTAGAATCTCCTGATGAACGACCCATATAGTCAGTTCTTAGGGGAAATTCATAAATTTCGGAACTCGTGTTGAGTAATCTTTCTCTAAGTTGACGATTTGCAAAACGAACCGCGTCCAGTTTTTTCTGAATTTCTCTAGAAATTAGATAAGGTTCATCATCTTCAATTTTTTCACTCATTCCTACAGCAACTAATTGAGTCGATCTACAAGTTGCTGTTACTCCCAAACCTAGTAATGGTGCAGAAGGTATCCTGCTTCGCTTTTTGGCATCCAAGTCATTTTTCATCAAATCCTGAACATTATCATAAAGAGATTGGCTATCCCAATCAAACTCTTTATGGGCGGCTACAAGATTTATACCCGGTCCTTCTTCTAAGATTCGCTTACTCAAAATCTGAGTAAATTGCACAGCATACTGCTTGTCTGAAAATAGTAATACTGTATTACCACCACCTGCATAAACTAACTCAGCAGCTAGTCCATCATCTTCGATGCGTGGTTTTGCATCTGGTTGATGTTGTTTAGGATTGAAAGCATAAACTTCTTGCTTTATGTGGTCTTTCAATTTCTCTAAAGCCTCTCTCGCCCAGTTATCAGTTGCTTGAGAGACTAAGTAAGATGCACCAATATTTTCACGCAGGCGGTTACTGCCGAAAATGTAAGGCTGAATTCCCGTTGTATCCAGTACAGTTACCGTAAACTTTCTCATCTTGCATCCTTATCAGATTGTTTAATCCATTCTTCAATCTTGTCTGATAAATTAATTAGATCATCCCGTCCAAACACGGCAATCTTTTTATCGCCTAGTAATGCCATCTCAGCTTTGAGTGTATCTGGTTCATTAGTACAACAAATTAAAGCCACTCTCGCTTCATCACCCCCCATTTGTCTTGCTCGTATGTATGCTTCAAAAAGTTTACTCTTACATCGTTTTCTGTCGCTGAGCGTTGAGATCGAAATTGCAAAAAGCTGATAGCCTCTAGTAAACGCTACATCAAACTCAAATTTGTCACTTCCTGGGAGAGGCACTTCAAAATTAAGCCCGTAGTCTTTGATAGAGTTTCGCTCAGTAATATTTTCAACTTGTTGCAAAACATAATGCTCCAACCAAAAACCGTCAAGATATTCACAAAAATGTTTGATTTCTTTAAACACAGGCTCCTCTTTCTCGGTTTTGAATTGTTGTACTAATTGCAGTGAAAGTTTGTCATCTAAGTCAATCAAGTTTCCTCGTTTAAATTCAGTCTCAATTTCTGGCGGTAATTTTTCAACAGATATTGATAATGTGGCTAAGTTTGTCTTGTTTTGCCAATCACCTCTTTCCCCATTTTTCTTCTTCTCCTTACGAGCTTCTTGACAGAAAACATTGTAGTACCAATCCAACCACTGCTTTGCCTTATTCTCATCCTTAAATACCTTGGCAAGTACTGCTGCTAATTCGGGTAATTGCGCTTCTTGTCTGGGTTTTCCGTTTAACTTTAAACTGTGAAGCTCAAAAAGTTCTACAAGTTTGACTTCCAAATACTCTGGCTTCACTTTAAGGCGGATGCGATCGCCATCTTCCCTGTCTATGCACATCTCTAGCTTGCGTGGGTCAAGATAGCTAAAAACAGTTTCGGGACGCTCTTTGCTGAAAACAGCCCTGTAGGCGTGTACAGCCATTGCTTTAGTACCACCCGTGTAATTCAATCCAATTTTTCCCACTTTGATAGCTTCTAGTTTTGAACGAATCTCCTCTTTAATGTGATAAGCATCGGATTCGTAATCATTAAGCGGCACAAGTTGCGCCGTCTTTAAGCCAATGGGTTCATTACTCAATATTGTTTGCAAACGTATTGCTGTATCTGTTGTATCCTTTGAATAAACTAGATAGGGCGTTCCTCCCTTATTTAACAAAAGTCGGGCAGCTACATAATTAGGCAACGGGTTTTCACCGATGAGCAAAAAGAGGTGATCGACTTTGTATTTATCAAATTCAGATGTGTTCATAATTGCTGGCGTTTAAAGTGTGTATGAGGTTGCTGTTGCTTCAGAAATGCGATCGCTTCCTTCCATAAAACAACAGCTTGAACAAATGTTTTCCATTTATTTATCCCGATTATTGCATCCTGTCGGAAACAGCCCCTTCCGATAGCTGCTATCCTAAAAAACACAACATAAATTTGAGAATCAACAGTGAACCTAACCTTTCGTAATCCTCCATATCCCAAATTGTTACAACACTTAGCCAAAGGTTCTTTGGATCAAAGCCAAAACCTCACTCGTGCTCTTCGGTTGTGGACTTTGTTACGTTGGCTTTATAGTGACCAAGGATATGATGCCCTTTCTGATTGCTTCACCTATGCTAGTTGGCGTGAAAATTTTTTCAGTGAATGTCACAAAGATGAAAAGCAGGAAAATATTCTTAATTGTCACAACCCAAACTGTGCTTGTCATAAAACAGCGAATGAATGGTTAATAACATTAGAAGTTCCTCTAACCGAATGGCAAAAGTCCCTCCAGAAAGAAATTCCTCTGATTACTTCACAAAATTTAGAAAAGCTTCTACAAGAACCCCTCTTCGCTCAGGTGCGTAAGTCCCTACAGAGCGACTTTGAATTATTGATTAACCGGAATTGGCTACAAGATGTTACAAATAGTGTTGGCAGAAGTAAAAAATATCGTCGAGTTACAACTCTGCCAATTCGTAGTGAATCGGAAGAATCTGTTCTGAATATTAATTTGACTCCTCAAAAGCAAGCTTATGTAGCTGAAACACTGGATATGCTCGACTTCCTTGACCCTAACTTTCCTCTGCTTGCCGAGCAAATTTCTGAAGAAATTTCTACTAATTCTCGTGTTTTTTTGTACCAAGATTACATAATTCCTGATGCTTCACTCAAGCAAGATATTGTTGAGCAAATTCAAAGCGAATTGCAAGAAATTTGGGAAACAGGAAAAATTTTACCTTTGCTATTGACTTATCATAGCGCCCACCAGAATAAAATGAAGGAGTGTATTGTTTATCCAGTTTGCATTTACTTTATGGAACGGGCTAAATATCTATGTGGCTATGGTAAGAATCCCAAAGATGAAATTGATTGGTACAATTATCGCCTCGATCGCATTGTCTCCAAACGTCTTGTCTGCTTGGATTGGCTAGATACTCGGATTCCTCAGTTATTGAAAGAAAAATATGAGGACGATCAATTGCCAACTAAAGAAGCCATAAAATCAGCATTAGAAGCAGCTTGGGGCTATGATTTTTATAAGAAAAAATCTCTCTTGATATTACGTTTTGAGCGAGATTTCCATGATAGTTATATTCAAGGCATCAGTCTGCATAAAACTTTTACTTCCATTGATTACGAACAAACTGTCAAATTAATCAAGCAATATACACTTAACCTAGAACACCAACAGGCTCTCTTAGACATTCTCCAATCACGCCCAAATACTGATGCTTATTACAAAGCCTTTTACCGGGTTAAAGACTATCATGTAATCAGAAGGCTACGAGCTTTGGGGTCGAAGGTTGAAGTTATGCTGCCTTGGGACTTGCGAAAAGAAATGGCTTCAGAAACTCATAAGGCTTGGAATCTCTATAAATGCTGAAACCTCTATTGTTTCATGACTTTTTGGTCTACCGACTATTCTAGAAATTAACAGCAGGTAAATCCACCTTAAACACCTGCGAAATAGAAACTTCATGAGTATGCGTCGCCACCACAACTACTCCCAAACGCGGATCGTAACAACCTACCCAAGCAGCGGGGTGACATTCATGCACCAGATATCCGTATAACCAAATTGGTGCTTTTCCTTCAATCACAATTCCTTGACTAAAATTAATCCCGGTTGGTAATTTCAATCCTTTCAAATCAGCAGGTGTAATGATGCCATTTTCGTTGGTAATTTCCAAATGTAAATGTTGATACGGCAACCCTGATTGTGTTTGATGGGAAAAAATTTCCAGTTTAATCGCACTCATATTCATTGTTTTTGGTTGAACTATTGCTACTTAGGTAGGAGAACCTAGAAAATTATTCCGATGTGTTAAATTAACAGTTGCAAACAGAGAATTAATTGTCTTTGTGGAAATCACGCTTTAAGCGCTGAGTCAGTTTTTAATCCAGCACGAGCTAATTTTACATAAGTTTTCACTGTTTGATAAGGCATTTCCAAATCTTGAGCAATTACCTGCAAAGATTCTCCTAATTCTCGCCTTGCCAAAATTGTTGCCCAAGTTTCGGCAATTTCTCTAGCTCTTTCGCCCCCTGTTCGCTTACGTTGTGATACAAATATTTCTGTTAACTGAGCAATTCTCTGCCCTAACAAATCTTCTACTGATGGTGCTGTTGGTACATCTGGAAGAGAAACCCATTCGTTTCGGGTTTGTCCTAAACCAAAAGTAGTTTTGTGGCCTGTACCACAATAGGGAGCTAATCGCCCCAAAGTATAGAATAACTGAGTAAATTCTGATCGCTCTTGACCTTCTTTACTTAAAGCATATTCGATCGCACCCACAAATCCCGTCACCGAGCCTTTTTTCCCAGCTTGCACCTTACAGGATTCTAGTTTGACTTGTTGGACAATTACATTCTCATCTACCCAATCCAAAAAAGCATCTTGTTCAAAAGGCATTCCCGAAAAATCATTCCATCGCCGCAAGTAACTATGAAATACATTAAAAGGTAATGGTAAGGGAAAGTGATGTTTTTTCCGCCGAAAACTGGTTGATGTAATAAAACTGAGTTTTAATATTGATGAAGAACGTTCTGCTTCCCATAACTGTTTATAAGTAGTAGCTGGCAGAGCGATTTTACATGATTGAATTGTTAATGGCACATTTCGCAGCGCCACTTCTTCTGGTAATACTTTCACCCATTGTGCCAACCACTGCACGACTTTTGCCGATAAAGCTGTCACATACCAACGATATGTTTGCGATGCTTGCACCTGAAATTCTTTGCCAATGGGAACTAATGCGCCTTCTAATCCAGAAATGGTGAAAGGTTTTTCTGACTGTCCATCGTGAAGATATGCGGATAATTCTGGATCGAACGAACGCACTTGGTCAAGTAACCAGGCATGAAGTCCGATCGTATATTGCGGATATAAGGAAGCGTCTGTTTTGGGTTGTAATTCAAAAACTAGTCCCAGCAGTTCTGTATCATTTGACCAAGTGAGGTCAGGTGATTCTGATTCTTTTTGTTGGCGGCGACTTTTGGCAGGTTGAGGCATTGTGATTGAGCAGAGGACTGCCGAATTCTTGCTGTTTGTATTTTACTTTGATTCCATCTCCTTACGGGGATTCTTTTAGCCTAAAGTTAGGAAAAGATTAGTGCGATACACCTAACGGTACGCTACGCGAACTTATTCGGCAATCCCAACCGTTAATACATAGAAAAAAAGAACAACTGCAAAAGCTTTCTTGCTGCGATCGCATTAGCAAGCAAGGTTTCAGTCCCCTTGCGGGGATTTGGTCAATGGAAAGTCTACGGTCAAACTGCTATCAGCTGCATCAACTGATAGTTTCAGTCCCCTTGCGGGGATTTGGTCAATGGAAAGATTAGGGTTTTTAAAGCGTTGATCGCTCCTCTACTTTCGATGTTTCAGTCCCCTTGCGGGGATTTGGTCAATGGAAAGATTAAAGGTTTGTCCTTAAAATTTGGACGGAATCGTTTCAGTCCCCTTGCGGGGATTTGGTCAATGGAAAGGAGCGAGAAAATAAAAAGAATAACAGGAAAGAAAAAGTTTCAGTCCCCTTGCGGGGATTTGGTCAATGGAAAGTTGGTACAAAGTGATGTACCAATATCAGATTAAATCTGGTTTCAGTCCCCTTGCGGGGATTTGGTCAATGGAAAGTTGGATTAAAAGCTAGTGCTACTGCGCCAATTCCAATTGCCAGTTTCAGTCCCCTTGCGGGGATTTGGTCAATGGAAAGTTCACGTTAATTGTAATTGAAAAGGAAAAAGAAATGGAAATGTTTCAGTCCCCTTGCGGGGATTTGGTCAATGGAAAGCCATTGAGGTTCTTCAGGGGTCGATCCATTTTTGAGTTGAAAGTTTCAGTCCCCTTGCGGGGATTTGGTCAATGGAAAGCTCTAGCAGTTGCCGAACCTCAATCACCTAAGCAAATTCTAGAGTTTCAGTCCCCTTGCGGGGATTTGGTCAATGGAAAGGTTGCTACTTTTTCTCGATTTTCTATTCCCCTTCGTGTTTCAGTCCCCTTGCGGGGATTTGGTCAATGGAAAGCGCCACCCTCATAAGATTTAAAGGGAGGAAATTAGTTTCAGTCCCCTTGCGGGGATTTGGTCAATGGAAAGTAAAACCAAATTTCATTCTCGCTAATTCTTGAGCGAAGTTTCAGTCCCCTTGCGGGGATTTGGTCAATGGAAAGATGATGGCCTGACTCAAGACCAGCGAGATATTTGTTTCAGTCCCCTTGCGGGGATTTGGTCAATGGAAAGTTGGTTCGTCGGGTCCCCTTCAACGTGCTAATCAGTTTCAGTCCCCTTGCGGGGATTTGGTCAATGGAAAGTCGCGCCGAATATATTTTGCTCACTATCCTGCTCTGCTGGTTTCAGTCCCCTTGCGGGGATTTGGTCAATGGAAAGGTTGAGTCTGCACGATGAAAGAAAAGTGTAAACAGTTGTTTCAGTCCCCTTGCGGGGATTTGGTCAATGGAAAGAAAAATAATTAACGGCTCAATAGTAATTGGATTCAATGTTTCAGTCCCCTTGCGGGGATTTGGTCAATGGAAAGTAGGAGAAATTAAAATCGAGGAGAAAATCACTCGATTTTAGTTTCAGTCCCCTTGCGGGGATTTGGTCAATGGAAAGTTATACTTTCCTTTCTCTAATTTTCAGATTGAAGTAAAAACGTTTCAGTCCCCTTGCGGGGATTTGGTCAATGGAAAGGTTATTCCTTGGTGCGGTTTTTGTATCATGTATTGGTCGTTTCAGTCCCCTTGCGGGGATTTGGTCAATGGAAAGTTTAGGGAATAAAAATGTCAAATCCAAAGTATTTAACACGTTTCAGTCCCCTTGCGGGGATTTGGTCAATGGAAAGTTTCTGCACAATTCCAGGGACGAGTACAACGGGATAATGTTTCAGTCCCCTTGCGGGGATTTGGTCAATGGAAAGTTATGAAAAAATCTGAGCGGCGCGTCCGTTAATCCGTTTCAGTCCCCTTGCGGGGATTTGGTCAATGGAAAGTTAGAAGCGGACGCAACAAGAAATCCAACTAGTATCAATGTTTCAGTCCCCTTGCGGGGATTTGGTCAATGGAAAGCAGCGTTAAGAATTGGGTAGGTCATTTGCTTGGTTTGTTTCAGTCCCCTTGCGGGGATTTGGTCAATGGAAAGTGGAGTGATTGATCTGTATCTATTGCCTAATAGGTTTAGGTTTCAGTCCCCTTGCGGGGATTTGGTCAATGGAAAGCTGGTGTTAGCTCCGAGGATAGTAATTTTAGTTTTTAGTTTCAGTCCCCTTGCGGGGATTTGGTCAATGGAAAGTCAAACAATGGGTGTTACCAATAGCAGACAAATATCGAGTTTCAGTCCCCTTGCGGGGATTTGGTCAATGGAAAGTGAATTAATCTTTTCCACTTCAGTATCAAAGGTGGAAGGTTTCAGTCCCCTTGCGGGGATTTGGTCAATGGAAAGTTTTATAATTTGGGAGTGGATTTAAGAAAATATAACGGTTTCAGTCCCCTTGCGGGGATTTGGTCAATGGAAAGACTGCCTCCTGAAACAAAGACAGCCAGGGCATTATGAAGTCAATTTTCGTGAATCTCATTTTTAGCTCCATTTCCGCCCTCATTATTGCAAGTAATTTGCAATAATCTGAAAACTCCGAATGTTGAAAGTATTTAATTGTCTAGGTTCTGGCGTTTTTCGTGAATCCCCCCAGGTTTTCGCTCCCGCTTCGATCCACGAAATTTATCGTAAATCAAGATAAGTCTCTTGTCAATGCTTTGTATTTATGATATTGCTCTATGCTACAGCTTGACCAGCAAAATTTCCCCTCAAATATTTTATTAGTTGTAAGCTGTTAAGCATTTAAATTTTTTGTTTGAAACCCTTGCAGCAAGAGGTTTAGGCTTCAAAACTCCAAATTTAAATGCGTATTAGCTTACTGATAGTTAAATAGTCAATTCATTAAAGCTAATTTTTTTACATTTAACTGTTAACTCTTTTTCAATTATTGAAGTCTTGTACATGAAGCTTAATTAATTCTTGTTCATCCAAATCTAATGTTTCTGCTATGCACAACAAATCAGCTAAAGATGGCTTTTCACCTCTTGTTATTGCTTCAATATTTTTCACTTTGCCCTCTAGCTGTTTATAATTATTCCGAACTATCTCAGCAATTGACATTTTAGGTGCTGATATTTCTAAGTTTCTAACTTTGCCAGTAAGTCTAAAGTAAATTACATCTTCTTCAATTAGCTTCAGCGCTCTGGCTTTCATATTTGTTCCAGCTTCCACGCACAGCATTTTGAAGTCTTTGTGTAGTTCTTCTGGTGGGTCTACCTTAAACGGTATTGCTTTAGGCTTTTTGGGTTCCTGTTGATTCATGGTGAATTTGAGGAAGAAAAGTTTCTCCTTTTTTTCCAGTATCCACCGTAAATAGCGCTTATCTGATGTATTACCCGCATTACCCGCATTACCCGCTTGACCCATAAGGGTAATATGCACTATCATGCTTGGCAGATAGGCGTAAAGCTCGCCAAGCAACTTTTTACGTTTAGCTATTGACGTATATACGAGATTGGCTGAGGGAAAGAACCAATAATCCAGACCTAAAAATCGACGATCTTTTAATCGAAAAATCTGATTAAAACCAGCACTCGCAAGTAACAACCACCGTGCTGGTTCTCGTTCACTCTCAAGTAAGAGGTGCACAGCGATGCTAGCAAGTTCGCCATCAACTCAAAACAAAAACCCCCCACCTTGGGCGACAGCACCAAAACCAGTACTGTCAGAAGATGCCCCCACAGCTGGCTACTTATGTGGAGGTGGCGGCATTTTCAGTGCAGGCTTCTGCATCGCTGGTATTCGTAGCATCTGGAATATAGACTGCGACCCCAACGACCCGAAACTCAGTCATGCCATTGCCCACATCTACGAGCAAAACTTCGGTCATCCCGTCCTTCGCCAAACTTTGCAGAAAGTAGTAGCAACCAACAAACTCACCCACCTACAACCACCGGATATCCTCGTCCTCACCCAACCCTGCAAACACCTGTCGCGCAGCAATCCGAAAGCCAAAGAAACCAGCAGCGACACCAGCACTGCCACAGCTGCGGTTACAGCCCTAGAAACTTTCCTTTCGCCAGTATTCGTAGTCGAGAACGTACCCGAATACCAGCATTCCACCAGTTGGTCAATTATTAAATCGGCTCTGACTAAGTTGGGTTACAGCTACCAGACTCAGATAGTCAACACTGCCGACTATGGCGTACCGCAAGAGCGTCATAGATTCATTGCTATTGCCATCAGAGGGAGTAGGGAACAAAATTTCTCCAATCCCCACCCCCTACTCCCGATTCCCTCCGTCGTTGGTTGGTACGAAGCCATCAGCGACCTGCTACCCACCTTAGAGGATATCGAACCGACTGCTACCCAACTACAACGCATCACGACACTACCATCCCACCTGTTACAGCAACCGCTACTCATCGAACGAGTAGGAGCTTGGGGTAATCCGAAAGTGCGACTACCCGAAGAACCAAGCTGGACAATCCGCAAAAGCATTTGGATTGACCAACGGCACAACAGCCGAGCGAATGCCATCAACATCCGCCTCCCCGATGGTATTTGGAAAAACTTAGGCATTCGTGGTGCTGCCAGATTAATGACCCTGCCCGATTGGTTCACATTACCCGATGCCGCATGGATAGCAGGTTCAGCTTTGGGTAATGGAGTGCCTTGCTTGTTAGCAACTGCCATTGCTAATGCAGTTAAACCTTTACTCACTAAATCCAGCCAGGAGGAATCAACTCATGCCTCAGAGCAAATTTTCTTACCGAAAGAAGTAGAAGTGGCTCCTCTAATCTCAGAGCGCACTTCAAACAAAATAAAAAAACCAACCAATACATTAACCCAAAATCAAGCCAATGGGAGCATTACTATGCCATCAACTACACAATTACAAGCAACGAATCTACTCCAAGACTTCTCCTTCACAGATTCGACAACCAACGAT
>NZ_JADEWG010000006.1 GCF_015207735.1 [Phormidium] sp. LEGE 05292
ATATTTCCCTGATTTATGTCGTGCTATTTCCCAGCGTTACAAGTGTCGCCAACTGAAAGCATAAAATGGCACTCAATTACTTGAAGGATAAAATGGCACAAAGTGCCACTTTATCCTTCAAGTGGCAAAAGTACTGTCAAATCCCATATAAATCGACTTTTAGGCAAATTGGGTGTGGGCGATCGTACTCAAGCGGTAATTGTTGCCGTTAAGCGCGGGATTGTTAGCTTGTAGATTGTACAGAAGTGGGAATTTAAATACCAACTAAAGTTCGAGTCAGTTTTCCATCATGAGATCAGCTGTTTCACTCATCGCTTGATTACATAAAAATGACAACCGTGAGTGGACGACAAGCACGAGTCAATTGCCTATATTGAATTCATGCAAATCTTGGTAGTGATTTAATTGCACGTTTCAGGTTTGCCAAATATGGAACGCACAAGGAAAAACATTTATTAATCGTTTGCAATTAATAGATGTTTTTCCTCAGAGGTTACAGTGAGTCAGGATCGGAATCGCAGTTTGTTATCTGTCCCACCTTCAACACAGGATCACATACAGGGTCGGCTAGATGCCACTTTGATGTTGGTCATGTATGGAGACTATCAAAGTTTTCAGAGTGCGAGTGTTTATAGGCTGATTAAAGTTATTTTGCGCCAGTTTAGTGTTTCTTCAAAGGAGAACTCTTTATGTTTCATTTTCCGACATTTTCCACAACACCAAATTCATACTCATGCTCAACATGCTGCGGAAGCGGCTGAGGCAGCGGCAGTCCAAGATCGGTTCTGGCAAATGCACGAGATGTTGTTTCTCCATCAACAAGAGTTAGGAAACGGTTATTTAGTGGAATATGCCAATAATTTAGGTCTCAATATTCCTCGATTTTTGCAAGATATATTTAGGGGAACCCATATTGATCGCATCAATCAAGATATCGAAAGTGCATACCAGAGTGGAGTAACGTTTGCTCCAGCATTGTTTATCAATCGTGTTCGTTATACCGAGCGCTGGAATATAGAGCAATTAACGACAGCGATTGTTAATGCAAGTCATTAGAAATATAGCAATTGCCGCAATGATGGCTTCTTGTATGAAGAGGTCAAAGGCGTTTGCTACAGGGGCATAGTAAGTGACAAGTTAAGTGACAACAAATTGAGTCAACAAAGGAGATTCGATCGTGCAAACTCAAAACACAAGTAAAATCACTGAAGTTAATCAGAGTCAACCATTACTGCATCAACATGGCTATGAAATTCAACAGTATGGTACTCTCCGTGATTTACCGATCGTCCTCAATCCCAAAGTTCGTAGTGAAAGTTGTGTTTTAGTCAATCAGATTTTGGCAGATGTTATCGTTCTTTATCACCTCTATAAGAAACATCACTGGTTGATGCGGGGACACACTTTTTATCAACTGCATCTATTGCTCGATAAACACGCCAGTGAACAGATTGAGTTAATTGATGCTTTGGGCGAACGAGTGCAAACCCTAGGAGGCGTGGCGATCGCCGATCCACGCCATGTGGCAGAAGTCACCAAGATTCAGCGTCCTCCCAATGGTGTGGAAGAGGTTCCCGTGATGCTGTCACGCTTGCTAGAGGCACATGAGTTGATTATTGGGGAATTGAGAGTGGCGATCGACAAAACCGCAGCAAGTGGAGATAGTGGCACCAATGATTTGTTAGTGAGTCAAGCATTGCGACTCCATGAGACACAAGTTTGGTTTTTGGCAGAACATTTGGTGGATACACCATTGGTGCGTAGTTAGTCGCAGCAATTTTTTTGGCAACTCGAATTAAGTGTAACCGAGAGGAAAGGTATTGTGTCTCAATATGACTACATCGTGATTGGTGCAGGGTCGGCAGGTTGTGTCGTCGCTAATCGTCTAACAGAAGACACTGACACAACCGTGTTACTGCTTGAAGCGGGCAATCCAGACACGAAACCGGAGATCCATATTCCAGCAGAATGTATCAGCTTACTTGGCTCCGAAGTAGACTGGGGTTACTTCTCAGAACCAGAACCCTATCTGAATAACCGCAAAATGTTTTGTTCTCGTGGCAAAGTCTTGGGGGGCAGCAGTTCAATTAATTTCATGATGTATATTCGGGGCAATTCCTCCGATTACGATCGCTGGCAGGAATTGGGCAATCCCAGTTGGAGTTATCAGAATGTCTTGCCTTATTTCAAAAAATCGGAACACTCCTCACGCGGTGCAGATCCTTATCACGGTGTAGATGGTGAGTTGAGCGTCACCGATGTCACTTCTTTAGCTCCCATTTCTCAATGCTTTATAGACGCAGCGATCGCGCTCGGATATGGCTACAATCCTGACTTCAATGGGAAGAAGCAGGAGGGAGTCGGACTTTATCAATTGACGGTCAAGGACGGTAAACGACACAGTGCTGCTGCTGCTTTTCTCGTACCAATTCTCCAACGCGCCAATTTGACCATAACGACAGGTGCTTTGGTAACGCGATTGTTATTTGAGGACACTCGCGTTGTTGGAGTAGAATATTTGCAAGAAGGGACGACGTTGCATCGGGTTAGAGCCAACCGGGAAGTAATTTTAAGTGCGGGTGCGTTTGATTCACCCAAATTATTGATGCTGTCTGGCATTGGTAATGCAAACCATCTGCAAGCAATGGGAGTTCCGGTAGTGGCTGATTTGCCAGGAGTCGGTCAAAATCTCCAAGATCACATTCTTGCTTGTGTTGTTCAAGCAGCCACTCAAACTATCCGTCCTGCTGTCACCAGTAATGGAATTGAAGTTGGATTGTTTTTACACAGTAAGAGGAATTTGGAAACAGCACCTGACTTACAGTTTTTCTTCGGTCCCATTCAATTCTTACCGCCGAATTATGTTCCTGCTGCTTCTGGATTTACGGGTGCAGTTTCTTTGACTCGTCTTCAAAACATTGGCAATGTCAGTTTGCGATCGCTCGACCCCAAAGACGCACCAATGATCCGGATGAATTATCTGCAAAGTGAAGCTGATGTGCAAAAGTTAGTTGAGGGAATTAAATTAATCCGCCAATTGTTTCAATCCAGCGCCTTTGATGAGTTTCGTGGTGAAGAAATCGCTCCGGGCGTAAATGTTCAGAGTGATGCAGCATTAGAAGCATACATCCTAAACACTTGCAGTACGGTGTGGCATCCGGTTGGCACTTGCAAAATGGGCACTGATCCAATGGCAGTAGTAGACCCTGAGCTGCGGGTATATGGAATTGAGGGTTTGCGGGTTGTGGATGCCTCCATCATGCCAACTATTACGACAGGCAATACAAATGCACCGACGATCATGATTGGTGAGAAAGCAGCCGATTTAATTAAATCGAGTCATACTAAGCAAACCCCTCTCACTGAATGCAACATCCAAAACTCAGCATATTCATCGATTTAGATTAGATGGCAGCAATGTTTTCTAAGCAACCGCAGGTTTATCACATTCTTTGCTTGAGGGAGATGTAAGTGAACACTGAATACTACGACGATATTATTATCGGTGGCGGCAAAGCGGGTAAAACATTGGCACCCGTGCTGGTTGCGGCGGGGAGAAAAACTGCTCTGGTGGAGCGTAGTTTAGCAATGATTGGGGGTGGATGTATCAACATTGCTTGCATTCCTACAAAAACGATGGTAGCAAGTGCGGAGGTTGCCCATACCTGGACTTAAGGAAACCGGGTTTCTAACGAGTGAGTCAATCATGGAACTAGAACAGTTACCGGAGCATTTGATCGTACTCGGAAGTGGTTACATTGGCTTGGAATTTGCCCAGATGTTTCATCGCTTTGGCTCTCGCGTTACTGTGATTGGGCAGAGTGAGCAGATTTTATCGCAGCAAGACCGCGATATAGCGATCGCGGTTCAAAACTTGCTAGAGCAAGAGGGGATCGAATTCTTTGTTATTCTCAAAGTTGTGAAGCCACAAGTGCAAATAAAGCACTTCTCACTTGCATTCCTTACACCCCATACCCGTCCAGACTGTACTGCACTCAAAGCAAGAATTTTCAATGGTTCACACAAACTTAGAATCCTACGAGGTTTAATCAGATGAACAAACTAGAAGGAAAAGTTGCTCTTATCACAGGTGGAAACAGTGGTATCGGTCTTGCCACTGCCAAGCAATTTGTTGCTGAAGGAGCGTATGTTTTCATTACAGGTCGTCGTCAAGCTGAATTGGATGCTGCGGTGGACGCGATCGGCGAAAACATCCGGGGTATTCAAAGCGATGTTTCTAATTTGGCAGACCTCGATCGCCTGTTTGCGACGATTAAACAAGAGCAAGGACATCTTGATGTAGTGTTTGCCAATGCTGGCGTTGGTGAAATCGCCCCCCTCGGCTCAATCACTGAGGAACACTTTGACAAAATATTCAACATCAACGTCAAAGGGTTGTTGTTCACAGTGCAGAAGGCACTGCCGCTGCTGCCAGAGGGAGCTTCCATCATCCTGAACGCCTCGATTAATTCGATGAAAGGCGTTCCTGCCTTCAGTGTTTACGGCGCGACTAAAGCCGCTGTGCGATCGTTTGCCCGTAATTGGACACTCGATCTCAAAGAACGCCAGATTCGGGTGAACGCCATCAGTCCTGGTGTGGTTCCGACTCCAGGTTACGGTCTCTTGGGACTGAATGATCAGCAGTTGCAGGAGTTTGTAGATAGCCAAGCCATCAACATTCCGTTGGGAAGAGTCGGCACACCCGATGAAATTGCCAAAGCTGTTGTTTTTCTTGCTTCAGACGACAGCAGCTTTGTGAACGGCATTGAGTTATTTGTGGATGGCGGTATGGCACAAATTTGACAGCGCACGCCCCTAACCGTCGTTGCCTATACGAAAATAGGGATTGTTTTGTAGATCAGATCGCTACTGAGAATGGCGACCCAAGAGCGTCTAGGCAGGTTCAATTTGGACTAAGTTGCCAAGATTGAGTATGAGAAAATTACGTTCAAAATTTGCCCTCCTGAAAGCCAATCGCCCAGATGTGCCCGCTTCCTTTTTTGGTATCATTCTAGGTTTGGTTGGGCTAGGGAATTGTTGGCGAGTAGCGAGTAAAGTTTGGCATTTGCCTGCTTGGATTGGTGAAGCAATTATGTTACTGGCAGTTGTAGTGTGGTTCGTGTTTTTACTTCTTTATACCAGCAAATGGGTGTGGGCGCGGGCGGAAGCATGGGCAGAGTTCAGACATCCTATTTTATGTTGTTTTATTGGTCTAGTGCCTGTGTCTACATTGCTGGTGTCGTTGGCGATCGCACCCTATAACCGTACACTCGCGGTTGCACTCTTCATGATTGGCGCGATCGGTCAATTAGGCTTTGGTGTATATCGTTCCGGGCAGTTCTGGATGGGCGGAGGTAAGCCAGAAGCAACTACACCTGTGCTTTATCTGACGACAGTTGCAGGTGGGTTTGTTGGTACAATTTCAGCCAGTACTTTCGGCTATCGTGAGTGGGGTGCGTTGTTTTGCGGGATGGGGCTGTTTTCATGGTTCGCATTGGAGTCGATTATCATGCAGCGATTGTATCTATTGGAACCATTGCCCAAACGCCTACGTCCAACACTGGGCATTCAACTGGCACCCCCTACCGTCGGCTGTGTTGCCTACTTAAGTCTCACTTACGGTCTGCCCGACATCTTTGCTCAAATGCTTTTCGGCTATGGACTGATGCAGGCACTAATCCTACTCAGGTTGCTACCGTGGTTATGCCAACAACCTTTTTCAGCATCCTATTGGGCATTTACGCTTGGCGTTGCTGGCTTGGCATTGGCTCCCTTACGCTTTGTTGAACGCGGTATGACCGGAGCAATAGAAGGTTTGGCAGTGCTATTATTTATTGGTGCAAATATCGTGATTGGTAGCATTGCTATAGGAACATTGCGACTCTTGCTGCGGGGCAAACTCTTTCCATCATCAGCGATTAGAATCGCCACTGATTGATATTATTTGACTGCTGAAATGCTATTTGATACAACTATGAACAACCCCGAAAAGTCTCGACCACCCTTGCCACCTTTCGATCGGGAATCTGCTATCCAAAAAGTCCGTCTTGCAGAAGATGCCTGGAATACCCGTAATCCTGAACGAGTATCACTCGCTTACACCTCAGATAGTGTTTGGCGTAACCGCTCAGAATTTCTATCCGGTCGTGAGGCGATTGTAGAATTCTTGACCCGAAAGTGGATTAAAGAATTGGATTACCGCTTAATCAAAGAGCTTTGGACTTTTCAAGACAATCGAATTGCTGTTCGGTTTGCTTACGAATGGCATGATGATTCCGGTAACTGGTTCCGTTCCTACGGCAATGAAAATTGGGAGTTTGACGAACATGGACTGATGCGGCGACGGATTGCTAGCATCAACGACTTGCCTATTCAAGAGAGTGATCGCAAATACCACTGGGCTCTGGGTCGCCGTCCCGACGATCATTTGGGATTATCCGACCTCAATCTTTAAGAAGTTATGGTCACGACTATATTTTTCAGTTTTTGTTATGTAAGGAGTCTATGTTATGAATGCAAATAACGGCATTATCAACCAGCCTAGCCCGTATTCAGTCAATGAAGCGATCGATCGCTTGGTAAGTGTGATTCAGGCAAAAGGCATCACCATTTTTGCCCGCATCGATCAACAGGCGGAAGCTGAGAAAGTTGGACTCAATTTACTTCCAACGCAGTTGTTACTATTTGGTAATCCAAAAGCCGGAACCCCTCTGATGGTGGCAGAACCCACGATCGCTCTGGATTTGCCACTGAAAATACTGGCTTATGAAGCGACTGACAAAACGGTATGGCTCAGTTACAACGATCCCAACTATATAAAACAGCGGTATTCTCTGCCAGATGAGTTGGTTAAAAACATTGATGTCATCATTCCGTTAATTCATCAAGCACTTCTTTAAGTAACTTTTATCAAATTACCGCATCTCACTGGGCATTCACGCTCAGCTTTGCTGCTTTATCGCTGGTATCTTTACGTTTTGTCGAGCGCAGCACAACCAACATGATGGAAAGTTTAGCTGTACTATTATTTGTAGGCGCAAATATTGTTATCAGTGACATTGCTCTAAGAACAGCTCGATTGCTGTTGCCAGGTAAACTCATATCGCGATCGGGGAACCTACATGAGTTTTACCTTGCAGAATTCACGTTTCTACCTTCTCCATTTCAGGTTGATACTGCCCTAACGCGGCAGCGCTATTGAGTTTGGCACGATGATAGAATTCTTTTTGATTGGACTTTGGACAAAGAAGAAAAGTGTTTCGCGATGAGTAAACGCGAAATAATTTATTGCTTAAAAAGCTTTAATGTCAAAACGTGAGGTTAGAAATTTAGGAACCGAGTAGCCCCAACACAGCAGTTGCCGAAAGAAAACAACTTCAAAAATCTCTACTCAAAACGCTTTCTCCATTAATTAAAGCTCTTTGCTGATAGTTATTACTCCCAACGTCAATTTCTGGATGCACTCTCTTCTCAATCAAATTTAGTACTAATTACCAGAGTACGTAGCAATAGAGTTTTCTACCGTCAACCATCCATTAATGAAGAAACTAATTCCGGTCGGGCACACCGCCTCTGGTATGGTGAACGATTTGATTTAAAAGATGAAATTACTTGGCATCTACCTGATGCCGTGGTTTTTCGATTAGGCGGTTACAAGGTGATTCCAAAGAGAAAAGAAAACGACATCCTGTGGTCAAAAAGACTAAAAAGATGAAAAAGAACCCTTCTCCGACACAGACTGCTGCTTAAATCAGCCTAATTCTTCATTATTAATGATAATTTTTTCGCGCTACAACGTCGCGAAACAACTTTTCTTTTGTCCAAAGTTTAAATCTCATTAGCTGCTATTTTTATTTGCTTACCGGAAGCATCCTCTGGAGACTGTTTGCGCTTATGCTAGTTCAGGGGGCGCTTGTCGCCCCCCGAATGGAAGAACCCAATTGCATAATTAGAACTCAAAAGTAGTTCGGATAGTGCCAATAACAAAGTCATCATTGTTGTTGTTGTGATTCGGATTTGTTATCCAGATGATACCGGGAGTAATGGCAATGTTATCCGTCACCTGATATCTGTAAAAGCTTTCAATGTGCAGTGAGGTATCGGGGTCTTCAAATTGTCCGATCGCTCTTAAACCACTACTAGTATTAGTTAACTTAGGCTCCATGCCGATAATAATTCCGCCCAAATTTCCCTCTTTAGCAAGGTCGGGAAAAGCTATAGTCAGAGCATAGTTCCAAATTTGAGCATCTCCGAAACCGATCGCACGAGCAGCTGTATATCCAACCCAACCACCAATAGCAATATTATCAGTGACTCTATAATTAGCTTGGATACCGTAGGAGTTAGCAACTACCGGACGCTCAATTTCTTGTGGCCCTAATTGATTTAAGCGGGCGGCTGTACTGCCAGTTCCAGTATCAAGACCTTCACCCGCAGAGGCATAAGAATGAATGTAAGTTAAGCCAAGGGCAAAGCGATCGCTGGGATTAAATGTTAACTGACCAATAGCGCCATAATCCCCATTGAATAAACCTCTACCAGAAGTAGGATTATCTGCTTCTCCTGCTAGGTAACCAAAGTCAAATCTGACAGCATCGCTTAATTTTAATCTTGCACCTAAACCAGCATTTGCATTAGGAATTCGATATATTGGATTGCGCCGACCAAAGCGAGAAATTGCACCACTCCCACTGCTTCTAAAGTATGGGTTAATAACATTAGTGAAGTCATGAAGTCCAGCATTATTTGCTTCAAGAAAAACTGTTAGTCTTTCACCTATAGGAAAGCGATACTCTAAATCTCCTAGTTCAACTACACCATCAGTATTGGAAGCAAAAGCGAGGCGACCTTCATAAGTTGGTAAATCGAAACGTTCAAAATTGCCAAAATCAAGACGAGTTCTCAAGCGGTCTTTGCCTGTAAAACTAGTTTCAAAATAGAGACGCGCCCGTTGTTGAAAAACCGTATTATTACGATCGCCAACTTCATTGCCAAACACATCGCTGATGGCAAAAATTACTTCACCTTCAAGTTTAGTCGTAGGGGAAAATCGGTTAGCTTCTAGCTGTTGGGTGCGAACTTCTAAAGTATCAATTCGACCTCTTAAGGCGTTAAGTTCAGTGGCGAATTCTGTTTGTAACTTTCGTAATGTTTCCCAATCTTCTTGACTAACTAAATTTCTATTTCCACTTGTAATTAACTCGTTAATGCGGTTTAGAGCAGCATTCAAACCCGCCGCAAACTCGTAGCGTGTCATTGCTCGATCGCCTCGGAAAGTGCCATCCTCGTAACCAACAATGATGCCGTAACGCTCTACTAAAGATTGTAATGCTTGGAACGCCCAATCACTCGGTTGTACATCGGAAAGTTGGGAAACAGAAGTAATTTGAGCCATCGAATCTGACTCTAGCGACACTTCTAAATTGCTTTGCGCGATCGCAAAACCTATACCTACAGAACTATTTGCACTTTCGGCATTAGCTGGTATTGACCCAGTTATTGCCGAAAAAGATACAACGGAAGTTACTCCGAAACAAAAGGTTGGAGCTAACAATAAATTGCCAAAAAATTGATTCATTTTTATAAGTTTAAGCGAAAATTGTCCTTTGGTTAACAAAAGGTTAATAAATTATTTTGTTGTAAATTGAGCTAAATATAAGTACAAAAAATATCTCTAAAGATAGACGAAAAAATAGAAAACAATTTTGTTATTTGATATTATATTCGGAGGCGATAACCCTGACCTCTAACAGTTTCGATCCGATCGCCCCCTAACTTTTTTCGCAAATAACCAACATAGACATCAACAATATTTGAACCCGGATCGTAATCGTAACCCCAAACCCGATCGAGTAATTTTTCCCGGGTCAACAATTCTCCGGGATGACGAAGAAAGACTTCTGCAAGGGTAAATTCTCTGGCTGATAATTCAATGAGGCGATCGCTAACCTTAACCTGACGTTTATGCAAATCGAGCACAATATCACTTGCCTTGAGTACCATTTCTTCGGTTCCATTAGGCGATCGTTTATCCCGCAATCGCAAACGCACTCGTGCTAATAATTCTTCAAAACCAAATGGCTTAGTTACATAGTCATCAGCCCCACCTTCCAAACCCGCAACTTTATCTTTTACACCATCACGAGCAGTAAGAATAATTATCGGCATTTGCTCTCCCCGCTGCCGCAATTCTTCGAGGACAATCCACCCATTTTTACCTGGAAGACCGATATCAAGAATTAGGAGATCGAAATCCTCACTGGAAGCCATAGAAATTGTTTCATAACCATTTCTGGCTACTGCGGTAATAAATCCGTGAGCTTTAAAACCTTTCTCTAGAAAGCTAACAATAAAAGCTTCGTCTTCAGCAATTAGAATCCGATTCATAAAGATTTCAACTTTAATATTGTTCCACCGGAATAACAAGAGTGAAAGTAGAACCAGCACCCGGTTTACTTAATAGTTCTATCCAACCACCGTGAGCGATCGCGATCGCCCTAACAATAGACAAACCCAAACCCGCCCCAGAAGAACACCGAAGACTATCAGCAACTCGGGCAAAGCGTTCAAAAATCCTTGCCTGTTCAGCCTCGGCAATACCTTCTCCAGTGTCGCGCACCCAGAAATAAGCTTTACCATTCCTCACTATCGAACCCAAAACGATCAAGTCTTTCTCTTGAGTATGCTGGGTTGCATTTCTAGCGAGTTCCATAATTGCCTGAGTAATACGTTGGTAGTCTGCTACAATACGCCCCTTACCCTTGCGTTCCAGATGCCAATCCCTATGGGCTAAAGCTTTTGCCTTGGCGTAAAGTTCCTCAGTCAGTTCACCAACTTCCACCGTTTCCAGGTTTAAAAAATCAGGTTGTTCTGCCTTCGCCAATAACAACAAGTCATCCACAAAGCGATTCATGCGATCGAGTTCCCCAGTTACCAACTTAATCGTTTCGCGCCGTTCTTGAGGATCATCCCCCAGCAGTTCCAAATGCCCTCGAACGATCGTAATCGGCGTTCGCAGTTCGTGACTAGCATCGTTAACAAAGTCCTGTTGACTAGCAAAAGCAGCCTGAAGGCGATCGAGCATTTCATTAAAAGTAATAGTTAATTCTGCCAGTTCATCCGATCCTTTAACAGGAATACGTCGAGTCAGGTCAGATTCAGTAATAGAGTGGGCTGTTTCCGTAAGTAAGCGCAGAGGAGCTAGTGCCCGTCCCGCGACGATCCAAGCCAATACCGAAGCAACTGCAAGGACGGCAAGAGTTACTTGAATCGCAACAACCGTACCTTCATCGATCTGGCGATGCTCAACACCAGTGAAGTAAACCATTACCATTACTCCACGAGTTTTACCTTTAAACAATGGCTTCGCCAAATAGATGAGAGTACCCGTTGAAGTTTCCTTTTTACCTTGCCTTTGCTCGGTTAGTTGTGCCCATTCTTTAAGCAACTCTGAATCTGACTGAAGCGAACTGGGAAGGATTGTCGGGTCAGATTTGTAGAATTGACCGTTTAATAGCGCAATAAAATACTCGTTTTCATCGGGAACGTTACGCGATACATATTTATCGAAAATCGCGATGACATCATCACCAAAAGGTTGACCTGTGGAGGGATTTGTTCCTTGTACTACTCGTTGAAATTCTTTGGTTTCGTGGTTAAGAGACTTTTCAATTCGCTGATCTAGGCGGACAAGCATAACTTGACGGATTGCCAAAATACAGACAATGGCAGAACAAGCCATCAGCACAACGTACCAGGCTAGGATACGCGATCGCACTCCAAAGAAAATTCGATACCATCCACGAGATTTTTTCGTTTTATTAGACTCTGATAAGTGTAACTTTATACCAATAAGGTTAGTAGACATCTTGAAGTTACTTTTTGGGAAAGCATAACAGAAATAAAACTCGATTTCTAAGTTCGATCGCATCTACTACTAGGGAGAAAAGTTCCCTACTCGATTAAACTTGCTGTAATGAATTCAAATGCAACAGTTGTTCAAGTCGATCGATACCACGCTTAGTCGCGCCTTTATCTCTGGGATTAAACACGCTGTAATGCAGAATAGATTCGCGGATCTTTTCGTAGCGATCGCATTGCAAATTCTCATCAATTAAATGCTTTAATTGCTGGATATCATCACACACATCTCCGCACTGCCAAAGATAAGTCATTGACGAAACATCAGCACTGCGTTGCAGTCTACCAGGTTGAGGATTGAGATAAATTGCAGGTTTATTGAAATATAACCACTCGTAGCCTGAAGCTGAAATATCGCCAATAAACAGATCTGATTGAGCAAACCAAGGCATAACATTTCCCGAACAAACAAGTTTTATATTGGAAATGCTTTTTAAACGATTAACAATTTCTGGATCGTAAAATTGGCGATCGGAATTAAAAATATTCGGATGTGGTTTGACAATTAGGTTATAATCTTTAGTAATTTGGTGAACAACATCGAGATTATCCAAAAATATATCGATCGAGCTAATATTTCCTTTCCGCCAAGTTGGGGAGTAAATTACAGTTTTTCTATCATTGTTAAATAGATTGGGTTGTATAGGGAAATCGTCAAATTTAGGATATCCAATCAAAACCCATTTCATATTACGATTGCACTCATTTTGCAGCAAGCGTTCTGCCTGTCGCTGACCTACGCACAAGCAAAGTAAGTAATTGCTAAAATCGCGATCGTAAGTGAAAGGTTTATCGGACATCCCATGAAAAATTTGTACGGCGCGAGTTTGGTTACTTCTTTCTTGCTCTCGCAAAAAGGTAGGAGTTAATACTAAATCATAGCTGTCTAAATCACATCGATCTGTGAATAAATGCGCGTAGCCTGTATATTCGCGATCGCTACTTTCTGCACTGAGTTGTTGTACGACTAAGTAATTTTGGTGAATCCCTTGTTGCAGAAAGTAATCTAGATAAGGTTTAATGGCTGCAAAGTAATGTAGGTTGCCACAATACCTTAAGTAATAAGCGATTTTTTTGGGAGTTTGTGTTAAGGATTTCGTCATCATGTTTGCCCAATTGAATTGAGATAAAGTCTGGTTGAATGGTTATTGTAAGAGGGTTTTTGGAAATTGTCTGTTGGGAATTGCAGGTTGAATTTTTAACCACAGATGAAACACAGATGGACACAGATGAACACAGATGTAGGTGATAGTCTTCCCGTAGAATAGACAGATATTTACTTTATTTGTCTTTTACGATTTCCCTTATTTTCAAGATAGAAATTGTTCTTTAAACCATGAGATAGCGGCATTAGTGGCTTGACCGGGGTTGTAAAATAAATCTTGGGCAATGTTAGTCCGAATTTCTGAGAAACGATCGGATTCTGCGAGGCTAGTTGCTACTATTTTTTCTACTTGTTCGGGATGTTCGACGATTAAACCCCCGCGCCGTCCCCAAGTTTCTAGATCGACTAAAGCGCCTTGTTTTTGCGATCGCTCAATCAACTCTGGTACATCCAAAAATACCAAGGGTCGATTTAATAAAGTATATTCATTCGCAACCGAAGAAGCATCGGTAATTAAAAGATCGGAAAGATAAAGTAAGGGAATAATATCAAGTTCACTCACCAGTCGAGTATGAGGACTTTCTAAAGGTGCTAATTTTGCAAACCAATCAATGTTATTTTTCGGATGATCGTGAGGTTTAATTAGCAAATCGTACTGATTTGTTTCTGACAAACGACGAATCACTTCTTTACCCATTGTTTCTAACGAATTGTCAGCTTGTCCTGTGGGAGCATAGAGAATTATCGATCGCTTTCCATCAAATCCATATTTTTCTAATAACTCTTGGCGATCGAGTTCTCCTGTCACTAAAGAATCAGTTTTGGGAAAACCAATTGACACCCCACGCGGATCGTTTTCTGCTAACAAACCAGATTCAGCAAATTTGCGCCGCATATAAGGGCCAATAATAAAGAAAACATTGTAATCTAGGTTTTCCTGGCGTACTCCTCGGTTGCGGAAAGAAACGCCGTGAAAAATTTGAATGCGCGTTCCGAAGTTTTCTAAAGGTGCAATAATCCGCTTGTTGGCAGAAAAGAGTACATCGAATTGGCGATTTTGAATTTCATCAACTGATAAGATCCGCTCTGATGGAATATGAAACGGTTTGTACATTGCATCGCCATCGTAATTGAATCCGGTTTCGGTTTCTGTGCGTACCCCTCCAGAAACATAAACTTCTACTCCGGGAATTTTTACTAAATGCTCGTAAATAGGTCGAAAACAGAGAAAGTGAACGTGAGCATAACCTGTAAATAAGACAGTAACGTGCTTACTAGAAACCATAACTATACCTCTGATAAAACCCCATATTTGAGTGCTGGTAAAGATAAATAATCACTCTTACCGTCAAGCAATTTTTCGCATTCAGTGACAACAAAACTAAGATGTGTTTGCCATCCTTCTGGTAACTTTCTGAGTGACGAAATTTTACCGCGTAGCAACACTTGAGTAGCGATATGCCAAACTAAACGCGATCGCTCGATCGCTCGATTAGTTTCTGCTTCATAACTTCTTAGCAAAGCTTCTACACAGGCGCTTACAGCTGATGGCGATATTTCTTCTCTTCCAGCTAGATAAATTAAATGAGCAATCAAACGACCAATATCATAAAGGGAATCGCCTGCTGAAAGCATATCCCAATCAACTATACCGATTCTGTTTGAATTGTAATGAATTTGATCGCCAAACAAATTGCCGTGAATTGGTTGATTTTGCGGGAAAGAAAACTGTTTGGATAAGTTTTTCAGTTTGGCGATCGCACCCTCAATTCTAGAACTTAATTGCGGAAGTGCCAGCTTTGCACCCTTGAGATGGCGAGAGAGAATTTTTAACTCTTTTTGGGGTGTCCAAACTGGTTTAGGATCGAGATTTAAATAATGCAATTGTCCGAGGACTTCTCCCACTTGTGCAAAAGTTTCCGGCAAAGCGCGACGCATTATTTCTGTAAACTGAGTGCCAGAAACTTCAGTCATTAAAACGGTGCGAATGGTGGGATTGTAGGAAACAATTTGAGGAACATCGAATTTTAATCGATCGCGTTTAGCCACTTCATCAACGATCTGAAAATTGCGAATCACACATTCTGCGTCATCTTCATTAATTAACTTGGCAAAGTAACGACTGTGCGTAGTTGGGTGTTCCCAAGTCAGAAGCGATCGTTTTAATGGCACATAACGAAACAGTTTAGGTGTGGGATAATCCGCCTCGTTCATCCCCTTTAATTCATCAGGCGGCACTAACAAATTGCAAAAATGTTCTGGATCTAATAACTGTGCCAACTCCCTCATATTTGGAGCATTAGGCAACGTCCAAACAACCGTGTGCCAATCGGGAATCAGAAATATTGGAGGCCCATTGCAGGGGAAAAAGTTCTGACTATAACCGTTCCCTGCCTCCTTAAGAGCGGTTTCGGCTTTGGCAAAGATCTGAAAAAATAGATTGAGCGTTATTGTTGCTTGATTGCTGCCTCCCGGTGCGATCGTCGCTTCAGCCATAACTCGCGCCCGCTCGAATGGCTTGTAATTAGTTAGACCGAGCTTTATCCGTACAGACTGGGGCTGTTTGCCAGACCATTTGCTCCAGGCATCAGCAACAGCTTTTTCAACTGCGCTAGGTATACGAATTTGCTGAATGGTCTGAAAAACTGAGTCTTCGGTATAACTCATTACGCCACCTCTGATTCGAGTAGGATTTCCCGCAAAGCAGCAGGTGAAGGTACTGTATGCTTGAGTTTTGAAGAGACAACAGCCTTACGAATTTTCGGCCAAATCCTTTCACAAGCATGATGCCAATCTTCAGGGAAATCGATTTCCACCCAAGGCAAATCGGCAATGTCTGCACCAAAGATGGGCATTTCACGAGCTAATTGTTCGATCGCAGCAGGTGCCCATTGATTTTCTCCTCCAATTGCCAGGGCTGTTTCAGCTGCATTAAAAAAGGATTTAATGCTGGATGCCGTAAATTTCAAAAGTCCAGTACTTTCGCCATGCGCTTTTTCGACACTAAGCTTTTTACTAATGCGCCGTAGCTTGTTTTCTCTAAAAGCTACTTTCATCTGTTCTGCCTCAGTTCCCGAACTGGAATCATAAGCCAGTGCATTACCGGGAGTTTCCAATAAACGTTGATAAACTTGAGGATGGGCTAAAACATCGCTGTTCATAAGGATAAAGTCATCTTGTACCCAGTTTCGAGTTAGCCAAAGTGAGTAAAGGCTATTAGTTTTGGCATATCGACGGTTGACGACATAGTGACAGCGATCGCCGATCGCTTGACGCACTTGATTACCGCAATATCCCAGTACAACGCAAACATCAGTAATTCCAAAGCTGCGAAGTGCAGCTAACTGATACTCAATTAGGTTTATCTCTCCTACTGGTGCCAAGCACTTAGGTCTGCCTTTAAGCACTGGTGTAAGCCGCGAACCACGACCAGCTGCAAGAATAATTGCCTGCATTTTCTGTCTCCTTTGTTTACTGTTTTCAGTTCAAAATCAGCTATTAAGGGCTTATCTTTTGCCCAAAAGCTTTGCTGAAAGAACTCTAGGTTGCAAAATGTTAAATTTAAATGCGTGTTAGTTTAGAAGAAGTAAAAAGGTATTAAAAGGTTTTGATTTAACCTATTTTTAACTTCCCAATCAACTTACTTTAATTTACTAAATCTAATGTTAAATATCGTGAGAATGTTCTCATTATTAACAGTTAATAATTCATCCTTTTGGCAGATACAGAAATTTTAGGATGCTGTTTACTAAAATCAAATTATTTAAACATCCATCTAAAGATAGAGATTTATTTATCTAAATAAACAATAGAAATAAACTGGTAAATTAGAAGATCGGAATGCGAAAGCTGTTAGATGGTTTTGATTACAAGAAGTTGAAGTTATGCAAGTTATTGGACATCGTGGCGCTGCAAGTCTTGCTCCTGAAAATACGTGGGAAAGTTTTGATGTTGCATTATCAGTTGGTGTAGACGCGATCGAAACAGACATCCGCGCCACTAGCGATGGAAAGTTAATTCTGATCCACGACAAATCCCTAGACCGCACCACTAATGGAACAGGTTTAGTACAAATAACCCCTTGGTCTGTCATCAATAAATTAGATGCTGGAGCGTGGTTTGGTGAAAAATTTAGCAGTGCCAAAGTACCCCTACTTCGAGATAGTTTAGAACGCTATGGAAATCGTACTCACTTAGTTTTGGAAGTCAAACAAGTGGGAATAGAGTTGCTTGTTCTAGAAATGGTAAAAGAATTTAATCTTTTAGATTCTGTAACTTTCACATCCTTTAATTTTCCAACGGTACAGAACATCAAAGCTCAATTCCCTGCTACTAAAGTTGGATGGTTAACATCCGACTTTAGTCAGGGAAATGTTATGCAAGCTGTTGATGCAAGTTTGGATCAAATTTGTCTACCCGCCAGTGCAGTTTCTCCAGAATTAGTTTCCACTTATCAGAAAATTGGTTTAGAAGTTAGAGCGTGGAAAGTAACTAATACAGAAGTGATGAAATCAGCTATTCAAGCAGGTGTTGATGGAATGACAGTTAATTTTCCTCACCTTTTATTGGAAGCACTTGGGCGGAAAGCTAATTTTTGACATTTACCTCCGTCTTGTTTTTCTCCTAAACCAATGAAGAACAGAACTTCGACGACGGCGACGGCGACGGCGACGGCGATGAGGTTGGGTACTCTTATCTCTCTCTGTATTTTCTAATAAGCGATCGAGATAAGCAGCATAAACTTCAGTAACGATCGCCAGCACAACACGGGCGCTTAACATAATTGTCAGACCCCAGGTAGTCCAGAGAAAACCAGCCAAAATTGGCCCAACAATTGTGCCAGCATCTTCACCCAAAATCATCCAACTCATCGTTTGGGCGCGTCGTCGCTTGTCAAAGCTGGAGATGTGCGCCATCAGAGAACCCCAAGCTGGACGAAAAGCTGATTTGCCAATGTCATCTACTAATTTTCCTGTAGTAATGCCGAGGAAATTAGGGGCAAAAATGTAAATAATCGAGGAAATAGTATTGGCAATGCTTCGCACCATCAATACAAGCTTACGATTTCCGCGATCGGACAGCCAACCAAACATCGGCCCTGAGATCAGCAGTACGATCGTTGAAGCAGTATAGATTAGACCTGTTTGCGCTTCGTTCAAACCACCATATTGTGTCGCCAGGATGGGAAACAGCCCTTTAAGCATTTCTGCTGTACCGTTGATCAAAAAATTCAATAGTGTGAACGGGAGTAGCAACCATCGAGATTCCAAGACGTTAACAGGAGGTTCTTCAGGTGTCGCTTGAGTTAAAGTTTCCACCGCCGCCTTTGTTTCTTCAGGTTGTGGCGTATTTTCTCGGACATAGCGTGCGACAGCGTAGAGTGGTAATACTGAGATAACAAAGGAGAGGGTAAAGACTAGGGAGAAGTTAGAGGCTGTTATTGTGAGGATAATCCCAGCCAGTGCTTTACCCAGAGAGCCTGCGACCATTTTCGCTGTATGATACCAGGCGAAGGCGGAAGCGATCGCTTTTTTGCCGCCTTGTTCAGCAATTAAAGCACTAGCCGCTGGATCGCGTAGTGCTTTTGATGAACCATGAATTGCTCTAACGCCATAAAGTTGCCAAGGTGATGTCACAAAAGCTAGGAGTAGCGCAACTAAACTACGTAGACCAATTGCGATCGTAAAGCTGCGTTTCAAACCAAAGCGGTCAGCTGCATAACCCATTACAGGTTTCAGCATCAAAGCTACAGCTTCGTTGAGGGCAATGAGAAAGCCAATTTGAGTCAAGCTTAACCCCAAATGACTGGCGTAGAGCGGTAATGCAAAGCTAATGAAACCGAAACTGAGGCGCGATAGGAAACCTTCTGCAACGATCGCAAATAGTGACAGGTTTACTTGGCGGAGTCTGGATAACATCCGTTTCTTGTTCGATGCCATAAAAAAAGAAGTATCAGAACTGAGTTTCTAGGATGATGCCACGTGCCGTCTGTGGTTGAATGCAAACAGACTTAGCCGATCGACTAACTCAATAATGAATAATTAACTTGATAAATAACTCAGTCAAAGGGGCCAAATTTTTGGCTGGAATACTTTAAATAATTATGAAATTTAACTGCTGTAACTGAGTGCCTCGCCCACGATGAATAGGTTTAGCTGCCTTAAATTTCGAGCGGGTTTTCTTGACAACTCGTGGATTAGATCTAGGTTTTTTAGCTGGAATTATTTGGTCTAAAATTCAGTAATCAAACGATAAATTTGCTCTTTGCCATTCTCTTGAATTACATACTCAATCACTCGCACTCTCATCCGAGTAGCCCCTTTTTTCTGAGATTCTCGGTCAGGTGCAATCCAACTCAGATAAGAACCATCAGCCAGAACTTAGCGGCTGGAATCTCTTTTTTGAGGGACAATGTCTCTTTTTATGCAAGCTTTCCTCTTTTATATCCGTAATTTCCGATTGTGACAGTTCTGGGTGCGGAATGTGGGTTACATTTTCTTCGACTCATGCAAGGTTTTTGGGCTGTTTTACACTAATAAAGCCCCAAGGAATGCAAATGAACCAACAGGTCACATTTTTATCATTTTAATCTGAACTCGATTTGTCCTTGTTTGCAAGCCCATGTCCTCTTGTTTGCAAGTCGCTACTTATATCGTGGTCTAGTAAAATGTTTTCTACATTCCGCAGTGTTCGGAAGGCATATCCGCCAATACCAATTAACACTATGCAAATCGCAGTCATAACATATAATAAGGTAATGCCGCTGCCTGTGTTCGTACCAAAAACTGAACCAAAAATGGATGCCAAAACTCCTTTTGATTTCATTGCTGGTTCAAAAAATCTGTCAGCTAAAAATCCAGCAATTAAGCTAGCTATTGTTCCAATTATCATTCCGATCGCATGATCGGCAGCAAAAACTCGTCCCTGAATAGTGGGTGATACTTTGGCATACCAGATCGCATTACTAGAACTTAATAACAAAGGTACATTTGCGTAGGAGTACAACTGAGCGATAATCCAAGTTAATTGTTTTTGACCTAAACCTAATGCAATTTTACCTAAACCACTACCGATAAATCCAATTAACATTCCATGAATGCGACGCTTAAAACCGCCCCAAATACTTAAGCTTAATGCTCCGATCGCACCACCTACTCCAGCAGCCGTAACAACAACACCTAACACTTGGGCATTACCACCTGTACGGGCAAGAATCATCGGTTCATATAAGATTTCTCCTATTTGATGAAAAAACCAAAATAAGGAAAAAGCAATAGTCATTGCCCGTAAACTTGGTGTGGAAAAAATATATTGAAACCCCATTGCTATCTTCTGCAAAATTGTTTCGTTTTCGGAGTTAGTTGTATCTTCTGTATCTAGAGAAGGTTGAGGAATTTTAACTAATAACAATGTTCCAATAGCAATCAGGAAAGTAGTAATATCAACGGCGATAATTAGCAATAGACCATTAACAGAATAGAGGATACCTGCTAAGGCTGGAGCAATAATAGCTGATGCTTGAACTACCAAAGTACTCATACTGCTAGCACGAGTGTAATGCTCCTTTGTCACCATTAAAGGAATTGAGGTTGAATAAGCAAGATTTTGGATATGTCCGAAGCAACCATAAATAGCAGCTAAACCGTAGAGATGCCAGATAAGTAAGCTGTTAGTTGAATAAAGTAGCGCAATTGTAATGGTACATAAAGCTACACAGGTATCACCCAAAATCATCAGGTGTTTTCGGTTAAATTTGTCTACAAGAATTCCACTAAATAGGGCTACAAAGAATTGTGGGAAATAAAAAAAGAAACTGAATAAGGCGATCGCTGTTGCCTGCTCAGTAAACTGCCAAACCCAAATGGTTAGTGCAAATTGAGTCATGGCACTGCCAATAGCAGATACGAATTGACCGATCCAGATAATTAAGAAAGTACGCACAGTAAATTAGTAGTAATTAATTGGACTTTATGGAATTTAGCAAAATGGAATGCTTCTCTTTAGACCGCTTTTTAGCAATCTAAGTAACAAAGCTTATCTTACTGATAGCAACTGCTTTTTCAGTTCTTTGAGATAAAGTTTTGTACCGATGGAACCGGGTAAACTTGCACACATATAGTATGGAATGAAGTAGACTCGTCCGTTTTTACTGGCTTTAAAAGATTGAGCGATCGCATTTTTTTCCCATGCCTGTTTTAGATTTAATAATTGGTGTTCTTTAAAGCTATTTTTGCTGTTCAGTTTGCTAAAATTGCTGCCTAATAAAATAATTGAATCTGCATCATTGAATTGAGATAAAATTTCAAGTGAAACAGAAACAGGCGAACTTTTATTTAACTCAGGAGGCAAAATTAACTGAAATCCTAACTCTTTAATCAGGGAACTGCAAAGACCGAAAGCATTGTCACCCAAATAAATATCCTGTAAGTTTCCTGAATGTAGTAACAGCACTTTTGAGTATTGAGCAACTATAGGCGCAAAGGAATCACGAGCCGTTTTAATCTGTTGTTTTGTTTCCGCTAATAGTGATTCTGTTTTTTTAGAACTTCCGACCGCTTGAGCGATCGTCTTCAGGTTTTTTTCTGCATTGTTCCAATCAAGTAGTAAGGTTGGAGCAATTTTGGATAATATTTTGTACTGGCTGGCATTGTATTGAGTACCTAAAATTAAGTCCGGTTTGACTTTGAGAATGGCTTCAATAGAGGGCGAGGAAAGCAAACCTAAATTTGCTGGCTGAGTATTAATTCGATTGCCCAAATAAGGGATTTGTTGACTGGGATTATCAAAATTTCCTTTGTGAAACATGAAATAGTCAGCAAACCCAGATGGTTGAATATCTAAAGTCAGTAATGATTCTAAAAGGGGCGAACCGAATACTACAATTTTTTCAGGTTGTCCACAAACTTTGGTTTTTCCTATTTGATGCCCTATCGTTCGACAATTTGCCGAGCTAGCGAGTGACAGAGAGCGATCGCCATTAGCAGAGAAATTATTTCTTATTCCCTGAAAAGTAACAATTACAAGTGCTGTTAATATCACTAACACCAAAAGCCAAATATAGGCAACAAATTTTACTGATTGCTTAGTCCTCATTTCCTTCTATTTGCGATTGAGAAAGATCAAAATTCTACTGAAACTAAAGCTCGGACAGTGAAAGGTTCACCCGGAGTAATTTCTCTGACTCGGCTACTTCTACCGATCGCATCAATATAATTGGCATTAAATAAATTATTGAAATTGATTTGTGCCCGCCAATTATTACGCCGATAAAAGATAGCTGCATTCATCAAGAAAAAACTATCCGCCTGAAAAGAATTGGTTATATCTCCTTCTCGTTCCCCAACAAAATTAAATCCCATACCAAACCCTAAGCCTTGTAAATTACCAGCTTGAATTTCGTAAGTTGTCCATAAACTTGCACTATGTTGAGGAATACCTACCAGTCGATTACCTACAATTTCTGAATCGGTGTCTGCTGTGATTTTGGCATTAACAAACGCATAAGAAGCAATTATGTTCCAGCCTGGTAAAATTCTTCCAGCCACATCAAGTTCTACCCCTTGGCTTCGTTCTTTTCCTGTAGCAATAAAAAATCCTGGTAAAACTGCATTTGGATCGGAGACAGCAACATTTTGTTTGGTAATATCGAAGTAAGCTAAAGTCGCAAATAAACGATTCTCCATTAACTGAGCTTTAACTCCTACTTCAAATCCTTCGCCCTGTTCAGGATCGAGGAGATTTCCCTCCACAGTAGTTCCTGTATTAGGAGCAAACGATCGAGAATAACTACCATAAAGAGAGATTGCTTCGATCGGTTGATAGACAATACCAACACGAGGAGTAAAAGCATCATTATATTGAGTTTCCCGTGACTCAAAAAGGTTACTACTTAAGGTTTGTTTGATAGTATCATAACGAATGCCTGCTAACACAATTAAATTATCTAATAATTTAATTTGATCTTGCAAATAAATTCCTAAACGATCCTGCTGCGTTCTTTGATCGTCAAATGGAGAAAGGGTATTTGCCTTCGGTTTAGGAATAGTCCCATAAACGGGATTGAAAATATTTAGTGGTGACGGGTTATCAAAGTCAACCGTTGTCTCAGAATAAGTGTTAGCTCTGCCTAAATCAAATCCAAACAGAAGTGTGTGCCGAATTGGACCAGTGGAGAAATTGCCTTGGATATTTGTGATCAAATTATAGTCTTGGCTATCACCAAACTGATCGGCAAAAAATCGAGTTAAAGTTCCCGTTTCTTCATCTAAAAAAGCAGGAAGCAAAATTACATCATTTTTATTACGTCCATAATTAAATGCTGAATGAGTAAAGCGAAACCCATTTCGCAATTTCCAGTTATCGCTAAAGCGATGTTCCAAATCATAACCCAAATCTGAGAATGTATTTTGAATAACATCACTAGGATCGTTCATCACACGTTCTCGCGGAATGTTAGCAATACCCCTACCAAAAGCGACCGTTCCAAAATCAGCTGGATTATCATCCTTTATATACTCAAAAATAAAGTTGATATCGGTGCGGTTGCCAATCTTCCAAGTTAAAGCTGGGGCAATCGAAAAGCGATTATAGCTACTATCAAAATCTCGGAAACCACCGTCATTTAAATACATAGCATTCAAGCGATAGAGAAGGCTACGATCTGCGGTCAAAGGCCCGGAAATATCAAAAGAAGGGCGAAAAAAGTTGCGATTTCCAACTTGAAATTCAATATTATAAAATGGTTCTGATAGCGGTCGTTTTCTGACTACATTAATTATTCCTCCAGGTTCGATATCACCGGATAAAATAGAAGAAGGTCCTTTAAGTACCTCAACTTGCGACAAATTTTGCACTTCTAGTAAACCACCCGACCCAGAGCGAAATAGAAATCCATCGCGCAGAACGGGAGCATTATCAAAGCCCCGAATGGAAAAACGAGGGCCTCTGCCATCTGTTTCACCCAAAAAAGTGACTGCGCTGGCATTTTCTACCACTTCCTCAATGTTTATAGCTTGTTGGTCTTGAATAACTCGTTGAGGAATAACTTGAATTGATTGGGGTATATCCCGTAGTGGGGTATCTGTTCGCGTTCCAGCAGTGGTATTAGGAACTACATATTGATTTTGTATCTCTCTACTGACCAAAATTTCAATTTCTTCATCTGGTTTAGGTGTAGTTGGTGTAGTGTTAAGGCTGAGGACTATTCCTAATGAACTGGGATTAATTTGAGCCTTTGGTATTTGTGTGGTTCCTGTTACCGTAACTCGGATAGTATTTGGAGATAACTGTGTTACTGTAACCGATTCAATTCCTTGTGCTGGTTTTTCTTGACGAAATTCTTCACCATTAGGTAAACGCAATTGGGTATTGAAAATATCGGTTACTAAAGTTTTGTCCGAACTAGTTGTAGACACTTGGGGAGTTGTCTGTGAATCGGTTTCTAAAATTACATTAACTCCGCTGGGCGTGCTAATTACACGCACGCCAGTTACTTCTATTATTTGTGCAAAAGCTGGAACTGCTACGAATGTAGAAATTGTGTTAGCTAATAAAAAACCTGGAACTAATTGTTGTACTCTCAATCTAGTGTTCACTCCCTTATCCCTAAGACTTAAGTTACTTTGAGTAACTCAATTAAGTTTTTGCTCGAAAAAAAGTTTGTTTATGAATTTATGATGTCAACTTCATTGCGGTGGATGAGCGTGCAGTTGACATTTATTGGTTGTGGAGAATGCGATCGCACTTGCAGCAGCATAAAATGGAGTATGGCTAATACTCAACAGCCATTTAGTAATGCCAAATTTCGTTGCTATTTGCAAAGCAGTAGCATAAAGAACCACATAAGGTTCACCTGTCGATCGCTTTTGAATCTCAATCTCCAACCATAAATCAGACTGTTGATAGTCTCTACAAAGTACTTTCAAAACTGCCTTTTTAGCAGCAAGACGACTGGCGAGATATTGCCAGTGATTAGTGTTAAATCCAGAAACATTGCGTTCGGCAACTGTAAGATATTGCTTGGCAAAACCTTCTTCCTTTTGTTTTACAAGTGCTTCGATACTTCTGACATCGACAATGTCAATTCCATGACCGATGATACTCATCCAAATATCTCATCTTTTTTCAAGATTCTAAAACCAAATTAGTTAGCATCGTATTCATTTTATTGACCGATTCAATGTACTCATTTCTAGGTACTGACTCGGCAACAATACCCGCCCCAGCATTAAGATAAATTTCATTATCATATTGGTAAACAGAGCGAATTGCGATCGCTAAATCTGATTCCCCGTTACTATCAACCCAACCAATACCACCCGCATAAATTCCTCTTGGTTCATCCTCCAAGCGATCGATCCAATCTAAAGCTGTCTGCTTATCAATTCCCGAAACAGTAATCCCTGGAAATAAAACCTTCAATCCATCCCACAAAGTTTTTCCTGATTGAAGTTGACCGCCAGCTCTAGAAGAAAGATGTTGCACGCACCGATATTTTTTCACCTCCATAAAGTTAAAAACTCGCACCGTTTTTGGCAAACAAAATGAACAAAGTTCGCTTTGTGCTAACCAAATAGAAAGCGCGTGTTCTTTCACTTCCTTAGCATCAGTAAATAATTCATCATTAAGTTTTGCATCCTCTTCATTAGATTGACCGCGAGGACGAGTTGCTGCAAGAGGATTTGTCATAATAAACCCGTCTTTATCGACTTGCATCAAAATTTCAGGACTAAAGCCAACCGCACGCACATTTCCAATATTTAAACAGTAAGAACGCGCTGAGTTATTCGCTTTAGCTCCAACAGTATAAGTTCCCAGCACGTCCAAATTCCCAGTAAATTTTTTGGAACGAGAGATAATAGCTTTATGCAATTCATCTTTTTGAATTGCTGCAATTAACTTCTCAATCCGCCGAGAATAATTTTCACAATCCGCGAAATCTTCTGCTAAAGAAACTGGTTCATAATCGGGAAGCTTACTATCAATAGATAATAGTTCTTTAATTTGTTCTAATGAGCCAGTGGTTTTAACATGAACGCCTTCTGCTGTAAAGTGCAGTTCAATTTCGGGAATTAAGAAATAGAGGAGTGGCTGCTCGATCGCTTTAGAATAAGAGGAATAAAAGCCAGCCATATCAAATGCTACATAACCATAAGCCGTCCAATTTTTAATCGGTAAAGACTTCAGTAACTCACCTACTTGCTTAAAAGGATCGTCAACGGGTTGAGAAAAAGATTTTCCCATACTCTCCAGGTCAACTGAAGTTTTGTTGACACATACTTTAGCTAATTCATTCCCAGCAATCCGTACTTCTTCATCTTTTTCATACATTACGTAATTGCTAATAATACCAGCTTGCAAGAAATTTTGTAAAATCCCGATCGCATTTTTTTTACCAGGCACAAAAGTTTCTTGATACGAAAGCGCAGGCTTTAATTCAGTTGTCATTAATTGCTCCTTATTAAAAATTTATTTCGTATTTTTTACTTCAGATATGTAAAAAGATTCTGCTAAATTCTGGCTACTTCCCACTAATTTACGATGAATTTTCCCGGTTGAAGTACGCGGTAAATGCTCTACAAAGTAGATAATTTTTGGGGCTTTAAAATGAGGAAGTCGCTGTTTGGCAAACTTATAAATGCTAGTTTCCAGTTCTGAGGATGGCTTTTGTCCGGGCTTAAGACTGACATAAGCAACTACTTGAGTTAATTGTTCGCCGCGATCGGATTCTGGAACCACTGCTACTTCTAAAACTTGCGGATGCTGATGTAAAATATCCTCAATTTCCAAAGGAGAAACCCACTGACCATTTACTTTAAATAAATCGTCTTTCCGACCCATAAACTTGAAATAGCCATCAGCATCACACAGATATTTATCCCCTGTTTTCATGGTGTTTCCATAAAGTGCTTGCCTGGTTTCTCGGAGTCGGTTCCAATAACCCAACATTAAGCTTTCTCCACTTACCAAAAGGTCGCCAATTTCACCTGGAGGGCAAGGAAGTCCATTTTCATCAACAACTCGGACATCGTAACCAGGAACTGGGCGACCGGAAGTACCAGGTTTGCATTCGCCCAAACGATTAGCTAGAAAAATATGCAGAAATTCAGTTGTACCAATTCCCTCACAAATTTCTCGATCGTAAGTTTCTCGCCACTTTTGCCAAATACTTTCAGGAAGTTGTTCAGCAGCAGAAACGCACAAACGCACAGAGGAAGCATCTAAAGGCGAAATATCGTGTACTGCAAGAATATTGGCATAAATGCTGGGGATGCCAAAAAAAACAGTTGGTCGGTAACGTTGGATGTCGGAAATAATATCGAATGCGTTACTAGCATCTGACAATACAGTGGTTGCGCCAACTGCCATTGGCATATAAAGAGTATTTCCTAAACCGTAGGCGAAAGGTACTTTGGCAACCGAATAGGTGATGTCATTGGGTTGCAAATTAAGTGTCGCTTTAGCATAGTGTTCTGCACAAACTACCATGCTTTGATGTAGGTGAATTACTCCTTTTGGTTTGCCCGTACTACCAGAAGTGTAAAGCCAGAATGCGGGTTCATCTTTAGAAGTTTTGGCGCAGGGAATAGGTTTGTCAAGTTGTCGATCGAGTAAAGATAAAAATGTATTATCCCCATCTTTGAGGAGAATGTGCTGCAAAAATTGCGACTCAATAGGGGCGAGTTTTTCTTGCCATTCTTGTGTAGTCAGTAAGATTTTAGCTCGCGAGTCTTGCAAAATATACTGCACTTCTTCAAGGTTACAAGCGGTGTTAATGGGAACGGGCACTGCACCGATCCAAACAGCTCCCCAAAAAGTAAAAACTAATTCAGGAGTATCGGGTAAAAGAATGGCTATTCTATTTTCTCGTTCTAAACCGAGAGAAAGTAGCGATCGCGCTGTGCGTTGCACAAAACAACTGAGTTGGTCATAAGTATAGGTGTCGTCTCCATGCACAAAGGCGATTTTTTGGTGATTCCCTTGTTCTAGATTGTTATTTAAGAAATAAGCTGCCACGTTAAAGATACTAGGCAACTGTTCGGAAATACTTTCCATACAAATTTCCTTTGCTGCTGTTTTATAAACCCAGAACCTGAACCATTACGTGCTCATCCCAATAACACCAAGTTGCTAGCCATTTCTGAATCCCACATCGTTTCGCTTGAATGCTGGCATTTCCGTATAGCTGAACAGTTAACTTGTCTTCGGTGAGGTTTGCTTCAATTTCATTCCAACCAATCTCTACCAATCCAGTTCCCAAAGCTTTTCCTACAGCTTCCTTAGTGGCAAAGCTAATGGCTAAAGAAAGGTAAGGATAACTAGAAGATTGGTAACGATCGATTTCGTCTAAAGTAAATAACAAGTTTAAGGTTTCCCGGTCGCGTAGCGTGCCGTCAGGCGTATTGTATCGCTCAACTAATCTAGCAATTCGCGGAATTGATGCGATATCAACACCAAGTCCCTTAACTTCAGCTATCTCTTCGCTTTCAAGAGGCATGATTAGAGTTAGAGTGAACGGATATCGCTGCTTCGACTTTATGGCAAACTTGATCTAGCGTCATATCTTGCCGACCTTCAAGCTTAACGCTCACACCTAGCCTGCGCTTCAGTCCCAAAGCAATTTCTACAATTTCGGTGGAATCAAGTTGTAAATCCTCCTGTAGTAATGCGTCCTGGTGAAGCGATTCTTTGGGAATACCTAAATCAATCAGTATTGCTTTTAGGGTATCCATCGCTTTTGAATTGTCCATAAATATCTCAATCCAACTATCGCTGTGATGTCGGCACTCCTTAATGAAAATTTTTCTTGTTAGCTTAATAAGCTGCAATAATCTCTTTATCCAAACCTACAATACGCTAATTGTAATTAATTCGCAATAACTTTTGAGAAAATTTTCTGAATTTAAGGCGATCGCACTACTCTTAAGGCAACACAAGGATCTCAGCAAGCGTGAAGATTAATGGCACGATCTCCTGAACACTTTACGGAAAATGCTGTAGAGACGTTATATAGAACGTCTTTACAGCGTTTGTTGGACATAATATAAAGTCTTGTCTAAGGACAATCTAAATCAATTGATAACCAATGCTTATTGAAAATATATGGCAAATAAGAATAAATGTTCATGGAACACTTGCCAATGCACTGTCAACTACTTAAGATGATTAGGTCAGTTAGTTGCTAATAATTCCTATTTAGTAGCTGATAGGCATAAATCAAACGGAATTACTACCTGAGTGCCTCTGAGTTTAAAGTTATGTGCATTCCAGGTGAAAATTACCGAAGTTTAGGAGTTGTGTAGTGTCTCGACACTCCATTGGTATTTGTTCGCTTGCCGTAAGCTTTCCGAAACTAATTCGGACTAATGATTACTGGTACGACAAGTCAAGAGAGTTAGCTGTTCAACAAAAGTCAAAGCGAGTTCGGTTGCCGAGAACTTCTCAACCCATTTCCAACCAAGATGGACTTGAGATTTGGTCGCAGGAGGTAGCACCATATTTAAACGATCCATTTCGCGGGAATGTAGAACGACGAGTTCTCAGTCAAGATGAATCGTCGCTGACATTGGAGTATCAGGCAGCTAAAGAAGCGATCGCTGCTGCAAATCTCGCTGCTGAAGAAGTGGAACTGGCGATCGTCACCTCACTTTTTTCAGAATCGATCGGATTTGGTAATGCCTCTTTACTCGCTCGTCAACTCAACTTGCATTGTCCAGCTTGGAACTTAGAAACAACTTGTTCGAGTGCTTTAGTGGCATTGCAAAATGCTCGATCGCTAATAGCAACAGAAGAATATCGCAATGTGTTAGTAGTAGTTTCGCACATTGGATCTGGCACAGTAGACGATCGAGACACCCTTTCTTGGTCGATGGGTGACGGTGCGGGAGCATTTGTGGTAAGTTCGCTAAAACCTGGACAAGGAGTTCTCGGTACTAAAATCAATAGTGCTACTGCTACTTACGGCGCTTACTCCCACGAACTCGTAACTGACGATCGAGGAGTGCCGCGAATCTGTACCCGAACGGGTGACAATGCAAGTATGCTAGCGGAAACAGCAGTTGATTTCGTTCGCAGTTGTTGCGAAGGAGCAGCAAAAGCAGCTGGAATATCGCTCTCTAGCATTGACTTTTTTGCATTCAATACACCTACAGCTTGGTATGCCAGCGTTTGTAGTAGAGCATTAGCGATCGATCCAGAACGCACAATTAATCTTTACCTACGATACGCCAACATCGGGCCAGTTTTTCCCCTTGCCAATCTATACCACGCTGCGCGATCGGGCAAATTAAAAGAAAATGACCTAGTTCTCGTTTACACAAACGGCGCAGGTGCGACAGCAGGCGCAACGGTAATGCGTTGGGGTGATGTAGCACTAGGATCGATACCTGCTCCTCCGATCGACGTTACTCCAGAACAAGAAAAGATTCGTTTAGCTGGATTAAATTCGCATTCAAATGATAAACCTCACCTTACAGAAATAGAGCATCTTTCCAGAGAAAACATTTTTGCTGTCAAACCAGAAAAAAGACGGCAAATATTAGAAACTTTCCTGTTAGGATGGCTCACCACTAATTTACAATTACCTCCAAATCAGCTTGCACCTCAACAATCTTTTGCTTTTTTACTAGACTCCCTAGCAGCTTTGACGTTTAGAAGTCGCATAGAAACTGATTTGCAAGTGCAAGTACCGATGGAAAAATTCTTTGGGGATAATACCATTGCTCAACTCGCGGAACAAATACTAAATCAATTAGAACTAGCAAACCTCATTGCATCACAAACAAGAAATAACACCGATTCTCGTGAAGAAGAACGGGAAATTTTGACTTTGTAATTGCTTAACTAAAACTCAAAATTATTTCGTTTAAAAAACCAGAACTAGCGAATCAATTTATAACGCAAAGCACAATTTTTGGGCATCATCATGGATCTACATTCACTTTTAACTACTCTTTCCAACCAAGGTGTAAAACTTTCTGTTAATGGCAGTTCGCTAGAAATTGATGCGCCAAAAGGGGCAATCACTCCAGAACTGCGACATTCGCTAGCAACACATAAAACAGAAATTTTGACGCTGCTGCAACAAAATAGTGTAAATGTGAATTCTACGACTCTGCCATCTATTGTGCCAGCACTAGAATTACGCTATGAACCTTTTCCTTTAACGGATATGCAATATGCTTTTTGGGTGGGTCGAAGCGGAATTTTAGAACTTGGTAATGTTGCTAATCATGGGTATTACGAAATTGAAGGGAAAGATTTAAATTTAGAACGCTTAAATTGGGGATTGCAACAATTAATTGAGCGTCACGATATGCTAAGAGCGATCGTCCTCCCCGATGGTCGCCAACAGATTCAAAAAATAACTCCTCCCTATCAAATGCAAGTAGTCGATTTGAGAGGAGAAAATGAAGATGTTGTTAACGCTAAACTAGCAGAAATTCGCGATCGCTTATCCCATCAAGTCATCCCTGCCGATCGATGGCCCTTGTTTGAATTTTGCTGCACTCGCTTAGATGAAGGGCGGATTCGGTTGCATATTAGCTATGATTTACAAGTATTTGATGCTTGGAGTTTGTTTCGTTTATTTGATGAGTGGGTGCAACTTTACCAAAACCCCAATTTAGTATTACCACCTTTAGAAATTTCATTTCGGGATTATGTTTTAGCTGAACAAGCATTAACAGAAACAGAACTTTATCAGCGATCGCAAGAATACTGGTTTAATCGTCTCGATACAATGCCTCTAGCGCCAGACTTACCCCTCGCCAAAAATCCCAAAGAACTCAAACAACATCGAAACAAACGTTACGAAAGCAGACTAAAACAAACAGACTGGCAACAGTTAAAAGAACGAGCAGCAAAAGCAGGTTTAACACCTTCTGGATTATTACTAGCAGCTTTTACCGAAATCATCGCCCGTTGGAATAAAAACCCCCAATTTACGATTAATCTTGCCTTATTCAATCGGTTGCCATTGCATCATCAAGTTAATGACATTTTAGGTGATTTTACCTCTGTTACTCTCTTAGCTGTAGACCATTCATTATCTGAATCTTTTAGCGATCGCGCAATTCAGATTCAGAAACAATTGTGGCAAGATTTAGAACATCGTTACTACAGTGGAGTGCGGGTAACAAGAGAATTGGCGCGAAGAAAAGGTACAGCCCCCAGTGCAATGCCGATCGTATTCACTAGTACTTTAGGCTTTCGTTCTCTCGGACAAGAAACTTTGACTTTTAGCCACTTTGGAGAGTTGGTATATGGGATTAGCCAAGCTTCTCAAGCATGGATGGATATTCAAGTTTGGGAAGAAAAGGGAGAATTAACCTTTAACTGGGATGTTGTGGAAGAACTTTTTCCTGATGGTATGATTCCAGATATGTTTGAAGCATATTGTTGTTTGCTTGAAACATTAATTGCTTCTGAATCTGCGTGGATGGAAAATACGCAGCAGCTATTACTTCCGACTCAATTAGCTTTATTTAATAAGATTAATGCTACAGATGCACCGATTCCAAATCAACTATTACATGAATTGTTTGCGGCACAAGTTTTAAGACGGGCAAATGAAAATGCGATCGTCACATCTCAAAGCAAGATAACTTATCAGGAATTGTTCGATCGATCTAACCAATTAGCTCATCGTTTGCGAAAATTAGGAGCATCTCCCAATCAATTAATTGCTGTAGTAATGGAAAAAGGATGGGAGCAAATTGTAGCAGTAATGGGTATTTTAATATCTGGTGCTGCTTATGTGCCGATCGATCCCAAATTACCCCAAGAACGTTTGTTATATCTTCTCGAAAATAGTGAAGCAAAAATAGTACTTACCCAATCATGGTTAACAGAAAATTTAGCGTATATTAAAAGTAAAGATATTCAATATTTGTGTGTAGATACTGATGAATTAGCCCAAGAAAGTAAAGAACCACTTTCATCTGTCCAAACTCCCGATGATTTAGCTTATGTAATTTATACATCGGGTTCTACAGGGTTGCCAAAAGGTGTAATGATTACTCATCGCAATGTAGCGAATGTGGTTGTTTACACTAATAAGCGATTTAATGTTAATTGTCACGATCGAATTTTAGCTTTAACAGCCCTGAATCATGACTTATCAGTGTATGACATCTTTGGTTTGTTGAGTGCTGGAGCATCAATTGTTATGCCCGATGCGGATGCTGTAAAAGATCCTAGTCATTGGCTTCAATTGATGATGTCAGAGCGAGTAACTTTATGGAATTCGGTTCCTCAGATGATGGAAATGTTAATAGATTATGCAACAGGACAATCTGAGGCATTTCCTAACAGTTTGCGCTTGGCAATTTTGGGGGGTGATTGGCTTCCGGTTTCTCTGCCCGATCGCATTCGTGCTTTAATTCCAAATATACAATTGCTCAGTATTGGTGGGCCGACAGAAACTACAATTTGGAATATTGGTTATCTAATTGAAAAAGTCGATCAAAATTGGAAAAGTATTCCTTACGGTCAACCAATGGCTAACTCAAAATACTATATTTTGAATGATGCTTTAGAAGAATGTCCAATTTGGGTTCCCGGTCAAATGTATTGTTCTGGAGTGCAGTTGGCAAAAGGCTATTGGCGAAACCCGGAAAAAACTAGCGATAGTTTTATTTCTCATCCGCGCACGGGAGAACGACTTTATCGCACCGGAGATTTAGGTTGTTATCTACCAGATGGAAATATTCAATTTTTAGGAAGAGTAGACTTCCAAATTAAAATTCGGGGACATCGTATTGAAGCTGGAGAAATTGAGGCAGCATTGATTCAACATCCTGCTATAAAAGCAGCCGTGGTGAATGCAAGCACAACCCAAAAAAGTCAAGAACGGTTAATTGCTTATGTTGTTCCTGACTCAAAATTAGCACCGACAATTGAGGAGTTACGTAACTTTTTAAGTGGTAAATTACCAGAATATATGATGCCTTATGCTTTCATATTTTTGGAAAATTTGCCATTATCAGCTAACGGAAAAGTAGACCGCTTGGGACTTCCAAATCCAGAAGTTTTTTTGGAAGAATTAGAACGATCGTACATAGCACCGCAAAATGATACCGAACAAACCATTGCTAACTTATGGCAAGAGGTTTTAAATCTCGAAAAAGTAGGGGTGAATAGTAACTTTTTTGAAATCGGAGGAAACTCATTATTAATTACAAAAATTTACAACAAAATTAGTCAAGTTTTTCCCGATCGTGTAACATACATATCATTGGTTGATTTATTTAAATATCCAACCATTCGTTCTCTCGCCAAACACTTAAATCAATCTCAACAAAAAGCTTCATCCGATCAAAACAATTTAGAATTAGTCAATCAGGTAGCGGCAGGTAAAAACCGCATCAAACAAAGATTAAAACAATCCAAATTAGCTAATTAATAATGCTGCGTAAAGGCGGGTTTTATTGTGAGATATTCTACTGTGAGTCCAAAATTATCTGCTAAACCCTGGGTAAGGGCGGGTTTTGTTATGAGATATTCTACTGTGAGTCCAAAATTATCTGCTAAACCCTGGGTAAGGGCGGGTTTTGTTGTGAAATCTTCTGCTGTAAGTCCAAATTTATCTGCTAAACCCGCCCCTACAACTCCTAATACCAAATCCTGGTTAGTTACCGTTATCTTTTCCCTCTTTCCTCTGCGTTCTTTGCGTCTGGAGTGGTTCAATCATAAAAGGTATTTTTAACCCAGATTTAGTATAAAATTCCAAAATTTTTTCAAAGTAAACTAACCTTTTTTACAAAATCATGTTTGAATCGAATGCAATGGAAGTAGCAATTATTGGTATTTCAGGGCGTTTTCCTGGTAGTAAAGACGTAGAAAGTTTTTGGGATAACTTAATCAATGGATTAGAATTTATTTCGGTTTTTCCCGATCGGGATGGAGAAGACAAAGAATTAAAATCAGCAGGTTTATTAGAAGATATTGAGCTATTTGATGCTTCTTTTTTTGGTTTTAATCCCAGAGAAGCGGAAATTATGGACCCGCAACATCGCCTTTTTTTAGAGTGTGCTTGGGAAGCTTTAGAAAATGCGGGTTATGATTCGGAAAGAGAAGAAAGACCGATCGGAGTTTATGCAGGAGTAGGAAGAAGCACATATTTGCTTTATAACCTGTTTCCTAATAAACTCAATGAAACTCTCGGATATTTTCCAATATTACTTGCTTCAGATAAAGATTACGTACCTACTCGCGTTTCCTATAAATTAAATCTTAAAGGGCCAAGTATTAGCGTCGGAACTGCTTGTTCGAGTTCCTTAGTTGCAGTTCATTTAGCTTATCAAAGTTTACTTAGTGGCGATTGCGATATCGCTTTGGCTGCTGGCGTATCAGTTAAAGCACCTCAAAATGCAGCAACACTTTGCCCGGAAGGTATTTCTCCTGATGGTCGTTGTTTTGCTTTTGATGCTCGTGCAAATGGAACAATTGGTGGTAATGGTATTGGTGTGGTTGTTCTCAAGCGACTTGAAGATGCGATCGCCGATCGAGATTACATTTATGCTGTTATTAAAGGTTCGGCAATTAATAATGATGGCGCTGTAAAAGTTAGCTACACTGCACCCAGCGAAGAAGCCCAAGCCAAAGTAATTCGATCGGCCCAAATTTTAGCAGAAGTCGAGCCGGAAACTATTACTTATGTAGAAACTCATGGAACAGGAACTTCTATGGGCGATCCGATCGAAATTGCTGGATTAAAACGCGCATTTTCTACTAATAAAAAAGGTTATTGTGCAATTGGTTCTGTAAAAACCAATATTGGGCATTTAGATGCAGCGGCGGGAATAGCTAGCTTGATTAAAACGGTTTTGGCGATCGAGCATAAATTACTGCCACCAAGCCTTAATTTTGAAACACCAAATCCTCAAATAGATTTTGAAAATAGTCCATTTTATGTTAACACCAAGCTCTCTGAATGGAAAATTAATGGCATACCTCGTCGTGCGGGAGTAAGTTCTTTTGGATTTGGGGGAACAAATGCTCACGTAATTTTAGAAGAAGCACCACAAATTGAGCGCTCGACAACCTCCCGTCCTTGGCAATTATTAACATTATCCGCTAAAACTAATTCGGCTTTAGACACAGCAACTACTAATTTAGTCAAACATTTCAAGCAGCATTCTCAACTTAATTTGGCTGATGTTGCTTACACTTTACAAGTAGGTCGTCGAGAATTTGAACATCGACGGATAGTAGTTTGTAAAGATATTGAAGATGCTATAGCTGCATTGGAAGATCCCAAACGAGTTTTCACCAATATTTCACAAACAAATGAGCGTCCTGTTGCCTTTATGTTCACTGGATTGGGAACTCATTATGTCAATATGGCTGGAGAATTGTACCAAGTCGAGCCAACATTTCAAAGTGCGATCGATCGCTGTTGCGAAATCCTCAAACCTTTAATTGGTTCAGATTTAAGAGATATACTTTATCCCGATCGTCACCAAACTTCTAACTCGACTAAGCAGGAATCTCGATCGGGTTTCGATCTGCGAAAAATGTTAGGTCGCGATCGAGAAATTGCCGATGAAAATACTCAAAAACTCAACCAAACTCGTTTCACCCAACCAGCTATTTTCGTCATTGAATACGCTTTAGCTCAGTTGTGGATATCTTGGGGAATTCGTCCGGCGGCGATGATTGGCTACAGCATTGGTGAATACGTTGCAGCTTGTTTAGCTGGAGTTTTGTCTCTTGAAGATGCGCTAACTTTAGTTGCTAAAAGAGCAGAAATGATTCAAGAATTGCCGGGTGGTGCAATGTTAGCCGTACCTCTTTCGGAATTAGAAGTACGCCCTCTTTTAAACGAAAAGTTATCGTTATCAGCAATTAACGGGGCAAAACTTTGTGTAATTGCTGGGGATGTAGAGGCGATCGATCGATTAGCTTCTCAACTCACTGAAAAAGGATTAGCTTGTCGGCGTTTGCAAACCTCTCACGCCTTTCATTCTCATCTCATGAAACTAATTGCCAAATCCTTCACAAAGTTGGTTAAAACTATTAATCTTAAACCCCCACAAATTCCTTATTTATCCAACGTTACTGGAACTTGGATTACAGAAAATCAAGCTACAGATCCGAATTATTGGACAGAACATTTGTGTCAACCAGTGTTATTTGCCAATGGAGTAAATGAGTTATGGAAACAACACAAACCGATTTTATTGGAAGTTGGCCCCGGACAAACATTAAGTAGTTTAGCATTACAATGTTTAGAAAGCGATCGAGTAACAGATAAAGTTATCTTGTCTTCCCTTCGAGATGCTTATAATCAAACCTCAGATTTAAGCTTTTTACTTAATACTTTAGGTCAACTATGGCTATCAGGAATTAAGATAAATTGGTCGGGATTTTACAGTTACGAATCTCGTTATCGGACTCCATTGCCAACCTATCCTTTTGAGCGTCAGTATTACTGGGTTGAACCTTTTAAATCTGAACAAACTGCATCAACAAAGCAAGTTTCTTTAGAGAAAAAACCGGATATAGCAGACTGGTTTTATATTCCAATTTGGAAAAAATCAATCCCACCAGTTCCCTTTAAAGCAGGTAATTTAGCTAAACAAAAGTCTTGTTGGTTATTGTTTGTTGATGACTGTAGCTTATCTTTTGAAATAGCTAAAAGAATAGAAACTGAAAATCAAGATGTTATTAGAGTGAGGGTGGGAGAACAATTTAGTAAACTCAGTGACAGGGAATATTTAATTAATCCTCGATCGCAAGATGATTATCATGCTTTACTTAAAAATCTTCAGGCTACAAATAAGTTGCCTAAAACTATAATTCATTCATGGACAATCAAACTGAGCAAAGAAGAACCAGAAGAAATCGATCTTTTTGCAGAAACTCAGAACTTAGGCTTTTATAGTTTGTTATTTCTTACTCAAGCGATCGTAAAACAAAATATTACAGATTCGCTAGAAATTTGGGTACTTTCCCAAGGTATACACGGAATTGAAAGCACAGATATATTGCATCCAGAAAAAGCAACTTTGTTAGGGTTATGTAACGTCATCCCCCAGGAATATGCGAATATTACTTGCCGCAGTATTGATTTATTAATACCAGAACCAAATAGTCAGCAAGAAAAGAAACTAATCGACTATATTCTGACAGAAATATCTGCTCCATCTTCTGATTTAACAATTGCTTATCGTGGCAATCATCGATGGCTGCAAGATTTTGAATCCATGAAATTAAATGATAGCAGTGTGCCTCAAATAAATTTGCGACAAGGTGGCGTATATCTGATTACAGGTGGATTAGGAAAACTTGGACTAATGCTGGCTAAATATTTAGCTGAAAGTGTACAAGCTAAATTAGCATTAATAGGGCGATCGGGATTGCCTAAAAAAGAAGAATGGGAACAATGGTTGGCGACTCATGATGAGTGCGATCGAATAAGTAATGCAATCAAGAAAGTTCAAGAATTAAAAGAATTAGGTGCTGAAGTTCTAGTCATTAGTGCTAACGTCGCTAATGAAGCTCAAATGCAAGCAGCGATTACTCAAATTGAGCAAAAATTTGGTACAATTAACGGCGTAATTCACACTGCTGGAGCATCTGAAAAAGACTCCACTAAGTCAATTTTAGAAATAGGTTATGCTGAATGTGAATTACATTTTCAACCAAAAGTGCAGGGAGTATACACTTTAGAAAAAGTGTTGCAAGGAAGAGAACTTGATTATTGCGTTTTAATATCTTCTGTTTCCTCAATTTTGGGAGGATTAAGATTAGCTGCTTACAGTTCAGCCAATATTTTTCTAGATGCTTTTGCTCACAAAAAAAATCAAGCTAATCACCATAATTGGTGCAGCACAAATTGGCTCTGGATTGACATACCAGAAGAAACTAACCAAGCTTTTCAGCGGATTTTGTCCCAAAGTACACTTTCTCAAGTTGTTATTTCACAAATTGATTTAAACGCCCAAATCAATAAGTGGATTAAACGCCAAAAACCACAGGTAGATGAGCAAACAAATTCTGCATTCCACCCACGTTCAAACCTACGAAATTCTTACGTTGCCCCTAGTAATGAAATCGAGGTGATAATTGCTAACCTTTACCAACAATTTTTAGGAATTGAAAAAGTAGGTATTCATGATAACTTCTTTGAATTAGGTGGACATTCTTTAATTGCAACTCAGCTAATTTACCAAATTCGTAAAGACTTCCAGTTAGAAATTCCGGTAACTCTGTTATTAGAATCTCCTACTGTAGCAGAATGTGCTTTAGCTATTGAAAGAATTTTAATCGGTGAATTAGAAGAGTTAACTGAAGAAGAAGCTGAAGCTCTTGTATTAAATATTTCCAGTACTGGTGCTAAACATGATGGAATCGTGCGTTAAGTTAACACTTTTGCGCCCTACAAATAGAGTTAGTAAAAGATAGCTAAAATTTATAAAAGAGGTAATTTTGAAAATGGATATTCAAGTTGTTGGTGTTGTTGGAGCCGGGGTGATGGGCATTGGGGTAGCGCAAAATCTTGCCCAAACCGGACATCAAGTAATTCTTGTGGATATTGCCGATCGCATTTTAGAAAAAGCCAAACAAGAAATTGCTCAAAATATTCGTTTTCAAGGTTTTTTCAATAAAAGTGAGAAAATCGAAAATCCGAGCGAAATTTTATCTCGCATTAAATTTACCACCGATTACCAATTCTTAGAATCGGCGGAATTTATTATTGAAAATACGACCGAAAAATGGGATATTAAAAAGGAGGTTTACGCTCAACTTGATGCTATTTGCCCTCAAGAAACAATTTTTGCTGCTAACACATCTGCTATTCCTATTACTCGGATTGCTTCGGTAACTGAGCGATCGCCTAAAGTGATTGGGATTCATTTTATGAACCCAGTACCTATAAAGTCAATGGTGGAAATTATTAGTGGGTATCACACTTCTCAAGAAACCATTGAAACGGTCAAAAAAGTGTTAACGCAAATGGGTAAAGAAGGCATTTTAGTAAATGATTCACCCGGATTTGTTTCTAACCGAGTACTGATGTTAACAATTAATGAAGCAGTTTTTCTCTTACAAGATCGAGTTGCTTCAGCATCAGATGTGGATAGAATTTTTAAAGGTTGTTTTGGTCACAAAATGGGGCCATTAGAAACTGCTGATTTAATCGGATTAGATACAATTCTTTTTTCGATCGAAGTTCTTTACGAAAGCTTTAACGATAGTAAATACAGACCTTGCCCATTACTCAAAAAAATGGTAGATGCAGGGCTGTATGGTCGAAAAAGCGGGCAGGGTTTTTATGCTTACAAATGAATAGCTTAAATTTACGGTAATTAATTTGGGGTAATCCATCATGAAAGCAGCTAAATCTAGAATCAAAAACTTTCTTGCACAATATTTTGGCGATCGAGAATTACAAGATGATGAGAACATCTTTGCTCTTGGTTTTGTCAATTCCATGTTTGCTATGCAACTGGTTTTGTTTATAGAAAAAGAGTTTGAAATCACAATTGAGAATGAAGATCTCGATTTAGAAAACTTCAAGAGTATTAACGCTATGGTTAATTTACTCGATCGTAAAACAACGGTAGTTGCAGGCAATTAAAATTAACCATCGACATTGAAGTGATACTATGAATCTAGAATTAACTACTCAGCAAAAACAAGCTCAATCTGAATTTAAAGCTTTCGTAAATGAAGAAATTATTCCTCATGCCAACCAATACGATCGCCAAGAACACACCCCCAACGAACTGATTGAAAAATTAGCTCAAAAAGGGTATTTAGGTGCTGCCTTACCTAAAGATAAAGGTGGCAGAGGCATGGATGCGATCGCATTTGGTCTTTTAAATGAAGAAATCGGACGAGGTTGTTCTTCATTGCGAAGTTTGCTGACAGTTCATAACATGGTATCTCAAGCTTTGCTTAAGTGGGGCAACAGATTTCAAAAAGAAAATTGGCTGCCTAAATTAGCATCAGGAGAAGTTATTGCTGCTTTTGCATTGAGCGAACCTAATGTAGGTAGCGATGCCAAAAGTATAGAAACAACTGCTACGCGAGCGGAAAATTTTTACATATTAAATGGACAAAAAAAATGGATTACTTATGGACAAATAGCAGATGTGTTTTTAGTTTTTGCTCAAAATGAAGGTAAACCTACAGCATTCTTATTAGAAAAAAATTCCCCTGGACTTACAATAAAGCCCATTTTTGGAATGCTAGGTACGCGAGCTTCGATGTTAGCAGAATTGCACCTAAATGGTTGTAAAATTCCCTTAGAAAATCTCGTTTGTAGACAGGGTTTTGGTTTTTCTCATGTAGCTTCATCTGCATTAGATTATGGAAGATACAGCGTAGCTTGGGGCTGTGTAGGCATTGCCCAAGCTTGTTTAGAAGCTTGCATTCAATATACAAATCAACGGCAGCAGTTTGGGGTTTATCTAAAAGAACATCAATTAATTCAACAAATGATCGCGGAGATGTTGGTGAACATCAAAGCATCAAGATTACTATGTTATCAAGCTGGCTACCTCAGAGATAATGGCGATCCTAAATCAATTATGGAAACTTCAATTGCCAAATATTTTGCTTCTATAACAGCAACTAAAACGGCAAATAAAGCAGTACAAATTCATGGTGCTAATGGTTGCAGTAGTGAATATTCAGTTCAACGATATTTACGAGATGCAAAAATCATGGAAATTATCGAAGGCAGCAATCAAATTCAACAAATAACCATCGCTGAGTATGGTTATCAAGAGTATTTATTTTCACCCAATCTTCCAGTGATATCTCAAGAATTAACAGCAAGGATTTAAAAAATGATAAATTTAAATTCGGAGAAATTAGCAACCAAATCAGCTAACCAAAAAACAATTAAATGTGTAGTTTGGGACTTAGATAACACTTTATGGAATGGCGTGTTATTAGAAGACGATCGCATTGAATTAAAACCCAATGTGTTGAGCATCGTTAAAACTTTGGACAATCGAGGAATCCTTCAATCTATTGCCAGCAAAAATGACTACGATCGAGCAATGGCTAAACTAGAAGAATTGGGCTTACATGACTACTTTTTGTATCCCCAAATTAATTGGAATTCTAAAGTTTCCTCAATCCAAGAAATTGCTAAATTAATTAACATTGGTATAAATGCGATCGCCTTTATTGACGATCAGCCATTTGAGTTAGAAGAAGTTAACTTTTCACTACCTAAAGTGTTCTGTATTAACGCCGCTTTTCTAGAAAAACTGCTTGATATGCCAGAAATGAATCCTATTTTTATTACAGAGGATTCAAAAAATAGAAGATTGATGTATATTGGTGATATACAACGTCAAAAATTAGAATCAGAATTTGTTGGTTCCAAAGAAGAATTCTTAGCCACACTTAAAATGCACTTTACTATTTCTTTGGCTCAAGAAGAAGATTTGCAACGAGCCGAAGAATTAACAACACGCACGAACCAACTCAACACAACTGGCTATACTTATTCATACGATGAACTCAATCAATTTAGACAATCAAATAATCACAAACTACTAATCGCCAGCTTATCAGATAAATATGGAAGCTATGGAAAAATCGGACTAGCTCTTGTTGAATGTCAACAAAATATTTGGACAATCAAATTATTGTTAATGTCTTGTCGAGTTATGTCTAGAGGTGTCGGTGCAATTATGCTTAACTACATAATGAAACTGGCAAAAGAAAATAACGTTCGTTTGTGTGCCGAATTCGTTTTTAATAATCGAAATCGCATGATGTATATAGCTTATAAATTTGCCGGATTTAAAGAAATTGATAAAAAATACGAACTATCTCTTCTAGAAAACGACCTCAAATCAATACAGCCTTACCCCAAATATATACAAATACAAATAATCCTAAATCCCACTTAATTTTTCCAATATATTCTCACTTTTTCCTCTGCGTCTCTGCGGTTTTTTACTAATCATTAATTGCTTAAAACTCAAAATATTTAATCAGGAAAAGCAATGTCATCATCAGAAAACCTCACTCAATTAAAATCTAGACTTTCACCAGCCAAGCAAGCACTGCTGGAAAACCGTTTACGAGGTGGAATAAAGTTAGATTCTCAAACTAATTCACCTCAAGAGGAACTCCCTAAAATAGTTCTTAATCCAGACGAAGAAAACCAAAAATTTCCTTTAACTGATGTTCAACAAGCTTACTGGATCGGTCGTCAAAATCTTTTTGATTTGGGTAATGTAGCCAGTCAAGCTTATTTAGAAATTGATACTATTAATTTAGACTTAGAACTATTTGAAAAAGCATGGCAGCAATTAATTAAGCGTCATGGGATGCTAAGAGCGATCGTCCTACCTGACGGACAACAGCAAATTTTGGCAGAAGTTCCCGACTACAAAATTAAAGTTTTGGACTTACGAAAAGAAACTCCCGAAATAGTTTCTTCCCAGTTAGCAGATATTCGATCGCACTTATCCCACCAAAAATTACCTAGCGATCGATGGCCTCTTTTTAGCATCCAAGCTTCTCTATTAAACAATCAAAAAACTAGACTGCACTTTAATTTTGATGTCTTAATTTGCGACGTTTCCGGTTTAGGAATTATTAGTCGAGAACTAACTCAACTAATGCAAAATCCTGAAACAGTTCTTCCGCCTTTAGAACTCTCATTTCGGGATTATGTATTAGCTGAAATTGCCTTCCATAACTCAGAAACATATCATCGATCGCTAAAATATTGGCAAAATCGTCTAGCAAATTTACCGCCATCTCCCGAACTACCACTACTTAAAAATTTGACATCGATCAAACATCCTCAATTTGTGCGCCGAACTAAAAAACTAGCGCCTGATAGCTGGCAACGTCTTAAACAGAAAGCTACCCAAATTAACATAACTCCTTCTGGATTATTATTAGCTGCCTTTGCCGAAATCCTCACAACTTGGAGTAAAAATCCGCAATTTTCACTTAATTTAACTCTCTTTAATCCTTTACCATTGCATCCACAAGTAAATCAAATTGTGGGAGACTTCACATCTGTCACTTTACTAGCAGTAGATAATTCAAAACAAGAGTCATTTGAAGTGCGGACTCAACGCATTCAAAAACAACTTTGGGAAAGTCTCGATCGTCGTTACGTCAGTGGCGTGCAAGTGTTGCGGGAACTAGCGCGAAACAGAGGTCAAGCTTCAGCAGCATTCATGCCAGTTGTTTTCACTAGCAGCCTTATTCAAAGTAGCCAAAACCAACAATCAGTACCAATGTCTTGGTTGGGAGAACTCGTTTACAGCATCACCCAAACTCCACAAGTTTATCTAGATCATCAAGTTTTTGAAGATGCGGGAACCTTAATTTTACATTGGGATGCTGTGGAAGAAGTTTTCCCAGAAAAACTTTTAGATGATATGTTTGCCGCTTATAGCAATTTCTTAGAAGATCTTGCTAATAAAGAAGAACTTTGGCAAACAAAAACGCGACAATTTTTACCAGCAGAACAGTTACAACAACTAGCTAAAATTAATGAAACAGATACTTTAGTACATCAGACAAATTTATTGCATAAATTGTTTTTCGACCGTGTAGCACAGCATCCCCAACAAGCAGCTATTATTACTGAAAACCGCACCTTAACCTATCAAGAATTAAGCGATCGCGTCAATCAAATCGCACATCAACTGAGACAAAAAGGCATTCGTCCCAACCAATTAGTAGCAATTGTAATGGAAAAAGGCTGGGAACAAATCGTTGCTGCTCTAGGCATTTTAGCTTCTGGTGCTGCTTATGTACCGATCGATCCCGGACTTCCTAGCGAACGTCGATCGCATTTATTACAAGAGACAGAAGCGCAATTTATCCTTACTCAATCTTGGCTTGAAACCGCTTTAGAATTTCCAGAAAATATCATTCGGTTTTGTATTGACACCAGCGAAACTTCTAGTTTTCCAACACCTTTAGAACCGATTCAAAAACCATCAGATTTAGCTTATGTTATTTATACTTCTGGTTCTACTGGTTTACCAAAAGGAGTAACGATCGATCATCAAGGCGCAGTTAATACAATTCTCGACATTAATCAGCGGTTTAACGTGAAATATCAAGACCGAGTATTTGCCCTATCATCTCTAAGTTTTGATCTTTCAGTGTATGACATTTTTGGCACTTTAGCAGCAGGAGGAACAATTGTTATCCCTGATGCCAATGCGACAAAAGACCCCGATCGCTGGTTACAATTAATTGCCAAATATCAGGTGACAATTTGGAACTCAGTGCCAACTTTGATGCAAATGCTAGTAGAATATGCGGCTAGTCGATCGCAATTATTACCTCAATCATTGCGACTAATTCTGTTAAGTGGAGATTGGCTTCCCTTAAACTTACCAAACCAGATTCGCGCTGTATTTGAACAAGCACAAGTAATTAGTTTAGGAGGTGCAACAGAAGCATCTATTTGGTCAATTCTTTATCCGATCGAACAAGTCGATCCTACTTGGAAAAGTATACCTTATGGCCGCCCAATGCGTCACCAACGTTTTTATGTATTAAATGAAGCTTTAGAACAATGTCCAATTTGGGTAACTGGACAACTTTACATCGGAGGAATAGGATTAGCTCAAGGTTATTGGCGCAACCCAGAAAAGACTAATGCTAGTTTTATTATTCATCCCCAAACTCAAGAAAGATTATATAAAACTGGCGATTTAGGTCGATATTTACCAGATGGAAATATCGAATTTATCGGTCGAGAAGATTTCCAAGTCAAAGTTAACGGACACCGCATTGAATTGGGGGAAATTGAAGTAACTTTGAAACAACATTCTAGCGTGAAAGAAGCGATCGTCACTGCTATTGGAGAATCACAGGAAAACAAGCAACTGGTAGCATATATAGTGCCAAATTCAGAAGAAATATCCAACCTATTTGAAGGAGAAAACGCTGACTTTTTTCAAGAATCAAAAACAGCAGAGTGGCGCAACTTCCTACAAAAGAAACTACCAGAATATATGGTACCTGCTGATTTTTTCATCCTCAATACTTTACCATTAACATCAAACGGTAAAATAGACCGCCGTGCCTTACCCGCACCAAAAAGTACTCGCCCAAAAAATAGCTTGGTATATGTAAAACCTCAAACTGAAGTTGAACAAATGATTGCTGCTATTTGGCAAGAAATATTGCAAATAGAAAAAGTAGGAATTCACGATAACTTTTTTGAACTAGGCGGCAATTCACTATTACTGATAAGAACTCAAGTAAAACTACAAGAAATCTTTACTCAAGAGTTACCAATTATGGAAATGATTAACTCTCCAAATATAGATTCTCTTGCCAAATATTTTACTCAAAAACAAACTAAACAAACCGCAACAGATCGAGGTCTTAATCGTGCTGAATACCGAAAGCAGAAGATAGAAAACAGAAAGCAAAAGGTAATACCAAATCCTAGTTAATTACCTCAACATATTCTCCTTTCTTCCTCTGCGTCCTCTGCGGTTCATTATAAAAAGCTGAACGCAGAAAGTAAAAGATAAAATTTCCCCAATCCCTAAAATTGTTTATGAGTAACTCAGATATAGCTATCATAGGAATGTCCGGTCGTTTTCCCGGTGCAAAGAATATTGATGAATTTTGGCAAAACTTACAGGATGGAAAAGAAGCTATTTCCTTCTTTTCCGATGAAGAACTACGCTCGTCTGGTATCGATGAAACATTAATTAATAATTCCAAATACGTTAAAGCTAACGCGATCGTCTCAGACATCGAACTCTTTGACGCTTCCTTTTTCGACTTCAGTGCCAGAGAAGCGGAAATCACCGATCCGCAACACCGTCTTTTTTTAGAACACGCTTGGGAAGCTTTAGAAAACGCTGGTTATAATACTCAAAATTACGAAGGTTCGATCGGCATTTACGCAGGAGCAGATCTTAGTAGCTACTTACTAAACAACTTTAACTACAACTTAGAACCACAATCTTTTTTTCAAATACTTATTGCTAACGACAAAGATTATTTACCAACAAAAGTATCTTATAAATTAAATCTTAAAGGGCCTTCTGTCAGCATCCAAACCGCTTGTTCTACCTCATTAGTAGCTATTCATATAGCTTGCCAGAGCTTATTAAATGGCGAATGCGATATCTCTTTAGCTGGTGGAGTTTCCATCAAAGTTCCGCAACAAATCGGATATCTCCACAAAGAAGGTATGGTAACATCTCCCGATGGACATTGCCGAACATTTGATGCCAGAGCACAGGGAACAGTTTTTGGCAATGGAATCGGAATTGTTGTACTCAAATTGCTTGAAGATGCGATCGCCGATCGAGATAATATTTATGCAATTATTAAAGGTTCAGCTATTAACAATGATGGTTCTTTAAAACTTAGTTATACGGCTCCTAGTATAGATGGTCAAACAGCAGTAATTTCCGAAGCTCACTCTATTGCAAGTATCGAACCCGAAACTATTAGTTATATTGAAGCGCACGGAACAGCTACAGATTTAGGAGATCCGATCGAAATTGCAGCACTCACAAAAGCTTTTGGCAAACGTGGACGGTGTGCATTAGGCTCAGTAAAAACCAATATCGGACATCTCAGTGCAGCTGCTGGCGTAGCAGGATTAATCAAAACAGTTTTAGCACTCAAACATCGAAAAATTCCCCCCAATTTGCATTTTGAACAACCTAATCCCAAAATTGATTTTGCAAACACTCCTTTTTATGTCAATACCCAACTATCAGAATGGCAAGAAGGCAATACGCCTCGCCGTGCAGGAGTAAGTTCTTTTGGAATTGGAGGAACTAACGCTCACATTGTATTAGAAGAAGCTCCAATAATTGAAACTTTCAAAAAATCTCGACCCTGGCAACTTTTAGTATTATCCGCTAAAACTAATTCTGCATTAGAAACAGCCACACAAAATCTAGCCGAACATCTCAAACAACAACCCAACCTCAATTTAGCTGATGTAGCTTATACTTTAGGAGTAGGTCGCCAAACCTTCGACTATCGCCGGATATTAGTTTGCCAAAATATTGATGAAGCTGTAAAAGCATTGCAATTTTCAAAACAAGAAAAGGTTTTCACTCACTATCAACAACCTATTAATCGACAGGTTGTTTTTATGTTTCCCGGACAAGGTTCTCAGTATGTAAATATGGGTCAGGAACTCTACGAAACTGAACATACATTTCGGGAACAAGTAGATATTTGCTGTGAACTTCTTAAACCCCATCTAAACATCGATTTGCGTCAAGTACTTTACCCCAATCAAGAACATTTAGCAGAAGCTTCTATGCAACTGCAACAAACTGCAATTACCCAACCTGCATTATTTGTAATTGAGTATGCTCTAGCCCAATTATGGAAAAAATGGGGAGTGCATCCAACAGCTGCGATCGGTCATAGTATTGGTGAATATGTAGCCGCTACAATAGCCGGAGTATTTTCCTTAAAAGATGCTTTAATCTTAGTAGCTACCAGAGGTAAGTTAATGCAGCAATTACCATCAGGTAGCATGATTGCAATTCCACTTTCAGAAACACAAATTTTACCTTTTTTGGGCAAAGAACTTTCTCTCGCTGCTGTTAACGGAATATCTTCTTGTGTAATTTCTGGAAGTTCAGAGGCAATAGAAACATTAGAAAATCACTTAACTATTCAAGGAATAGAATGTCGCCGTTTACATACTTCTCATGCCTTCCATTCATATCAAATGGAGCCAATTTTAGAATCCTTTACTCAGCGAGTCAAACAAGTTAGCCTCCAACCTCCACAAATCCCTTTTATTTCTAATGTCACTGGCACTTGGATTACAGCGGAAGAAGCTACAAATCCTAACTATTGGGCGGCTCATTTGCGAAAAACAGTACAGTTAGCTTCTGGCTTACAAGAATTATTACAAGAAACATCGCAAATTTTACTAGAAGTAGGCCCCGGAAGAACATTAACAACACTAGCTAAACGTCATCCAAATAAGACTAAGCAAGTAATAATTTCTTCCTTACGTCATCCCCAAGAAACTATTTCGGATGTGGCATTTTTGTTAAAAACATTAGGTCATCTTTGGCTTAATGGATTACAAGTAAATTGGTCTGGTTTTTATCACCACGAACAGCGTCGTCGTCTCCCTTTACCAACATATCCTTTTGAACGTCAGCGTTATTGGATTGAAGCATCTCACAAGAGACAAGTTAATCAAATATCACTAAACAAACAGCCGGATATTGCTGACTGGTTTTACTTACCTTTGTGGAAACAATCAGTGCCGATCGGACCGATTAAACAAGGAGAATTGCTAGTACAAAAGTCTTGTATTTTAGCATTTATCGATTCTCCTACGGAAACGCTACGCGAACACCACAACTTAGGCATTCAATTGGTAAAACGACTGGAAACAGAAGGTTATAATGTAATTACTGTCCAAATCGGTACAAAGTTTGCTTGGTTGGGTGGCGATCGATATTCTTTAAATCCCCAACAAAGCAATGATTACGATCTCTTAGTCAAAGAACTTTTGGCACAACAGAGACTGCCAGAAAAAATCGTCCATTGTTGGAGTGTTACACCTTTTAATCAAGTTGAATTAGAATTAACTGAAGTTGAAAAAGCTCAAGATTTAGGCTTTTATTCTCTGTTATTTCTTGCTCAAGCACTAGGAAAACAAAATCTAACTGAAAGGTTCCAAATTACAGTTATATCCAACAACATACAATCAGTGACTGGAGAAGAATGGCTATCTCCAGAGAAAGCCACTTTACTTAGTCCTGTGAAAGTAATTCCCCAGGAATATCCTCATATCACCTGTCGCAGCATTGATATTACACTTCCTCTTTCAGGAAGTTGGCAACAGGAGAAACTTATAGAACAACTTTTTACAGAACTCATAATTCCTAACTCCGAGCAGGTGATTGCTTACCGAGGAAATCATCGTTGGTTACAAACTTTTGAATCTATTCGACTGGATGAATCGATTGCAGAAATACCACGATTAAGAGAAGAAGGAGTCTATTTAATTACAGGTGGATTAGGAGGAATTGGACTTGTTTTGGCAGAATATTTAGCAAAAAAAGTACGTGCCAAACTAATTTTGTTAGGACGTTCTAGTTTTCCTCCTAGAGAGGAGTGGGAAAACTGTTTACACGATCGCCAACGCCAACAAATTCAGAAAATCCGAGAATTAGAAAATTTAGGTGCAGAGGTTTTAGTCATTAGTGCTGATGTGGCGAATCTGGCACAAATGACGGATGCGATCAAAAAAATTGAGTTGCGTTTTGGTCAGCTTAATGGTGTAATTCACGCTGCTGGAATAGTGGGAGAAAAATCTTTCGGTGCGATCGCCCAAACTAATAAACTTGAGTGCGAACAACAGTTTCAATCAAAAGTTTATGGAACTTTAGTATTAGAAAAACTTTTGCAAAATAAAAAGTTAGATTTCTGTGTATTAGTATCTTCTTTGTCGTCTGTTTTAGGAGGATTGGGTTATAGTGCTTATGCGGCAGCTAATATTTTTATGGATGCCGTAACTAAATACCATAATCAAAGCGATAAAACACCTTGGATCGCTATAAATTGCGATGTCTGGAAGCTGGGAGTAGAAAGTGGATTAGAGCAAACTAGCTTGGCTGAATTTGCGATGAAACCAGCAGAAGGAATTCAAGCATTTGAAAATATTTTATCTAGATGTCAACTCGATCGCGTAGTTGTTTCAACAGGAAATTTACAAGCAAGAATCGACAAATTTACAAACCATAAACCTTCTCAAAATAAAGTTTTTTCTCCAGAAATTAATTCTCCTTCACTTCATCCAAGACCAAATTTAGAAAATGCTTACGTAAATCCTAGTAATGATACAGAACAGAGACTTGTTGAAATATGGCAACAAGTACTTGGTGTAGAACCAATAGGCATTTTTGACAACTTTTTTGATTTGGGTGGAGACTCTTTAATTGGTATTCAACTAATTTCCCAAATTCGGAACAACTTCCAATTAGAAATAGCTATTACACACATTTTTGAGTTTCCGCGAATAGCAGATTTAGCTTTTGTTATTGAGGAAATTATTATCGAGGAATTGGAAAAAATAGAAGTTAAAACTTAAAAGGTAAAAATCAAAATTTAAAAGAAGAGTTGTTTATTGGACTGACTGCAATGGATGTAAATAAAAAAGAAAACATAATCGCTCGAAAATCAAAACTTTCTCCTACCCAACTAGCACTTCTACAAAAGCGTTTGCGAGGAGAAGTAGATTCTGATTTTAAGTTAGAAGCTATTCCTCGACGTTCTAATAGAAATCGTTTACCTTTGTCTTTTACTCAACAAAGACTCTGGTTTTTGCAACAATTGGAACCAGAAAATCATTTTTATAATGAGTGTGGAGCAATCCAATTAACAGGTTCGCTGGATATAGAATCCTTAGAAAAAAGTATTAATGAAATTGTCCAACGTCATGAAGCTTTGCACACAGTTTTTGAGGTAGTAGAAGGACAACCTTTTCAAGTAATTACTCCAAATTTAAAGGTAAGTTTGCCAGTAGTAAACTTAAATGAGTTATCGGAAATAGAGCAAAAAATTGAGGTTCAGCGGATTGCGATCGCACACAATCAACACCCTTTTGATTTGGTTCGCGGCCCCTTGTTACGATGGAAATTGCTACAACTAAATGAACGAGAATATATATTGCTATTTGCTATCCATCATATTGTTTTTGATGGTTGGTCAGTGGCTATATTAGTTCGTGAATTATCGGCATTTTACCAAGCTTTTTTAACAAGAAAACCTCTATCATTACCTGAACTTCCGATTCAATATGCAGACTTTGCCATCTGGCAGCGAGAAGAATTACAAGGGGAAAAATTACAATCTCAATTGTCTTATTGGAAGCAACAATTAAAAAATGCGCCACCATTGTTGCAACTTCCTACAGATCGATCGCGCCCGTTAATTCAAACTTATCGAGGTGCAAGACAATCATTTACTTTGCCTAAAACTTTGACTGATGCTTTGAAAGCGATCGGTCGCCAAACAGATGCTACTCTGTTTATGACTTTGTTGGCTGCATTTAAAATTTTACTTTATCGCTACACTGGGCAACAAGATCTTGTCATTGGTTCGCCTATTGCTAACCGTAATCGATCGGAACTTGAAGGACTAATCGGTTTTTTTGTTAACAACTTAGTTGTGCGCACTGATATTTCGGGTAATCCTACTTTTGAGGAACTTTTAAGGCGAATCAAAAAAGTAGTAATTGAAGCATATACTAATCAAGATTTGCCCTTTGAAAAACTCGTAGAAGAATTACAACCAGAACGAAATATTAACTACAATCCCTTATTTCAGGTATCATTTGCTTTACAAAATACTCCAAAAGTAAATTTTGAATTACCTGGATTGACCATCACTCCTTTTGAAATAGAATATACCAAAGCTTTATTCGATCTGCACTTAGATATTAACGAAACTGATTCAGGGTTAGAAGGTTTTTGGGAATACAATACTGATTTGTTTGATGCTGCCACCATAAACCGGATGAACGGGCATTTTCAAATTTTACTGGAAGCGATCGCAAACGATACCCAACAACGAGTCGATCAATTACCATTATTAACTCTAACTGAACGGCATCAATTGCTAATTGATTGGAATCAAACACAAGCAGATTATCCAAAAAATACTTGTATTCATCAACTATTTGAAGCGCAAGTTGAGCGAACACCCGATGCAGTAGCGGTAGTGTTTGAAGACAAACAATTAACTTATCAAGAACTGAATATTAGAGCGAATCAATTAGCACATTATTTGCAAAAATTAGGCGTAAAACCAGAGATTTTGGTAGGTATTTGTGTAGAGCGATCGCTCGAAATGTTAATTGGACTATTGGGCATTCTCAAAGCAGGTGGAGCGTATCTTCCGCTAGATCCAGCTTACCCGAAAGAACGCTTAACTTTCATGCTCAGAGATGCTAATGTCCCAGTCTTATTAACCCAACAAACATTACTTGATAAACTATCAGAATATTCAGAAGAAATCTTTTGTTTAGATACTGATTGGCAACTTATTTCTCAATCAAATCAGCACAATCCCAGCACTACCGTAAAACCAGAAAACTTGGCTTATGTAATTTATACATCTGGTTCCACAGGAAACCCAAAAGGAGTGCTAATTGAGCATCATTCTTTAGTGAATTTTACCCAAGCTGCGATCGCAGAATACCAGATTTCTGCAAGCGATCGAATTTTCCAATTTGCCTCAACAAGTTTTGATGCTGCGGCTGAAGAAATTTATCCTTGTTTAATTTCTGGTGGATCGTTGATTTTGCGTACTGAAGAAATGTTGAAATCAATATCAGCATTTATCAATTATTCAAAACAATGGCAAATTACTTTATGGGATTTACCGACAGCTTACTGGCATTTTTTAGTAAATGAATTAGCCAATAGCAATTTAAGATTACCTGAGTCATTACGCCTAGTAATTCTTGGGGGAGAACGAGTATTACTTGAAAAAGTCGCAACTTGGTATCAATTAATCGGTGATTATCCACAATTAGTTAATAGTTACGGCCCAACTGAGACTACTGTAGTTGCTACTTTAGCTAAACTATCAAAAAATATTATTAATTGTCGGGAAATTTCCATTGGAAAACCAATTAATAATGTTCAAGTATATGTACTTGATCGACATTTTCAACCTGTTCCTATTGGTGTACCAGGCGAGTTGCACATTGGCGGAATAGGATTAGCTAGAGGCTACCTCAACCGTCCAGAATTAACTACAGAAAAATTCATCACCAATCCCTTTGACAACTCAAAATTATACAAAACTGGTGACTTAGTTCGTTACTTATCAGATGGCAACCTTGAATATTTGGGACGCATCGATCAACAAGTAAAAATTCGTGGCTTCCGCATCGAACTTGGAGAAATTGAAACGGCACTCATCCAACATCCAGCAGTGCGAGAAACAGTAGTTCTAGCTCAAGAAAAAGTGTTAGGTAACAAGTTTTTGGTAGCTTATATAGTCACAGAACAACCAGAATTTTCTATTAGTGAACTGCGCCACTTCCTTAAAGAAAAATTGCCTGAATACATGGTGCCTTCGGTCTTTATACAAATCGAAGCTTTGCCTTTAACACCAAACGGCAAAATAGACCGCAACGCACTGCCAAAACCTGACACAACTAGACCTGAACTCGAAAAGGTTTATACACCTCCCAGCACTCCAATTGAAATCAAATTGGTTGAAATTTGGGCACAAGTTTTGGGTGTAGAAAAGGTGGGAATTTACGATAACTTTTTTGAGTTGGGAGGAGATTCTATTCTCACAATTCAAATTGTTGCTAGAGCAAGTCAAGCAGGTTTACAGTTAACTCCTAAAGAGTTATTTAAACACCAAAATATTGCGGAATTAGCAGCCGTTGCTGTCACCAAGAAGGAAATTTTAACAGAGCAAGGAATAGTCACGGGTGCAGTTTTTCTTACGCCAATTCAAAAATGGTTTTTCGAGCAAAATTTACTTGAATGCCATCATTTTAACCAAACTGTTTTACTAGAAATACCACAAGAGGTTGACTTAAATTTGTTAGAGCAAGCACTACGGCACTTACTACTTCATCATGATGCTTTACGTTTGCAATTTGAAGAAAAAGAGTCTGCACAATTTACTTCCGATCTATCCATATCATTAACCCATTGCGATTTCTCAAAATTGGCAGAAGCAGAGCAAAAATTAGCTATTGAGACAACTGCTACTGAACTACAAGCTAGTCTTAATCTCTCATCAGGCCCACTTTTGCGTGTAGGTTTCTTTGACTTAGGTGCAAACAAATCCAGCCGCTTATTAATTGTTATTCATCACTTAGTTGTAGATGGAGTTTCTTGGCGCATTTTATTAGAAGATTTGCAGACAGCTTACCAGCAATTAGTTCGAGGCAAACAGGTAAATTTGCCAGCGAAAACTACTTCTTTTCAACAGTGGGCGCAAAAACTGCGAGAGTATGCGCGATCGACAACTATTAAACAACAATTAAACTATTGGCAATCTCTATCCCAAAAGCCATCAATCTCTTTACCTGTGGATTTTCCCGGTGGCGAGAACACAATGGCTACTGTGGATTGTGTATCAGTTACTCTAAGTTTCTCAGAAACCCAAGCCTTACTCAAGGAAGTACCGCAAATTTATCAAACTCAAATTAATGATGTATTGCTCGCGGCACTGGTGCAAGCTTTTGCTCAATGGACAGGCGAACAAACTCTGTTGATAGATTTAGAAGGTCACGGACGAGAGGAAATTTCCGATGATGTAGATTTATCAAGGACAGTGGGTTGGTTTACAACAGTTTTTCCAGTGTTTTTGAATCTGGAAAAAGCATCTAACCCTGGAGATGTCTTGAAGAAGGTTAAAGAACAGCTGCGTAGTATTCCTCATCGAGGCATTGGTTATGGTGTGTTGCGTTATCTCAGTGACGATCGCCAAATTACCGAACAATTAAGCACTCTGCCACAAGCTGAGGTAATTTTCAATTACTTAGGGCAATTTGACCAAACACTTTCCGAATTATCTTTCTTTAGTTTGGCTCAAGAATCTAGCGGATTAGCTCGTAGTTCTAAAGGTAAACGTTGTCATCTTTTAGAAATTGATGGATTAGTAAAACAGGGACAGTTGCAACTAAATTGGAGTTATAGCCAAAAGGTACATCGCCGTTCCACGATCGAGTTTTTGGCGCAAAATTTTGTGGCAGCTTTGCGATCGATCGTTGCTCACTGTCAACCTTTTGCAACAGATTTAAATAATCAAAATATAGAGGACTTTTATCTTCTTTCTCATGCACAACAAGGAATGCTTTTCCATAGCCTTTTGGAACCTAAATCTGGTGTATACTTCGCTCAACTAAGCTGTGATTTGCATGGATTAAACGTTATTGCCTTTGTCCAAGCTTGGCAACAAGTAATAAATCGACATTCAGTTTTACGAACTGCCTTTTTATGGGAAAAATTAGAGAACCCCATTCAAATAGTAAATCGGCAAGTAGAACTCGATTGGCAAACCCAAAACTGGCAAAACATTCCTCCGCACGAACGCAAAGAACGACTAGAAAAATTACTAGAAGCAGACCGAAAGCGTAGTTTTGAACTATCCAAAACACCGCTGATGCGCTTCATTGCGATCGAACTCACCGAAACTCATTATCATTTCATTTGGAGCCATCACCATCTATTGCTCGATGGTTGGTCTATTCCAATAATTTTCAAGGAAGTTATTGCCTATTATCAGGGATTTTGTCAAGGTCAAATCCCCGATTTAAAACCACCATCACCTTATCGAAATTACATCTCATGGCTACAACAGCAAGATATGTTGTCAGCCGAAAGATTTTGGCGAGAAAAACTGAAAGGTTTTACCACACCAACATCACTGGGAGTAGGTAAAACCGCTCTCAAATTGCCGAATCAGGAAGAGAATTACAACGAGCAAGAAATTAAATTATCGATCGCCAAAACAACCGCACTAAAAACCCTAGCACAACAATATTATTTAACACTTAACACCTTAATTCAAGGAGCTTGGGCTTTACTTCTGAGTCGTTATAGTACTGAGGAAGATGTCGTATTTGGTACAACTGTTTCTGGTCGTCCCTCTGCTCTGCCAAATGTAGAATCTATGGTAGGGTTGTTTATCAATACCTTACCAATACGAGTGCAGGTATCACCTGACGAATTTCTCATACCTTGGCTCAAACGCATCCAAACGGAAAACATAGAAGTGCGTCAATACGAGTATAGTCCGTTAGTAGAAATTCACGGTTGGAGCGAAGTGCCTAGAGATTTACCTCTGTTTGAAAGTCTGGTAGTTTTCGAGAACTATCCCATAGAATCTTCCTTAAAAGAGACAATTACAGACCTAAAAATTGAGAATGTTCGTGCTTACGAAAAAACGAATTATCCTTTGAATTTATTAGGAATACCCGGTTCAGAATTGGTGTTAAAAATTGCTTACAATAGCCAACGTTTTGATGCTGCTACCATTACCCGAATGTTGGGTCATTTACAAACTTTACTAGAAGGAATGGTCAGCAATCCTCAAGTGCGCCTTTCAGATTTACCTTTATTAACTCCATCTGAACGCCATCAACTATTAGTAAAGTGGAATAATACACAAGTTGATTATCCCCAAACATTTTGTATTCATCAACTATTTGAAACACAAGTTGAGAGAACACCCGATGCAGTAGCGGTAGTCTTTGAAGACCAGCAATTAACTTATCGAGAACTCAATGTTAGAGCAAATCAGTTAGCACATTATTTGCAAAAATTAGGAGTAAAACCAGAAGTTTTAGTAGGAATTTGTGTAGAGCGATCGCTAGAAATGGCGATCGGATTATTGGGTATTCTCAAAGCAGGTGGAGCTTATGTACCTCTCGATCCAGAATATCCCAGCCAGCGACTACAATTCATGCTGACAGATTCCCAAGTTCCGGTGTTCTTAACCCAACAAAAATTACTAGAATCTCTCCCCAAATCTCCAACAAAAATCGTTTGTTTAGATACTGATTGGCAACTAATTTCTCAATCAAATCAGCACAATTCCAGCACTAATATAAAACCAGAAAACTTAGCTTATGTAATTTATACTTCCGGTTCCACAGGCAAACCAAAAGGTGCCATGAACACCCACCAAGGAATCTGCAATCGTCTTTTGTGGATGCAACAAGCATATCAATTAAATACAGATGATGTGGTATTGCAAAAAACACCTTTTAGTTTTGATGTTTCAGTGTGGGAATTTTTCTGGCCTTTGTTAAATGGTAGTCGATTAGCGATCGCCAAACCAGGAGGACATCGAGACTCACAATACCTAGTAAATTTGATTGTTCAACAACAGGTGAGTACCTTACATTTTGTCCCTTCTATGCTGCAAATCTTTTTGGAAAATCAAAATCTGAAAAGTTGCCATAGTTTGCGGCGAGTAATTTGTAGTGGAGAAGCTTTAAGTGTAGAGTTACAAGCCAAATTCTTTGCTCAATTACAATGTGAATTACATAACCTTTATGGGCCTACAGAAGCAGCGATCGATGTTACCTTTTGGCAATGCCAAAAAGATAGCCAACTAACAACAACTGTACCGATCGGACGACCCATTGCCAACACCCAAATTTACATTCTTGACCAAAACTTACAACCAACACCAATCGGTGTTCCAGGCGAGTTGCACATTGGCGGAATAGGATTAGCTAGAGGCTACCTAAATCGACCAGAATTAACTAATGAAAAGTTCATAGACAATCCCTTTGAAAATTCAAAATTATATAAAACTGGAGACTTAGCCCGCTATTTACTAGATGGAAATATCGAATACTTAGGACGCATTGACCACCAAGTAAAAATTCGCGGTTTTCGCATAGAATTAGGAGAAATTGAAGCAGCATTAAGTCAACATTCTCAAGTCAGAGAAACAGTAGTTATTGCTAGGGAAGACGCATCAGGCGATAAACGTTTAATTGCCTATATCGTTCCTAATTCAAAAATAAACGTTAACACTAGCGAACTACGTAGTTTTCTTCAAGAAAAATTACCGGACTATATGCTACCAACAGCTTTTGTTATGCTGGAGGCACTTCCTCTAACGCCTAATGGTAAGTTAGACCGCAAAGCTTTACCTGCACCGGATATATCAAGAAATAATGTTAGCTTTGTTTCACCTCGTAACTCTACAGAAGAGACAATTGCTGCTATTTATGCTGAAGTTTTAGGACTAGAAAAAGTTGGAATTTATGACAATTTCTTTGATTTAGGAGGACATTCTCTTTTGGCAACTCGCGTTATTTCTCGCTTGCGTTCAGTATTTCAAATAGAGTTACCTCTCAGCAGTTTGTTTGAAAAACCAACTGTGGCACTTTTGAGCGATCGCATTACCACAATGCGTCAGCTTCTCTCTCAAATTTCCCAACCATCAATTGTCGTCGGAAATGGTCGCAAGGAAATAGAATTATGAAAACCATTGATGAATTTTTGTCTTACCTTTATAGTTTAGATGTCAAGCTTTGGATAGATGGAGAACGTCTGCGATGTAATGCTCCTGAAGAGGTGTTAACATCAAATCTCGGTGCTGAAATTTCCGATCGCAAATCAGAAATTATCGCCTTTCTCAAAATCGCCAATTTATCATCAAACGCAGCTATTCAACCTATTTCAAGAGAGGGAAATCTCCCCCTATCTTTTGCCCAACAAAGGTTATGGTTTCTCGATCGAATTAACCCAGGCAACCCTTTTTACAACATTCCTGGGGCTGTGCATCTCAAAGGTTCGCTTAATATAGCTGCCTTGAAGCAAAGTTTTAATGAAATTGTGCGTCGTCATGAAATTTTACGCACTACTTTTAAAACTGTAGATGGTCAGCCAGTCCAAGCGATTTCTCCTACCTTAAAATTAACTCTGCCTCTCATAAATTGGCAACAGTTAAGTGACGACGATCGCGCATCTGAAATCCAGCGTCTAATTAATGAAGAAGCCCAACAACCTTTCGACTTAGCCCAAGGGCCACTACTACGAATTACTTTAGTTTGTTTGGATGAAAATGAGTATGTGTTGCTATTAACGATGCACCATATTATTTCTGATGCTTGGTCTATGAGTGTATTGGTACGAGAATTAACCACACTCTACGAAGCATTTTCTAAAGGTCAACCTTCTCCACTTTCAGAGTTACCCATTCAGTACGCTGATTTTGCTGCTTGGCAACGCCTTTTCTTTCAGGGTGAAGTACTCGAAACTCAATTGTCTTATTGGCAAAAACAACTAAGCGGTAATCTTCCAGTTTTGCAATTGCCTACAGACCGTCCCCGACCGAGAATTCAAACATTTCGAGGTTCAAGGCGATCGTTCTCTCTTTCCCCCGATCTTACAGAAGCACTTAAGGCTTTAAGTCAGAAGGAAGAAGTAACACTCTTCATGACATTACTAACAGCATTCCAGATTTTACTTTACCGCTATACTTCCCAAGAAGACATTCTGGTTGGTTCACCGATCGCTAATCGCAACCGCTCAGAAATTGAAGGATTAATTGGCTTTTTTGTCAATACTTTAGTGTTGCGTACCAACCTATCAGGAAATCCGACTTTTCAACAACTTTTGAAACGAGTGCGACAAGTAACTTGGGATGCTTACGACCATCAAGATTTGCCTTTAGAAAAGTTAGTTGAAGAACTGCAACCAGAGCGAGACTTAAGCTACAATCCTCTGTTTCAAGTCATGTTCGTGCTTCAAAATGCTCCAAATATAGACCTGAAACTTTCCGGTTTGACGCTGAGTTTTCTGCGATCGGAAAATTCAACAGCTATGTTGGATTTAACTTTAGATATGTATGAAACTCCCTCTGGATTAAAGGGAGAGTTTTACTACAACACAGACTTATTTGATGAAGCTACAATTAACCGGATGGCAGAGCATTTTGGCAATTTGTTGTTAGGCATTGTCCATAATCCAGAACAACACATTTCTGAATTACCCTTGCTATCAGAAGCGGAAAGATATCAGTTACTCGTAGAGTGGAATAACACTCAGATTGAGTATCCCAAAAACCTGTGTTTTCATCAATTATTTGAAGCTCAAGTGTTACAGACACCTGATGCAGTTGCGGTTGTGTTTTACGATCGAACTCTCACCTACCGAGAACTTAACCAACGTGCTAATCAACTAGCGCATTATTTACAAAAACTGGGCGTGAAACCAGAAGTTGTGGTAGGGATTTGTTTGGAGCGATCGCCAGAAATGATTATCGCCATTTTAAGCATTCTCAAAGCTGGTGGCGCATATTTACCCCTAGACCCAACATATCCCGCAGAACGTCTTGCTTTCATGTTGTCAGATTCACAAGTTCCCCTTCTCCTGACAACTCAAACGTTAATTGCAAAACTACCCCAACACCAAGCCCAAGTCATCCTTGTAGAGACGTTGTATACAACGTCTCTACAATCTATGTTGTATACAACATCTCCACAATCTATGTTATCTACAACGTCTCTACAATCTATGTTGGAGATGTCTATTGCACAGGAAAGCGAACAGAATCCTAACAGTAACGTTACTGTAGAAAACTTGGCTTACCTAATTTATACCTCTGGATCTACAGGAAAACCAAAAGGTGTTTTGGTGACTCATGAAGGATTGAGCAACCTAACTCTAGACAAGATTCGCACTTGCAAAGTTAAGCCCAATAGCCGCATTCTGCAATTCTTTTCCTTAAGTTTTGATGCTTCCATTCCTGAAATAGTCATGGCTTTAGGTTCTGGTGCAGCCCTCCATTTAGCAACGTCGGAAGATTTGCTTCCTGGTTCTGCTTTGATGAATTTGCTCAAGGAACAAGCCATTACTCATATTACACTTCCTCCATCAGCATTAGCAGTTCTCCCTACTACTGAATTACCTGCTTTGGAAATGGTTTTAGTAGGAGGAGAAGCGCCTTCTAGCGAATTGATTGCTAACTGGTCAAAAGGGCGATTGTTCATCAATGCTTATGGCCCTACAGAAACCACTGTCAATGCAAGTATGGTGGAATGTGGTAAGAGTGGTAAATTTTTTCCTACTATTCGTCCTGCTGCTAACAAGCAGTTTTACATCTTAGACCAACATCTGCAACTCGTTCCCATTGGTGTACCAGGAGAATTGTACATCGGTGGAGTCGGTCTAGCCAGGGGCTACCTCAATCGTCCAGAAAAAACTACTGAGGCATTTATCCCCAATCCTTTTGAGTCGGGAGAGGGTAAAAGGCTTTACAAAACTGGGGATTTAGCCTGCTATTTAAATGATGGTCATATTAAGCTTCTCGGTCGTCTCGATCATCAAGTAAAAATTCGTGGTTTTCGGATTGAACTAGGAGAAATTGAAGCAATCTTAAGCCAACATTCAGCAATTCAAGAAAGTATTGTTATCGTCCGCGAAGACCAATCTGGAGATAAACGGCTAGTTGCATATATTGTTTACGATCGCAAAAATACTCTCTCAATTAGCGATTTACGTCGCTTTATTTCTGAAAAATTACCCAAGTATATGATTCCGTCGATATTCGTGACGCTGGAGGCTTTACCCCTCAATCCTAACGGCAAAATAGACCGTTTTACCTTACCTGTACCCGATTGGAATCGCCCGGAATCAGAAGTAGCTTTTGTCGCCCCTCGCACTCCGACAGAGCAAATTTTAGCTGAGGTTTTTGCCAATGTACTTAAGGTTGAGCAAGTGGGTGTTCATCATAACTTTTTTGAGTTAGGAGGACATTCGTTATTAGCAACTCAATTAGTGGCTCAGTTACTCAAAACAATTGAGGTAGAGGTGACAGTAGTTGATTTATTTGAAGCGCCTACTGTTGTTGGTTTGGCTGAACGTATAGAGAAGTTGCAAACTTTGAAAAAGCTGTCATACCTTCCTTTAGAGATGACAGAAGAAAGAGAGGAATTTGAAATTTAATCCCATCAAGTTAACTGAGTTTTAATTATGAGTTTTAGCGATCGACCTAACGAAAATAAAGTTACTCAAAGTATCGATCGATTTTTAGCTAATCTTAGCGGTCTCGATATCAAGCTTTGGGTGGATGGAGAACGCTTGCGATGTAATGCTCCTAAAGGAGTGCTGACACCAACTTTGAGAGGTGAACTTTGCGATCGTAAAGCTGAAATTGTAGAGTTTCTTAACAATAAGTCTAGCAACGGCGAAACTTTAGCTTTACTCAATGCTGATGCAATTTTAGATTCTTCTATTTCCCCAGAATTAGCGACTCAACCAAATGTTCAACCCAATGCTATATTGTTAACTGGAGCTACCGGATTTATTGGAGCATTTTTACTTTACGAACTTCTGCAACAAACAGCTTCTGCTAATGTTTATTGCTTAGTTCGTGCAGATAGTATTGCATCAGCACAAAATAAGTTACAAAACTGCCTGAAATCTTATCTACTTTGGGAAGATAGTTTCAAAAACAGAATTATTCCTGTTATTGGAGATTTATCCAAACCGCTATTAGGAATTTCCGAGCAAAGTTTTCGTGAACTTGCCGATCGAATTGATACCATCTATCATAATGGTGCGTTGGTTAATCATACTTTTCCTTATTCGTTACTCAAAGGTACGAATGTTTTGGGAACTCAAGAAGTCTTGAGATTGGCTTGTCAAATTAAAGCCAAACCCGTCCATTTTATTTCTTCGATCAGTGTTTTCCCAGAAGTAGAAAATTCGGGATTGAGAGTAATTCGAGAACAGGATAATATTGATAATGGACAAGTGCCATCAGGTGGCTACAACCAAAGTAAATGGGTAGCCGAAAAGTTAGTAAATGTGGCACGCGATCGCGGACTTCCCGTTTCTATTTATCGATTAGGAAGAATTTCTGGACATAGCCAAACAGGTGTTTTTAATGTCAATGATTTTTTGTACAGATTAATTATTGGTTGCGTTGAACTCGGTAGTATTCCTGATACCGAAATGATGCTAAATATCATCCCTGTAGACTATGCCAGTAAAGCTATTGTTCATCTCTCTAAACAACAAGTTTCTTGGGATAAAGTTTTTCACTTAGTTCATCCTGATTCTGTTTCCTCGAATTTGTTTTTTGAGAAATTGCGATCGATCGGCTATCCCATTCAAATTGTTTCCTACAAACAATGGCATACTCAACTAATGAAAATTGCAGAAACTTCTCCAAAACATCCCTTATATCCCCTTGTCTCATTACTTACAAATAATCATTCTCAAACAGCAACCACTGATTCAGAAGTTGTAAAATTTGATTACCAAAACACTCTTAATGGATTAACAGGTACATCGATTAACTGTCCTCCGATCGATGATAAATTGCTGAACACTTACTGTTCTTTCTTGATTGGTAAAGGATTTTTAGACCCACCTTTCATCAGTCATGAATTGAAACAAGCGGTATAGCAAATTATTAACTTGTTTCTCCAAAAAATTCCGAAATACCAACACTTAAAAAAACGCTAGGAGTGAACTTAAATGTCTTCAGAAAATCGCTATACAGATTACGATCCTTGGGCTTGGTTATACAATGAATCGGAAGCACATTTAGCCTGTCGCCGCTTTATGCCCAGCTTAAAAAAATTGCTTTTACCACATCTTCCAAAAGGAGCAGAAATTCTCGATCTTTGTTGTGGTACGGGACAGTTAACTCAACAACTTCTGAGCGGAGGATATCGAGTTATTGGGCTAGATGGTTCGGAAAAAATGTTGCATTACGCTCGTGAAAATGCACCCAACTGTCAGTTCATTTTAGGTGATGCACGTTCCTTTGAATTTCCCTCAACTTTTGATGCGGTTATTTGCACTGATTCTGCTCTTAATCACATTATGAGTCTTGAGGAACTCAAAAGTGTTTTTCGTAATGTATATAATGTTCTCAAAGAGGATGGGTTATTTTTCTTTGATTTAGGTTTAGGAAAGCGGTATAGCAATATTCCCGTCAATGATGGCGAACTCAAAAATGAATATGCCTGGACTGTTGGCGAAACCTATAATTCCGAAGAAAAAACAGGTACATTTACGATTACAATATTCCAGCCATCGCCAGAAAAAACTAACGAAAACTTGCCAAAACCTAGCTTTGATTTACCAGCAATAAAACGTTCAATTTACAATAATTTTTTGCGATTCGTTAAGCCAGCGACTTTATTACAGTTGGTTGACAAAAACTGGCATTCCTCAAAAATTACTTTTTCAGTCAAGCCTTACTCTAAAGCAGAAGTTGAAGCTGCTTTAAAAGAAGTAGGATTTACCTCAGTTAAAGTCTACAATTTTAGATGTAAATCAGCCGCTTCTAAAGAAGATAAATATGCGTATTTTGTGGCTGAAAAATTACATAATGAATTGAGTTTCTTAGAAAGTAGACCTGAATTGATCGGCGTAAATAATAAGATCTAATACCAAATTTAGGTTACTCAATATTTAACTTGAATTAGCTTTTTTTGGGTTAATTTGAGGATTAAAAATTCTTGAATAAATAAGGGTAAAAATGATGGTTAGTAGCAGCAAACAAATGACAAATTCGATCGCGCAAGCAACGTCTGATTTACGACAAAAGTATTTAGAGGCATTGAGCGATCGCTACACAAAACGCACAAAAACTTCCAAACAAATGACACAAACTTACCGCCCAGTTCTTGCCGATCCAAGGGTGTCGGAATGGTTTGATGTTCCTACGAAAGAGATGTGTTATTTGATTGTCGGAAAAGAAGCTAGAGGTTCTCGAATTTGGGATATTGATGGCAATGAATACGTAGATATTATTATGGGATTTGGGGCAAATCTTTTAGGTCACAATCCACCATTAATTAAAGAAGCCCTTCACGAACAAATTGAAAAAGGAATTCAGTTAGGCCCACAATCGGAATTTGCTGGTGAAGTTGCCGCGTTGATTAGTGAACTGACGGGAATGGAGCGAGTTACTTTTAGTAATACCGGAACAGAAGCCGTGATGAGTGCAATTCGTTTAGCTCGATCGGCAACCAAACGTTCTAAAATAGCTGTATTTTCCGGCTCTTATCACGGTCATTTTGATAGTACTCTTGCTCAAGCAGAAACACCAGAAAATCCTCATGCTGTTCCTATGTCAACGGGAATTTTACCAAGCATGGTTGAGGATGTTTTAGTTTTAAATTATGGAGATTTTCGCTCGCTAGAAATCATCAAAAATTATCGAGATGAATTAGCAGCTGTTTTAGTTGAACCAATACAAACTAGACAACCTAATTTACAACCTAAAGCGTTTTTACAAGAACTTAGACAAGTGACTGCTGAATCGGAAATAGCTTTAATTTTTGATGAAATGGTAACGGGTTTTCGACTTCATTTAGGAGGCGCACAAGCTTGGTTTGGAATTGAGGCAGATATTGCTACCTACGGTAAAGTGGTTGGGGGTGGAATGCCGATCGGAATCATCGCAGGTAAAGCAAATTACTTAGATCAAATTGATGGCGGTATGTGGAACTATGGAGATAATTCTTTTCCTCAAGTAGAAAAGACATTTTTTGCTGGAACTCACTGCAAACATCCGCTATCAATGGCAGCTGCACGGGCAATTCTTCAATATTTAAAGAGTCAAGGCCCTACCCTTCAACAACAATTAAACCAACGTACATCCCAATATGTAGAACGATTAAATGTATTCTTTGAAGCTAGCCAGATGCCGATCCGCATGGCACATTTTGGCTCATTTTTTGGCCCTGTATTGACAGAGGATGCTATTTTTTCGGATCTTCTTGTGATGAGTTTTAGCCTGTTACGTTATCACTTATTTGAAAAAGGAATTTTGCTGCGGGGAGAAGGAGGAGGTTTTTTATCTACTGCTCATACTGATGAAGACATTGACTGCATTATTGAAGCCATGAAAAATAGCATCATTGAATTAAAAGAAGCAGGCTTTTTTCTTCATTTTAAAACTTGAAACTATGTAATTTTTTGCAGTGTTATCTATTAGTCCATCATACTGATGTTACATAGGTCAGCAGGGCTATTAATTAATCAAATACATTTACAAACCTTGCCCTCATAATGACCAAAGATGCTTTACCGGATCGACTTTATTTACTCGCTCCTTGGGACTTACCGATCGAGCAACAATTGAGTGAAGCAAACGAAGCAAAATTGCGCCAAGCACTCCAACAATTGTTGCAAGCTTTAAATTGCTCATCCTCTCAAGAAGCGTTGAATATCATTATCCAAGAATTAGCCAATCTCGATATCAGTCATGTATTTACAGCTTCGGTTTCTTATACTCAAACCTCTTTAAAACCTTGGGAAGTTGAAGATTTCAACAACTATTTTAAATTGATGCACGTACAAACTAAAGAACCAGAAATTTGTGTAATTTGGACTCTTTTCGTTGCCTATCGAACTTTTCTCAGCCTCGATGAATCCGGCAGTAACTTTGATGCGATTCAAGTCGAGTATTTGAAGGAAGGATTTAGACAGTATGCTTATTTGCTGGCAAGAGTTTTCAGTATAAGTTTGGAGGAAATCAAATGACTAAGACTAAAATGATGACGAAAGATGAAATACTCCCAATTTGGGAAGGATTCCACTGGATATTTTTTGCTTATATTCAGGGTTTAATTATCTGTTTGCGTCGTTTTGAAATTAATATCGCAGCGGGTGATTTTCAACAAGCTCAAATTGAACTGGAAACAGCAACTAATTTAATGTTGGCATCTGGAGCGGCAATGGAACTTGCGGGAAGTTTCGGTAAGCATGAGTATGAAATTTTAATTCGTCCTGATATGATGCCTCCTAACGTTCAATCGGACAATTTTAGTGGGTTAATGTCTTGGGATCATGCTTTATTAATCAAGATCTGGAAAAGACTTAGCCCAGTTTTTGAAACGCTTCCTGCTGTACTTTATCCTCAACATAATCGATTTGTTGCTGCTTATATTACCTTGTCTACCTCCCACACAGCAGTTTGTAAAAAGTTTGGCGGTGATGAGACAGGAAGTTTGCGATGTAATAAGACTTCGGCAGTGAGTAAGTTAGAAAATTTTGCAGACCATCGCTTGAAGCTAATCGATCCGAATCATCGAGTTACTGGTGGTTGTCCGTTTCCTTCAAGTCGAGTTTAGAAATGGCGATCGCCAATTAAGATTATCAAGTATTGAAATGATTCAAAACGTACTAGAATCTCCAAATCTGTAGTCAATTAATACAGCTAATTTCTGATAGATGATAACTAAACAAACTTCAAAATCTTGGATTATTTTCCTTAAACCAAATGCTGGTGGCAAGATCGAGAGTTCAGCTACGACGAGTTGAAAGCTTGACAAGACCAAACAAATCCTAAACTATTCATTAACGGGCTGTTAGTAATCAAGCGGCAGATTTTTGTATTCAATTTTTGCTCAGGAGTATTGCACCAAATAATTTAAAAAATTTTGCAATAAAACTTTTGTATAATAAGTAATTATTTGCAATAGTTAAATTTTAATAAAAAACGAATAACTTCAAATTCTGTTCTTAAAATGCTGAGTTTGCTAGCGTAAAATCTTTATGTTCAAATTTAAAAGCGATGAAAAAATAATTTAAACTCCTGAACAATGGGTATTGACATTTAGAAACAATCGTTTTAAGTTATCCAATTAGGTGACAATTATTTGCAACTATAGGCTAAAAAGTGCATTGCTCAGAGCGATCGCACATATAGCTTGTTTGTCAGCAATATGTGCATTGTGGGGAAGAGACTTAGGGCATGAGCATTTCTAGCTTTTGTTTAGAACAAGGTAATTGGCAAGAGGGTAAGTTTCAGAAATAGAGTATGACAGAAACTTCATTTCCTATATTAACGGCAAGAAAATTAACCCTGGCATATCAGGGAAACTCGATTGTTAATGAATTAGATTTAGCAATTCCATCGGGGAAAGTTACAGTACTTATCGGCCCAAATGGATGTGGTAAATCTACTTTGTTGAAAGGATTGGCAAGATTACTAAAACCAAAAGTCGGGACAGTTTATTTAAATAGCGTTTCGCTCGCTAAATTACCTACAAAAAAGATTGCCAAAGACTTAGGCATTCTCCCCCAAAATCCCATTCCTCCAGAGGGTTTAACTGTCCGAGAATTAGTCGTGCAAGGACGCTATCCTCATCAAACTTGGCTACAACAATGGTCTTCTGAAGATGAACAGATAACGGAACAAGCTTTGTTAACTACGGGAATGATAGAGCTTGCCGATCGTCCATTAAATACCCTTTCTGGTGGACAACGACAAAGAGCTTGGATTGCAATGGCTTTAGCTCAGAATACTGATATTTTACTTTTAGATGAACCAACAACTTTCCTCGATCTGGCACATCAAGTCGAGTTACTAGATTTACTTTGTGAGCTTAACCAAAGAAGGGGACGTACTATTGTCATGGTATTACATGATTTAAATCAAGCTTGCCGCTATGCAGATTATTTAGTAGTAATCCGAAATGGAGAAGTTTATACTCATGGCATTCCCGAAGTAGTAATTACGGAAACAACTATTAAAGAAGTGTTTGGTTTAGAAAGTCAAATTATCAGCGATCCAGTAACAGGAACTCCTTTATGTATTCCGCTAAGTCGGCGATTCCCGCAAAGATCCCTTCGGGAATCGCGTTATTAGATAAAATATTTGATTTTGACATTTAGCATAATGACTTCAATTCCATCAGTTTTTGGAAAATCTACAATACAATTGTTGTGGTTTGGACTAATATTAAGTGCGATCGTCTTACTGATTTGTTTGATTTACAGTATTACTTTGGGAGCCAAAGATATTCCGCTGCAAACTATACTTGAATCCTTTATCAGATTTGACAATTCCTTCGATCATCTGATAATTCAAACTATGCGATTGCCGCGATCGCTAATAGCAATTGCTGTAGGAGCAGCACTGGCAGTATCAGGAGCATTAATGCAGGGTTTAACTCGCAATCCCTTAGCTGAGACAGGCATTTTAGGAATTGAAGCGGGAGGTGCCTTAGCAGTTGTAATCGTCTTGTTTATATTCGGCAGTTCATCGCTAACCTTATATGCAACTGTGGCATTTCTGGGTGCGGCGATCGCAGCAGTATCAGTATATGGTTTAGGAACATTGGGGCGCGGAGGTGCTACACCATTAAACTTGACAGTGGCAGGAGCTGCAATGACTGCATTTATTTCTTCCATCACCACTGGGATTTTAATTGTGAGTCAACGCACTTTAGAAGAAATTCGATTTTGGTTAGCAGGATCTCTTGCGGGAAGAGATCTTAATTTATTTCTTCAACTTTTGCCGTTTATGGCGATCGGTTTGTTGTTAGCATTACTGCTTGGTAAACAAATCACAATTCTAAGTTTAGGAGAAGATGTCGCCAAAGGTTTAGGTCAACAAACAGTTTGGATTAAAATATTAACTGCAATCAGCGTAGTGTTATTAGCAGGTAGTTCTGTAGCGATCGCAGGACCGATCGGTTTTATTGGGTTAGTAGTACCCCATATAGTGCGCTTTTTCATCAAAACAGATTATTGCTGGATTTTACCTTACTCGGCATTGTTAGGAGCAATTTTGTTATTAGTGTCAGATATTGCGGCGCGAACATTACTTAAACCGCAAGAACTTCCAGTGGGTGTGATGACGGCGCTCGTTGGTGCGCCTGTGTTTGTCTATTTGGCAAAATCGAAGGTGAAACGATGAAAAATCGCTTGCTAGTTCGCTCTCCAATTATTTCATTTTGGGTCGATCGACGCTTACCTTTGCTATTACTAATTTTGGTAATATTTTCTCTGGCTGCGATTGTTTTGAATCTTTATCAAGGAGAATATCCGATCGCAATTATTGACATTATCAAAACTTTATTGGGTATTGATACAGGCAATTCCGCTCATGCCTTTATCATTTACACTCTGCGATTACCTAGAACCTTAATTGCCTTTATGGTGGGAGTAGCACTTTCCCTGTCTGGCACAATTTTTCAAGGTTTAACGCGCAATGTTTTAGCCGATCCAAGTATTATCGGAATTAATGCAGGAGCGAGTCTGGTAGCTGTTGCGGTAATTGTGTTATTTCCAGGGACACCTGTTTATACATTACCGATCGCTGCCTTCGTCGGTGCATCATTTATCGCCATGTTAATTTATAGTTTGGCATGGAATGGAGGAACCTCTCCTACATTACTAATTTTGTTGGGTATTGGCTTATCTGCGATCGCTAGTGCTTTTACTAGTTTAATGATTACCTTTGGCTCTATTTATGATGTCAGTCAAGCATTAGTTTGGTTAGCCGGAAGTTTGTATGGTAGCACTTGGGAGCAGTTTTTTTCTTTGCTTCCCTGGATTATGGTGGGTGTTCCGATCGCACTTTCCCTATCCCGTCAAATTAATGTACTGAACTTAGGCGATGAAGTAGCAAAAGGTTTAGGTAGTCGAGTGGAATGGCAGCGAGGATTACTCGTTTTAGTTGCAGTTGCCCTTGCTGGAGCGGCTGTTGCTACCGCAGGTACGATCGCCTTTGTCGGACTGATTGCACCTCACGCAGGACGGCAAATAATTGGGACGAATCATCAAAATTTGTTACCTGTTACGGCTCTTTTAGGCGGATTGTTAGTGACTCTTGCTGATTTAGTAGGCAGAATTCTCTTTGCTCCGATCGAGCTTTCCTGTGGTGTGATTACAGCTGCGATCGGTGCACCGTTCTTTATTTATCTGCTGATTCGCAATTAATTGGACTTTGGACAAAAGAAAAGTTGTTTTGCGACTGTATAACGCGAAGTAATTATAATTAATAATTGTAGCGAACTGCAAACATAAACGCTTCAAACTGCAAACAAGGCAATTTTGAAACCACATTAACTGCAAATAAGAGGGGTATATAAACCACATTATTTGCAAATGAAACCAGATTAACTGCAAACAAACCACAATATAGCGCTACGCGCTATAGTTAGGACAAAAGTATGATAAGATGCACTAATAGTTAGCGGAAAATAGTTACTGGAGTTTAGACATCGCACCTGCGTGCGATGTCTAAACAGGGAATACCAAACGGAATCACTCAGTAGTTAGGTGATACCAATTCTCTGTAAAGATGCGCTTAATAAAAAAGGTAAAGTTGAAAATACTTTTGCTAAAAAAGGGAATGATAATCAATCTATTTTTCCGAGAGTTCGCTGCGCTCCCTCTCAGAAAAATAGATGGTCAAAAATGATAAGTTCGCCCCAATTATAGAAACGCTTTTACTTGCAAATTTCCCCAATAAAAGGTTAAATCTAGGCTGGAAAGTGTTAATTTAAGCTAATCCGCTGAGAACTAATTTTTGCGAAAATTGTCACTTAAGGATGTTGATTTGCTCAACTTAAACCCAGGACAGCGTTAGTAATGAAATTCCAGCCAGTTAATGAACTGATAGCTGCTGGTGTAATTTCTTCGAGTGCCTTTTTCAAAGAAGAGCGTAATTCATCAAGACAATGGCAGTTGTGCCATTTTAATTGCGCTTTTAAGTGTTCCCAAAATCTTTCTATCGGATTAAGTTCTGGTGAATAAGCAGGTTGAAAAATCGGGATGATATTTTCCGGCCAATCCAGCATTGATGACTGATGTATTTTTCCTTGATCCATTTGCATAATGATTAAACTATCTGCATATTTAGCCGATACCAATTTAATAAATTCTTGGAAACAACTACTATCTAGATGCGAGAACTCGTAGAATAAACTATCTCCTGTTAACGGTTCTACTACTCCGTAAAGATAAAAATTATCTCGTTTCCATTGCACTGGTCTTATCGGCTTAACTCCTGTTAGCGTTAGCATCCGTCCTGGTATTGTTTGTAGACCAAGCCTAGTTTCATCTTGGCATAAGTACTTAATCTTTTCTCCAGGAATTGCGAATTCTTTTAATGCTTTTACGGCTAATGATAAGTTTTTTTAAAATGCTCTTCTGCTTGGGGATGCTGCTTTTTATTGCTGGGTCTGGGTACTTTTAATTTAGCTTTTAGCCGATAACGCACCAGCTTATGAACTGTTTTATAGGCTGCTTTCACCCCTGCGTCTTTCTCTAACCACTCCCGAACTTCCACATAGCTCTTAAATCCCTGTGGCTGTTGTAATTTTTCTTTGAGTCTTTCTACTATTTCTGCTGGTACTATTGCTTTGTTTCCTGGTGGGTGTGACATTTTTAATAATGCTTTTACCCCGCCTTTTTTGTACAAGCTTACCCATCTGGTAATTGTTGCTTCATCCCGGTGCAGCCGCTTGGCTAATTCTTTCCGGCCTTTTACTTCCCCTCGTTTTAGCCAGTACAGCATTAGCAACCTTTCCTTGCCACTACCTGTTGAGTTAGCTTTCAACCGCTTCTCTAATTCCTCCGCCGTTTCTGTTATGCTTACGAACAATGTGCGAGCCATACTGATACCGCTTCACCCTATTTCCTCATTTTTAGCTTAAGGCATCAATCAAAAAGGCATCCCAATTATTAAGCGCATTGTTACAGAGAATTGGTATAAAAATAAAGGATTTAACCCAGCCAATATTGCTGGAAAATGGAAACGTAAATACCGGGGATGGTCAGTTGAAGAAGCTTGGTTTATCTTGACAAATTTTCCAGATTTAGGGCAAGCTTTATCAGCTTATCAAAAACGCTTTGGTATTGAAGAAATGTTCCCTTGATTATAAAAGCGGTGGCTATAATCTTGAATCAACAGGTGTGACGGGAAACCGCTTAATTTCTCTAATTATCTTGATTACTTTGGCTTACAGTAGCGCCATTATGTCTGGAGAAAAAATCACCAATAAAGGTGTAGCTAAATATGTAGGTCGAGTCAGAGAACCAGGTAGGAAATACCGCCGCCATAGCAACTTTTATATTGGTATTCACGGCTATGAATGGACTGAATCTTTAACATTCTTCGCTGAACAAACTGCTCAATTAATGTCTTTAAGCCCACATAAATTGCCCTATTATCAACGAGGTCGAAGAGCCGAAAACCTTATCAAATCTACCTTTGCGCTTTAGTTGTCGCCCCTTCAGGTCTTCGTTACTATAAATTAAACACCTAATTACTTTGTCTGTCATACGACTAATTCCTAATGATAGATGCCACACTCGGAATTAATCTCTAAACTAAAAAAACTTTTCGTTACTAGAAAGGAATTGAAATATAGCTATGTCCTTGAAATTAAACGTTCCCACTCTTACCAATTCGCAAGAGGCACAAAAACTGACTGAGGCTATTGCCACAGTAGATCCCACTGCCAAGGTAGAAGTAGATGTAGAATCTAAGACAGTCACAGTAGATTCACCTGATTCTAATACACCAGTTGCTTCTAATGCTTTGATTTAAACTCTACGATCGCTTCTTTCACAGCATTATCAGATGCTTTGCTAATCAAAAATATCTTGAACTTCTGATCTTGGCTCAGATACTCTGCATAAGCAGACTGCATATAGGGTTTATAGGCCGAATCCTGGACTAAATGAGTCTCAAAAAATGCTAACAACATCGCATCCGCATAACTTTCTAGTAAAAACGGACTAGCCAGAGATAAACCTTGAATAGAGTTTAGAGTATGGGTCATTCCGGCATCCAAATTCGCTAAATTAATATGAGCTTGTCCTTCTGCTAGTGCTAGATATTTTACCGGAGAACTCAATAACGGAAAAGATTGAGTTTGCTCAAAGACTACAGGAGTTGCTGGGTCGTCGCTACCCCCAACGAGAAATACTGGAACTGAAACTTGGCTTAGTCCTTTTGGGCCAAAAATTGCGTAGTTGACTGGATTGGCGGCAAACACTGCTTTTACTCTGGGGTCTCGGAAGTTGTAAGCTTGCCGAGGCAATTGCAAAGCTCGGCATTGTAACAGTAATGAGGTATCAATATAACCAAAAGGCCGATCGCACATTTTTTGCAAAAACTCAAAATCGATCGTCGCTCCCCCAACTGCTAAAGCACCATATCCACCAAAAGAATGCCCCGCTACTCCTACAGATTGCAAGTCTAACCGACCACCAAAAGAGCTTTGATTTCGTCGTTCCAGTTCATCAATTACAAAACTAATGTCACGAGGTCGATCGATAAACTCACTAGTAAGAAAGTAAGATCCCGATAATCCATCTTTGAGATCTTCTACCTGCTGTGTATCACTCCCTGGATGCTGTGGTAAAGCCACAAGAAAACCATAAGATGCTAAATGTTTTGCCCGTCCTGCAAAATCTTCAGGTCTTGAGCCTAATCCATGAGACAGAATCAACACCGGAATTTTTCCAGAACCCGATTTTTGCGGCTGATAGACCAACACATAAAATTGGCGATTGCGCTTGGGATCTTTTAGTACCCAGCGTTGTTCCGTCACCCCAAAACGACCGGGCTGGCGCAGGTCTGGTAATTGTGCAAAATCTACGCTGGTATCCGTCTTGGATTCCTGAGCCGAAAAAGAAGACATTTTCTCAGTGAAAAATTTCGTTGCTTCGATCACCCGTTCCAGCTGATTAAATGCTTGCAGCGAAGATTCCACATCTACAGACATATCTACAGGCAGCTTTTTCAGAAAGTTCAGCAGCGTCAATCCTTGTGAGTCAAACGCCGCCAGAACTATTCCTGCCCGAATAGCTACTTTTCCATTGTTCCTCTTTGGAATTTGCACGTACTGCCCTAATCGCTCTAGAATATCAAAACCCAGTTCACTATTGAAAAACTGAGACACCTCCAAAGGCGGAAGCTCCAAACGTTTTACCAAAAGCTCTCGAAACTTATTTTTGGTTTCATCGTTGGCTTTAGCAACCTGAAAATAGAATTTCAGATCCTCATCAATCTCACCTGTTTTAGCAAAATTTTCTAAAGAACGGACGGGAAGCGATTTAATAATTGGCCCGTATTGAAAGTAAATATTCTCTGCTGCTTTCCCTGGTAAGGCTGTCAGAAGTGCCGAAAGAACGCCTAAAGTCAGCACTCGCAGCGATTTAATGTTAGACAACTGTTGGCAAGAAGTAAAAATGCGACAAATATTCATAAAGTTCATGCTCGTTATAATTCGTGGATCGAGGGTCGGAGAAAAGTTTAAAAACGGAAAGTTAATGAGAGGTAAGGCCCATTGCTGTAAAGATTGATGCCAAACTCATCGCTACCGCTACCAGTGTTGTAGCCAATGTAGGCAAAACGATAGCCAACTCCTACGGAAGTATTGCCGGAAAACTTCCAATCCAAACCTGCTAGAGCTTCCCAATTTAGCCCTAAACCACTTATATTAAATCCCGCGACCGTACCTGCCACAACTCCTGCTAAAGAGGGTGAAAAATTATACCGAAATCTGGCTCCCAGTAAAGGTTTTACCAGAGTGATACTGCGGTTATAGCTACCCCCTCCACCCAAGTTGGTGTCTATTTCTAAATCTCCGTTGACTCCACCAATCCGCATACCACCTATTAGATCGACCAGGAATGGGCCTAAGTCAAATTCGCTACTAGCTCCTTTGGGGTTAACTTGGGAGTGATTAAAGAAGCGGTAGGCAACTGCCAAATCAACTGTCCAAGCTTCTGCGTCTAACTTAGACCGAAATTGTGAGGGAATAATATCTTGTAAACGAGCCCCCAAACGTGCTTCAAGTTGTTGTCGAACTCTACCATCCAGGCGACCCCGGAGGTAATCGGCAATCTGGGAACCTAGAACTGCATCGGCCCGTGCTTGAATTCGTCGCTCTATGCGATCGAGTGCCAAATTTAAAAACCGATTAGGATTGGGGCGGGTGAAGCTATTGCTGTTTCCAACTGCTAAATATTCACCATTGAGCAAAAAACCCCAACGGTAATTAGGTGTCCAAGCTTCTGCTCGTCCTAATATTCCAAACTCAAACACATCTTTAGCAGTAGAGAAAATTTCACTGGCATCCTTAGCAAAATCTGCCCTGAATCCACGTACCGTAGCATCACCATAAGCACTGATCGGCAAGTAGAGATAAGGTTGAATCAGAAAATGCCAGCTATTTGCAGGTTGGCTAGTGGTGACTGATTCTATAGGTTTGGGTGCTTCGGTCGGAGTTTCCGTCTGCTTTATACTAGAAGCCGAGATGGTTGGATCGGAACTAGTGATTCCATTCTTGGTGCGTTCAACGATCGGCAAATCTGCTGCTGTAGTACTTGGTCGATCGTCAGCAGATGTAGGTGCTGGATTGATAACTATAGAATCCCATAATTCTGGATTTGCCAGATCTGTCGGCACAAAGGTAGGTGTGTTTGTAATTGCCTCAATATCTGTTTCTGGATTTCCCGACTCAGTTGAAGATGCAAAGCTCGGAGTTGTGCATAAACCTGTGATCAGAATCAGAGATAGAGTGGATAAAAAACTCAGTTTCAGTAGCTTGCTGTTAGGCTTGTGCGATCGGTCTTCTTTAATCGACAACAATTGAAATTTAGTTTTAATTTTCATATTCATTTCCTTTTAGCACAATTGATTTAGGCTTTCTTAGCTGCTTCTTATTCGGAGTTTTTTTAGAAAATTAAAAATTAAGTGAAAATGCAATTTCTCGCTCATTTTCACGCTGATAAACTCGTTTCTTGAGAATAAGAAACACTTCCAAATTCGGAAGCAACCGTAATTATACGGAAGCTTTGAATGCGATTCTTGTCATTTCATGCCAGTTGCTACTGGATATTGGGCATTAAAATCCCATTGAACTTTCTAAGCCTTCCAAGACAACATCTGCGATCGCCTTGATCCGATAGCGACAAGCTTTTGTTTCTGAAGAGTTGAAAGTGCCATTCTCCCAATATTTGTTGCTTCCAGCTCCACCACCACATAGTCCAAAATACGGACAGTTCTGGTGACATAGCGCTACCCCTGCGGACATATCTCCGTACATTTGTTGAAACTTTTCGCTGGAACAGACTGATTCAAAGGTATCTTCGAGAACATTTCCTAAGATAAATTTGCCGTAGCGATCGGTCTGCACCGACAAAAGTTCTGGATCAAAGGTAGCAAAGTTACCTTTGGAGTCAATATTGACAATCACAAAGGGTTTGTTCATGTCGGTATTTTGCAACCGCGAATCTCTATAAATCAAACTACAAATAGTTTCAAATTCTCGTAGTTTGAATTCTCCATTACTTTGGGTGACTAATTCCCAAAACCTTTGAATAAAAGCCCGATATCGATCTTCAATCCCTTTGTGATCCAAAGAAGACTGATGTTTTCCTTCAGTTTCTTCCATATTAAATCCGACATCAGTAATGCCGTTGTCTTTGAAAAAGTGGAAGATTTCATCAGGATACTCTAAAGAATCTTCGGTAAGAACTGCGATCGCACTACATTCAAAATTGTTTTTTTGCAAATAAGAGATCCCACGCATTGTCGCAGCATGAGTTCCCAGTCCTTTGCGGGTTTTGCGATGAGCATCGTGGAGAAAAGCTGGCCCATCAATACTCACTCCAACATGAACATTGTATTGCTTAAACAGATCGCACCAAGCTTGATTAATTAGTGTGGCGTTTGTTTGAATTGATTGTCTGATTTTATAGGGTGTTATATTGTATTGTCGATCGGCTGCATCAATCTGTTGAAAAACAGCTTCGTAAAACGAAATTGGCACCGCAAGGGGTTCACCAGCGTGCCAACAAACAGTGGCATCTTGGCAAAAAAATTGGCTGGTAAAAATGGTTTTGAAAATAGGCTCAACTAAATTCAAAGATAGCTGCTGCTTAACTTGGCGATCAGGCAAATAACAATAATCACAGTCCAAATTGCAGAAGGAGGTTGGTTGGAGCACGATCAAATTGATCGGCCCAAAGGCAGAAAAATCGTTAACCTTTGCCCCAGATTCCAATTCGTTTTTTGCCTTTATAAAAGGCTCTGCATTACTAATCGTCATAATCGATGTTTATTAAATCTCAAATAAATATGCCACGTACAACCGCACCCTCCTCCTGCAACACCACTCCACTCCATCAGTAATAGTTATAAAAACCACCCCCATTGACCCAACCACCGTTGACCCAAGGGCGTGCATTCACAAAACCACCCCCGCCTCCATTTGCAAAACCACCACCTCCCCTACGATTAGCAAAACCACCTCCACCTCCGTTTTTCCATCCTCCGGCAATCAGCACTTCGATCGGTATGGGTGTCTCGTTGGAAATCAGGGGTTCTCTTTGCCGAATCGCTGCTGTGATCCGGGCTAAACGGCTTTCAATCTGTTGAGTGTTATCAATTGTGGAATCAGTTTGACTGGTGCTAGCCATTGCTCCAGGGATTTGCAGGGCTGATAAGGCTAAGAAAAAGCCAACTAAGCCTGTGCGTGTTGTGATATTCAAGTCTCTTCCTCTTGCAATACAAATGAAACTCTAAACTGCTTGATGAATGATGATCTCTGGCACTTTTGGTCAATGTTGCTTAAAAGTCCGATTTTTATCGTCCTTATCTCTGAGAAGTATCCGTCAGTGGAATCTGCTCATGAGTCGAGACAATCGTTTGGAAATAAGCTCTGATTAGCTCTTGGGGAATCTCCACTACCCCATTTGTTCCCACCCATCGATTCACTATGTCTACGTATTTTTTATCGCCGAGCAGGTAGCCTTGCATTAGCTTGGCGATCGCACGGTTAACTGAATTCATGAGCATTGAATTATTTTGTGGCACGATACAACCAACTCCATAGCGAGCTATTGGTTGCACAGGAACCATTGCGTAGGAATCAGGATTGGATTTTAAGATAGTTCCGGCGAGGACAATGCTATCACCTGCGATCGCATCGAGTTTGCCTTCTTTAAGTGCGGCAAAACCTTCCTCTGCCTCTTTTAAGGGCACCAGAATCGCTTTAGGTTGGATCGCTTTCATCACAACTTCGCCCATAGAATTGGGTATAACCCCCACCCGTTTGCCTGATAAAGACTCTGATGTTCCCGTTAAGGTACTGTTTTTTGTGGTGAGTAATCGAATGCCGGATAAGCTGTAAGGGATAGAGAAGTCAACGAAATCTTCCCTTTGCCAGGTAAATTGGGTGTTACAGGCAATATCAATTTCTCCCTTAAAGACTTTCTCCATCAATTCGTCGGGATTTTTGATGACTTTAAACTCAACGGTGATCGGGCGGTTGAGCTTACGCTGGAGTTCCTGCCGGATCAGCTCAATTATATCTACCGAGTAACCAGTAAGCTCCTGTTTATCATCGACATAAGAGTATGGGATGATGTCTGTTCTTGTACCAAAGGTCAGAACTCCCGTTCGGGAGACTTTCTCAAATATGGTTTCAGCTTTGGCATTCTGGGGAAAAGAAAAGGCTATCAGCAATCCCAGAGCAGCAATTGACATGTTTTTTAACATGATCATATCTGTTTCATACAACTCTGATTAATTATTTTTTTTTACTAAATTAAAGAATTATTGGCAATAATACGGAATCTTTCAGATGGTATTCTTGTCATTTCATGCCAATATATTAAAGATTGATGGCTTTGAGTAATACTCCTACAAAACTGATTATTCCAACTAGTATTAGTGCAAAACCAACTCTTTCAGCGGTGTTTGAGCTTTCATAGACATAGCGATCGCTCTGGATCAACTTTAATAACCTGCGGTGTTCCTTTAAGGCAGTAAACATGGCATACATACCAATGCTGATGAAAGATAGCCCTATTACATTAGAAAAATGGTGGGGATTGATATTTTTGCCAATCCGAGTGGCATCGATCGCTCTCACAATTGTCGGAATTCCAAAACCAAAACCAATTAAAGAAAGGCTGGTACGAATCCATGCCATCAAGGTGCGATCGGCAGCTGCATGAGTCCGTTCTTTGGCTAATTCGTTGTTGAGGTTATAGGGTTGTTTTTCTGGAAATTCGGGTGGTTGCATATTAATCCGCCTAACTTTCTTTTACATTGATTGGGAGTTCGGAAAGAGATTGATTTGCCTTGATTTCTTCAGCAAGTTCCTTTGTTAAGAAGTAGTTAAGAAATGTCCGAATCACGGCGATCAAGCCTAATTTTCCTAGAGCCTCAAACGAGGGTGCCACAGTTGTATTAACGATATCTGCCCCCAATTGAAATTCCAGAGCAATAGAAAGCCAACGACCAAAATTTAGGCGAATATTTGCTAAAGAGGAAAGAGATATTCGCGATCGACGATTTTGGCTAAAGATGAACTGTCCTGTTGTTAGCAGACCTAGTAGAATACACAACAATGAAATTCCTTCCAGGATTAGCTTCAATACTTGTGCCCAAAAGCTTAAACTATGTTCCAAATATTCCATAAGATTTTTGAGTCATTTCTTAATACAGTTATGGGAAGTAACTGTTGTAATCAACCTGGCGAGGTTTGATGAGTACCAGAAGCTAGGGATAATTTCGCCATTGAATTATTGCTCCTTATGTATCGATGACTTTAGGCGAAACATTACCAAAACCAACTGATTTTTTAGACTTTCGTTTTTTTTGTGCGATTTGTTCTTGAGCCAACAATTGCATTATTTCATCAGCATAGTGACCGCGACGTAACAAATCTGCCATCATTCGCATTGGTCGATCGATATGAGTAAAAAAAGCTTTATATCCAGCACATAAATAGTTTAACCCAGATTCTCCATCTGGTGTTTTAATAAATCGATTTTTAGGACAACCACCATTGCAAGCAAAGCGCACTTCGCATTGGCGACAATACTGCGGCAAAGTATTTAATTTCGCCTGTCCAAATTGTCGCTGTTTTTCAGATGCAATCAATTCAATCATTGGTGTTTCCTGAATATTACCCAGCTTGTAATCAGGTTCGACAAAATGATCGCAGGAGTAGAGGTCGCCATTATGTTCTAAGGCTAAAGCATTACCACAGGTTTTAGAGAAAATACAAACAGATGGAGGCACACCAACCCAATTAGCTAATGCTGCATCAAAATGTTGCACAAAAACTTTGCCCACATCTCGCCGCACCCATTCATCAAACACCCCGATCAAAAACTGTCCAAATTGCTCTGGTTTGATCGATCGCTCTGTCACCTGATTACCTGATTGAATCAGCGTTGAACCATCCTCATTAACTCGTTCAATAATCGGAATAAATTGGATAAACTCAGCCCCTAACTCGTCTCGAAAAAAACGATAAACTTCTAAAGGTCGATCGCCATTTGCCGCATTAACTGTACAAAGTATATTGAAATCGACTTGATGTTTTTTGAGAATTCGCCAACCTTGAATTACCTGCTCATAAGTTCCCCGCCCCCGCTTATCAACTCGATAAGTATCGTGCAAATTTTTCGGCCCATCTACACTTAAACCAATCAAAAAATTATGTAGTTTAAAAAATCGTCCCCAGTCATCATCTAATCGAGTACCGTTAGTTTGTAAGGTGTGGCTTACCTTTTGTCCTGCTTTTTTGTATTTTTGTACTAGTTTTAGCGATCGAGCGAAGAACTCCAACCCCATCAACGTAGGTTCGCCGCCTTGCCATGCGATCGTCACCTCTGGGGTTTGATGCGATGCTAAAAGTTGTTGAATGTAAATTTCCAGCAAGTCATCACTCATGCGGAACTTGCTACCAGGATAAAGCTGCTCTTTCGCCAAGAAAAAGCAATACTGACAATCCAGGTTACAAATTGCTCCAGTGGGTTTTGCTAGCAGATGAAAAGCAGGAGGTGCGTTCTTGGGAAAGGTAAGCATTGTCATTCCTGAATAAATTTTTGATTGGTAGATACTCTCAAGAATCTACCTGGGCATGAAAGTTTTCGTCAGCTTGCCTGAAGGCAGGACGAGCCATCAACTTTTCAGTGTAAGCAGTTAAGATTGGCTGATTTTTTAGCATTCCCAATTTTAAAGCCCAGACGAGAACTCCACCTGCGATAATATCAGCTACAGTAAATTGGTTTTCCACCAAGTAATCTTGATTTTTTACTGCCTCTGTGAGTGGTTGGGAAACCCGATCGAACCATTGTTGGGCTTCCGGCGCTGAGCATTCTTGGGTTACTTTCTTGGGTAATAAATTCTCTGGCAAATGAGGCATAACATTAAACATGAATTTTTCCACAGGGGGTTCGAGCGTCGTTACTGCATAAAAGAGCCACTGGTAGTAATAGCCTCGTGCTGGTATTGAAAGTGCTGGTGCTAATCCCTTTTCTAGATATTGGTCAGCGAGGTAAGCACAAATCGCCGCTGACTCAAAGATGGTAACATCTCCATCAATTAAGACGGGTACTTTCCCATGCGGGTGAAGTTTTCGGTATTCTGGCTCTTTCATCATAGCCACCGTCAGTTGTACTAATTCATAAGGGATTGCCATCTCTTCCAAACACCACCGAGGTCTGACGGCTCTTGTCGTAGGAATGTAATAAAGTTTCATTATCTTTGCAATTTCCACCTGTAATAAAGCTTTGCAAATTAATCACAATTGGGAAAATTCTTCTACTTAGTGGCTCTCTCGATACCGAACTTCCTGTTGAGGAATCGGAAGTTTAATCCCTGCCTCTTTAAAAGCTTGGTTCAACCGGAGTCGGAATTCACGAGTTACACTAAACTGTTGACCAGGCTGGGTTTGAGTGCGAATTCTCAGCAAAATACCATGCTGGTCAAACTGTTCCACCCCCAAAAGATCGGGCTCACCGAGCAATTGCACACCCCAAACTGAATCGGTTTGCATTGTCTCAAAGACTTCCCTCATCAGAGTCATAGCTTGTTTAATATCGCTATCGTAATCAACCAAAACGGTAAAATCCATCCGCGACCAGTCTTTGGAACTGTTGGTAATCTGAGTGATTTCACCATTGCGAATGGTAATCAGTTCTCCGGGAGAACTCCGAATTTGGGTCAAGAACAAACCCATCTCTTCTACCACCCCAGTGGCATCTTTAATAGTTATACTATCTCCCACTGTGAAGGCATCCTTTGCCAGCAACATCCAACCAGTCAGGGCATCTTTGATCGATGACTGTAAAGCCAGAGAAGCAGCAAGTCCCAGAACCCCAATTTCTGTAAATAGGGTTAATCCGGTTGAGAGTGAGAACAAAGTGTAGGCGAGAACTAGACCTACACTAAACAGAAGCATAGTAGCGATGCTCTTCCAGGCGGGAGAAAGGGTGAGCAATCGTCTGCGGCGACGCTCAATTTGAGCGATCGGCAACCGATCTTCTGTTCCCACCCATTTGGTTAATAACCAATCAATTAGCAGGTGGCTCCAGTTAATTACAATGGCGATCGTCAGTCCAATTAGTAACAATCCGATCGGTTGTCTGAATAGTAGAACTCCCAGCCATCGCGTTTGGGGAAAGCATTGCAGAATCCAGGATAGACCAATCACCCCCACCCCCAACAGCAACAGTTGCAAGATCCGTTTCTGCCAGGTCTTGCGATCAATCTGACGTTTGAGATCCAAAAGGTTTTGTTGTTGTTTGGCGACATCCTGAGACGGATCTCCATTCATGCCAACCGCTGTCTGTTGTTCGATGAGCGACTCTTGATAATTATTAAACTCCTGACGTAATCGCCGACGAACTTTGCCAATCTGATGTTGGCACCAAAACAAGAGCGCGATCGACAAAATGGCGATCGCACCGATTATTCCAGCTAATTGAATTTGCGATCGCCAAGCATCGGGTGTTCGTTCCTCTACTGCCCGTAGGAGTGCTTGTCGAATTTGTTCGGCATACTCCTGGGCTACTTCGGATTCCGTTAACCCATAAATTTCCGCATCCAGGGCAGTGACGGTGATAATAGGTTTGGTGGCTTCGCCGTTCAATGCTACTTGGACTGCCATTTGTTTATTTAACTGCGTGGTAAATACTTGTAACGAGTTTAGATCGACATGATTTTCGATCAGGTATTGCACTTGGGAGTTTAAACGGTTTTCGATCCGATTGCGTCGAATCTCCAGAGTACCTAACCCCCATTGATCGTCTTTATCTTTTTTGCGCTCTGCGGCGATCGAAAAAACATTATATCCATCCAGCCGCACAGGGGCATAAGCAACATCTCCTACCAACCCAAAGGGTTTCCATCGCAGTGCGCCTTCCAATTCTTCTGTATGAGCAATTGTCATTGGACTAAACAGCAGCCACACACAGGTCATCAAGCCGATCGCCAAGTACTTAAATTTGAATCTTGGGAAATATAAGGGTTTTACCATGACAGAAGCTATGTTAAGTTCCCCCCTTATTAAGGGGGGCTAGTTCGGATCTAGGTTTCAGGCTCCAGAGTACATAATCCTAAAAACATTGCGCTAACGCCCTGCATAGACCACTTTCCATGACCTGACTGTACCCGCACCGATCGCAGATGTAATCGGTTGATTAACTCCCTCTAAGGTGACTCGAATCATTGCATCACCTGCGGGGGCATTTGCTAGCGCGATCGCCAGTTGATTAGACACGGGGAAGGTGCCAGTCCCATTTGGTTGCACCCGAAACACTTGACCTCCCACTTTAATTTCCAAATAAAGCGCAGGGGCATCTGCTAAACTAGCCCCACAAATTAAAAACCCCACACAATTTTGTACCCCGATAAACCCATAAACTTTGATAAATTGGCGGCTCCACTCACTAACAATAGAAGCTCTGCCACCAACTGCCAAGTCTTTGTAATTCCTATCAAAAACTGCTAGGTAGTTGCCATCAAAAGGGTCATTTACTGTAACTGGTTGCGACCAGGGTATTTTGTCTGACTCAAAGCTTCTCCAATCAAAACTATTAATAACTGGATAATTAGCAGTTGAGGTTTGAGCCACAATCCTGTGAGCATTTAACGGAGACAATCCTACCAACGGTTGGGCCGATCCGGGAACTTGAACTAACCCCGGAAAAGCTAAACTAGACAAAACTAACCCAGTTTGCAAATACTTAAAAAACATCGTTCACTCTCCCACTAAATTATTAATATTTTTACGGATTAGTAAGAGCGGAAATCAATTTCCCGCCTTCTTTTTGAACAGGACTAGACATGATCAAAATTGAATCTCAACAGCATTAGCACCTGGGGAATTTGTTAAATCGTTGATCTGGTTGATCTGAGTATTAATTCCAACATCTCTGACTGAGAGTTCATCAGGATTGGGGTTTTGAATGTTAAATGACGTTGCTATAAGTTCACCAGAGCTTGTGTTAAACCAATAGCTCTGACTAACTTCATCAGAGGGACAACAGGGAGCATCGTTTGGGCGATATTTCAACAGTTTGACGGTGATTTGTTGACCTTTCAATGATAAGGATTTCACCCCAAAACCCTGTCCTAGAGAAAGGGTATCCACATTATTAGGTTGACCATTTTGGCTCACGATCGCCGCCAGGTAAAAAGTAGGTTTACGCCCTGACTCTGTAACTCGCAAAACTGTAACCGCGTCTGTAGTCCCGTCTTGATTAAGATTACCGATCGCAAATTTTTTACTCATTGTCACAACAACATTTGGTTGGGTTTGTGACTGATAGGTGCCATTGACAAGAGTCACATTTCCTAATAGGGGAACCTGGTAAGTCGCATTTTGCAGTTGAGAAAGAGTGAGCGATTTGGTAGGAGAATTAACGGGAGTTTGCTGGATGTTAGGTTGGGCAACAACCGGATCTCCAAGCAGATTGACAATCAATTTGAGTCCGATGCCATTATGTGCTAGCCCACACGCTGATGCGATCGCAACTAAAGTGATTAGCCACGATCTCTGCCTCACCAACTTCCAACATTTCCATAACTGATTACCTGTGGTGCGATTCATTATCTTTCTCCTCAAAATTGCGCGAATCCTCTCCCCTGCTCCCCTGCTCCCCTGCCCTTCTGCCCCCCTACATACCTATCTCAGGGAGCAGGCACCACCCGGTAGTAAACGCCATTTGCACCGTAGGCAGGACTGAACCAGTTGCCATTGTAGACATAGTAGGTTGTGCCACTGACTGTTTTCACAACTGCACCACTAGGTACAGTCGGGTAAATTGCCCCGATCGCATAGTTAGTAGCTGCATTAGCACCTGCTACATAACCTGCGGAGTAAGCATTGGCACTGTTAGTACTAGCAGCTGCTGCACCTAAAGTTGCTCCGACTGCCGCACCCGCTACAGCTGCCCCGGCTGTGTACCAACCACCGCAGTTGTAACAACCATTTGAATAGCTATTCACCACCGTAGGCGGATGATATGACCCGTAGTAGGCACCACCGTAGTAGCGGTTATAACCACCGTAGGCTGTTGTTCCGTATGGAGTAGTGGCGTGCCAGTAACCATCACCACCGGAGGCGGTGCCACCCCGATAGCCAGTCCCGCTCCAAGAACCATCACCACCGGAGGCAGACCCACCACGATAGCCATTAGCACTCCAGTGACCGTCTCCACCAGAGGCGGTACTACCACGAAAACCAGTCGCACTCCAAGAACCATCGCCACCGGAGGCAGACCCCCCACGATAGCCACTGGCGCTCCAGTGACCGTCTCCACCGGAGGCAGTACCCCTCCACCCACCACCACTCCAGTGACCGCCACCACCGTGGAAATAGGCGAGAGCGGGATTGGAGCAAAACACCGTTATCAGAAGACCTGCAAGGCTAACAGCAACTTTTTTCATGATCTGTGTACCTCAAAGTCATGGAGTATTTAACATTTCAGGACTTACGGACTTTCTACTTGAAACTTAGATCCCCCCTAGCCCCCCTTAATAAGGGGGGAACCTTCTAAGCCCCTTTGGGAAGGCAGGGCTAATTCATGGTCATCAAATAAAATTAACCGGATGGGGGGACAAGGGGACAAGGGGAAAGATGATTTTTCCGTTGTTTGCATTATCTCTCCTTCACAAATCAATTTCTCCGTTGAAAATGAATTAGCCCTGCTTTGGGAAGGGGGTTGGGGGATCTGTCTTACATTTATGGATTGGATTTTGGCGGTTCGGCTTGTGCTGGAGGTTGGGAAGTCGGCGGAGTGGGTGGATCTGGACGCTTGAAGGGGATACGGTTTGCACTGCTGGCACGAGATGAGGCAAAGGTATCTGTGGCGATCGATCCATCCAATTTCCAGTTTGAAAATGTCACTTGATGGCGTAATCTGGATGGATCGTCAGCATATACAGCACGGATCATCCGAGGCAGTTTATCGTTGGCACCAATCCAGATTTGGGCAAATACTTTGTTATTGGCGATCGCAATTATGTCGGTGGTTGTGCCGTCAATCACCTTAGACTGTCCAATATAAAAAGCTAACGTCAGACCGTCGGAAATATCCTTGTAAGGGTCTGACACCAGCACATCAGTAAATGGGAAATAGATGGCAGCTACCTCATAAGCAGCTTGTAATGCGGCATCGATCGTTGGTGGCGCATCTGTTACAGCAACCAAGTTCTCGGTGGGAAGGTAAGCCATCATTGCTTTGCCGTCGTAATAGAACTCAGCAGGAGGCCCATCACCGGGAGAAATCACCTTTAGTTTGTTCGGGCGTTGTAAGGCGACTTCCGAAATGGTTGTGTAAATCAGGGGAGGACCGAGGCGACTTGGACTTTCGTAAGTACTAATGGCAGTGAAGGTCATTGTCTGAGCGGCAGCTAAACGATCGCTCGCCGCTTTCAGGATAGCCATTGCTTTTGGTTCAAGTCCCAGACGAACTTCTACAGGAGGTGCGCTGTTACTCGGTGGTGCCGCACTCGGTTGAGGCGGAGTCGTCTGAGCATTCGCAGCCTTCGCAGTCCAGAATATATTAAGCGGAAGCAAATAAGCTTGGAGCAGGAATACCCCAAGTATTGCAGTATTTGTATTGAAAAATATAAGTTTCTTCATCTCAAGTGCCGATCAACTCAAAGTTACTGTGGTGAACAGAATACGGTTGCGTAAGACCCTTTGCCGTAGGTTACGGCTTCATTACAGACCTTACCGTTTTGATAAATACGGACTCTAATATGAGTGTCTACGGGACTGGAACCACTTGCAGTTACGGTTGCAGTTGGTGAAACAGAAAGCTCTATTTCTTTAGGAAATTGATCCTTAAAGGCTTTGGATACAGTCAAACCGTCCTGCTCAAAAACCGAGTAAGCACCAACTAGGGCTGTATTTTTCGGCCCGTGCCAGACGATTTTGTATGGAATTGTCGGGATTTGTGAACTTGCTGATGCCATAAACCCTGTGGCGACAGAGAGAAGCCCTGTCAATACAAGAAATTTCAGTTGTCGCATTGATTAAGCTAAATTGTTTGTAGACTTGTCGGTTACTGAGTCAAAGTTCAAGTCCAGAGATTTTCTCATTAGATGTGCTGATGCTCCAAAGTTTTGAGTTTTGAGTTCAATTAAAAACTTAAAACTCATAACTTAAAACTCCGCGTTAGCGGTGAGAGCAACCTTACAGAGAAGCCAAAGCGTTGATCGCCTGATTTATCTGGGTACGTTGCTCCACTGTCAACACTTCTCGAATCTTCAGCAGACGATCGAAATAAAGTTTGTTGCGTTGAATGGCAGTGTCAATGACTTGACTGTGGGCAGTGCTAATAGCGGATGCTGGAGTATTAGGTTGCAGGGATCGATCGAAAGATTGCAGTGCCGCTTGTAATTGCTGGGTTTTCCGATCGATCGCAGGTTGATCGTTGTTGACAATTTGTGTAATCTGCTGTGTTTGGGCTGGCGTTAGTGATGTTGCCGTAGAAACCAGCACATCAATCTGATCTGAATCTGGCTGGCTGTAGCTATTCAATGCCCGAACTGCCTGGTTTAATTGGCTGCGTTGTTGAACGGTTAATACCTCCCGAATCTTGAGCAAACGGTTGAAGTAAAGTTGATTGCGTTGTTGAGCAATAGAAATAACTTTCTGATGAGCGGCGCTAATGGTTGATGCCGGGGTAGTCGGTGTGAGCGACTGCATCAACGCTGTTAATGCTGTTTGTAATTGATCTGTTTTTTGATCGATCGCTGGTTGAGAACTCTGAAAAATCGAAGTAATTTGCTGTTGTTGAGTGGGAGTCAGCGAATTAATAGTGTTAAGGATTTGATCCTGAGATGTGGCTTGAGTTGTTTGTGCAAGCAACTGCGGCATCGGTTCTGACTGTTGTAGCGATCGGTTATTATCAATTGCAACAGCACGAGCATTCTGATTAACCAAAGTTAAAGATATACAACCGATTACAAAGGTAGAAACGAACAAGTCATAAGGTTTCATAATGCACTCCATCAATAAAGATCGATCCAAAAACCAAAATTTAAAATTCGTAGGGTTAACACCTGACATCCGAGCTTTTGAAAAATTCCGCTGTAACCTGATGGTTTTCATGGTGAATTACTTACCTTTATCAAAGTACAACTCCAGTGATTCTCTAATCAGATGTATCAATCTCAACTCTCTGCAACATTTCACTTATTTTTATACCATTAAAGTCTATTTGACAAGGTGTGTTCTCCAAGTGAAGTGCCGTAAATCAAAAATCTACAATCGCTTGACTGCTGGCGGTACCCAGCGACCATCAAGCACCTGGGCTTTAGGCGCGTACAGCCGCATAGTTAAGCCTAATTTTCCTTGAGCGGGAGACGGTAGCCAGTTTGATTCTTTATCGACACCGGGCGATTCGTGCTGGAAGTAAATATCTAGGGAACCATCGCTGTTATAGGTTAATGGGTCGCGATCGCCAATGGCAAAGCGATCGAGCGGGTTAGCTACCTGGAAGCCCTCCGCGTCGTACATGGTAAGCGACCAAAACGCTTCTACTGGGGGAAGTTCTGTTGGACTGAAGTGAAGCACATATTGGTTTCCACCCTCCATTGGTTGTCCGTTGGCATCGACCAGATTTAATGGGTAAATCGCGTCCTGGGGTTGGTTAGCACCAAGACCAACCATAGCTACAATTGCTCGCTTTAGGTAATAGTTGCCATAGACACCCATCGTGTCGATATTCATCTGCCAGCCGTTGACTACTTGCGCCAAGGTCGGTAACTTAGCGTACATCAGTTTGAGTCCATCCACTACAGCCTGTTCTAGTCCTGCTTTCACCGCAGGTGCAGCTCCATCAAAGTCAAAACTATTGCCTGGTATAATGCCAATCCGTTCCAGACGGGCGATGGTAGACCAATCGGTGATATGGGGCGGGTTAAGCTTCATCAATTCTGCCCCGTAACTAAAGTACTGGGCAGCGGTCATACTATTCACCTGGTTGAGGGGCGGTGTTTTCATATCCACTGTGGGGTCAATTGCCGCTGTTTCTGGTTCATAAGCCTGCCCCCACCGAGATAGGGGTGCGATCCGATAGCCATCTTGGACTTGATGAACTGCTGGATAATCCTTTGGCCCATTAGTTTGGGTACGACCAATAATCCAGACGTATGGGGTAGGCGACTCGATCGGTTGCACCCCATCGGGCAGAGTACCGTTCCATCCTTTCAGGAACACGCCAAAATGGGCTGCACTTGTGCCACTGGTACGTTTGCCCGGTACTGCGAACACATCAGACCACATATCCATCATGGGCAGCAGATAATAGCGATCGTTCGTGTCCGGTGCAGACACAATCATCGGTTCCTGCGTCAAATCGAGCCATGCTGAGGAATAGAGCGTATCGAAATTCGGTCGCACAACTTCCCGAAAATCAGCAGGTGGAAACGTCCGCAGGTGATGAAAGGCATTCATCGGCCCCATACCCGGCTTCGTATCGGGTGCATAGTTGGTCGTAACTCGTCGGGTCACTTCCATTGAGATCAGCGAGTAGAAGTAATGATAGGCTTCAATGCCAATTTCGTAAGCATCTGTCTGGTTCAAGGTTTGATTGTTCATCATTAGATTTAGTAGGAATACAGCTATTTGTCTAAAACAGGGAAGATGGAGAAATGAGGAGAGATCTAGCACTAAAAACTCTCCCCATCTCCCTATTGCCGCGCCATCGCTACTCTGAGTCGCTCTTCTGGGTCAATGAAGTGATCGTGGTCATCCTTACCTACATCAAGCTGTACCCAGTGAATTTTGCCTGTGAACTTGCTGCTATGGACAGTGTAATCGGGGCTGACGGTAGTACCTGATTCGTAGCCAATATCAGTCGTCTCGTCTGCTGAGAAAATCATGGCTTGGGTTGCCTCGACTCGCCCGTTGCCCACTGATTGACCGTCATAGTACAGGCTGACATTGCCGCCCTTGCCTAAACCACCGCCATCGTAGGCAAACTCCATGCGTACTTGGTGTTTTCCTTGGGGGATGGAAGATGTGGCTTCGGTAGGAAACTCTTTAATACCCAAGACGTTGTAGGTAAACTTGAGCTTACCGTCCTTAGCGTAAACACTCCAGCCGCCGAACCTGCCACCCTGAGCAACGATTACGCCGTTGGCGGGTTTGTCTTTCACCTCGATTTCAGCGGTAATGGAGAAGGATTTGTTTTTGATGTTGATGACGCTGTTTTCCGATAAGCGTCCCATACCAGCGAAGAAGATTTGCGAGTTACCGTGAACCAGTGAGGGTCTTCCAGCTGTAGTTGGATCGATCCGCTCGGTTTGCCGATCGTCTAAAGGCAAAACATTATACTTCACTGCCTCAATCAAAAACTGACGTTGTAATTCGCGCAATTTCTCCGGCATTTGCTTCGAGAGGTCGTGAGCTTGCGACCAATCTTTGCTGCCGTCGTACAGTTCCCAAACATCTTCATCGAAGGGTACCATCTTCTGCCCCACCATCACCCAAGGAGTACGATGCTTGGTGATGGCACTCCAGCCTTTGTAGTAGATGCCTCGGTTGCCAAACATCTCGAAGTACTGCACATCATGCTGTTCGGGAGCACTGGCATCGTTGAAGCTGTACGCCATGCTGGTGCCTTCGTAGGGGCTTTGCAGCACACCGTTGACCATTGTTGGCTCAGGGATACCCGCGATCTCCAGAACCGTTGGTGCGATATCAATTACATGGGTGAACTGGTTACGGATGCCGCCCTTTTCCTGAATTCCTTTGGGATAGCGGACGATCGTACCATTTCGGGTACCACCCCAATGGGAGGCAACCTGCTTTGTCCATTGGTAAGGGGTGTCCATCGCCCAAGCCCAACCGACAGCATAGTGGTTGTAGGAGTCGGGCGAGCCAAAGTCATCTAATTTCGACAACATAAACTCAGGCGTTTCCAACGATGCCATGCCGTTGAAATTCGCCATTTCGTTGAATGCGCCTTGGAGGGTGCCTTCAGCAGATGCACCATTGTCACCGACGATGACATAAACCAGCGTATCGTCCAGAATCTCTAGATCTTCTAAAGCTTTGATGACTCGTCCAATGTGATAGTCGGTGTGTTCCATGAACGCTGCATATACTTCCATTTCCCGTTCCAGCACGGGCTTGAGTTGGGAGTCCATGTCATCCCAGGCAGGAATTTCGGCATGACGTGGTGTTAGTTCTGCCTCTGGGCTAATCACTCCTAATTCTTTCTGTTTGGCAAAGGTGATCTCTCGCTGTTTGTCCCAACCGTGAGCAAATTTACCTTTATACTTTTCGATCCACTCCTTCGGTACATGGTGGGGGGCATGGGTGGCACCTGGGGCAAAGTACATGAAGAAAGGCTTATCGGGCATCAGGGCTTTCTGCTGACTCACCCAAGAGATCGCTTTATCTGCCAAGTCTTCGGTTAGGTGGTAGCCTTCTTCGGGGGTTGCTGGGGGTTCGATCGGAATTGTCCCTTCGTATAGAGCCGGGTCCCATTGATTGTTCTCACCACCAATAAAACCATAGAAATATTCAAACCCACCACCGCCTGTGGGCCAAGCATCAAACGGTCCCATCGGTGAAGTTTGCCACACGGGGACTTCATGGCACTTACCGAACATGGATGTTGAGTAGCCATTCAGCTTTAGAGTCAATGCCAGGGGCGCTTTAGTGTTGGGACGCACGGAACATTGACCGGGGGCAGCAGTAGCGGTTTCGGTGATGTTGCCCATGCCGACTGAGTGGTGGTTGCGTCCGGTTAGTAAGGCTTGTCTGGTAGGAGCACACAGAGCAGTGGTGTGAAAGCGGGTGTATTTCAGCCCTTGTGCTGCCAGCTTTTCAAAGGTGGGCGTGTTGCAAGGCCCACCAAAGGCACTGGAAGCTCCAAACCCTACATCATCGAGCAGGACGATCAAGACGTTGGGCGAACCTGCTGGCGGACGCAAATCTCGAATTGGGGGATAGTGCGTGTCGGGGTTCTTGGCATCGTAGGTGGTTAAGCCAAAATGAGTTTGGTCAGGAATCGGCAAAATTTGGCGTTGAACCTTGTCGTTTGATAACATTTGGCATCTCCTAGTTTGACTTTCTAAATGGCACTCAAAAACAGAAATGGTAGATGCTAAGTATCTGAGACTGTATCTTTAGCAGCTATGCGGGCTGCGTTCACGTAGCGTGTGCGTTAGCACGTATCGCTTCCAATACTGCAATTTGGGCTTCTTGCACTGCTGCGGCGGCAAAAATGATGGCGCTAGCTGCGTATTCTTCTGCGCGATCGGCACGAGATACTAGTTTCTCGACTTCGCGTTGGGCTTTCCATTCCTCTACTTGTGACTGAATTTCCGACTTTTTGGATCTAGCTATTGCTGCACATTAGCTTTAACTTCTTCTGCTTTTTGTTGATTTTCTGCAACCTGAGCTTTGGCAGTTTCTAACTTCGACTGAATGAGATTTTGAGCTTCTTGGGGAAGCGTTTCCAGATCGGCTTTTGTATGCTCCAACTTAGTTTCAATTGCTGACGCAGAAATTCACAAAATTGATCGATTTTATTGCTCATAGTTTGAATCCTAATAAAAATATAAAATGAATGGCTTTATAGGGGTTGGCATTAACAACTCCTCCAAATTATCAATCCGAAGAGTATAATAATCTTGTCATTTCATGCCAATCGCGTTTTAGAAGGGTATACCAATTTACATTAATCTCTTTCATCATTATCAGGTTTCAGCACTGGAGTATCCTTACCCTGTCGCCTTTTCACCCTTTTTCAGCAAGCCCTAAGTAAGCTCTAGGTGAAACTCCTGCCCAGCGTTTGAATGCTCGTGTAAAGTTACCAACATCTTTGTAACCAATTTCGGCAGCAATATCAGTCACCTTATTTGTTGGGTCGCGCAGAAGTTGGGTTGCAAGCTCAAAACGAACTTGTTCTACTAAATGGGAATAAGTTAAATTACATTTATTTAATTGTCGTTGAAAACTACGAACACTGATTCCTAGAATTTCTGCGGTAGATTGAATTTTAGGATACCCTTGTTTTAATTCAATGCCAATAATTTGTCTGATAAGTGTAGCGAAATTTGTCGATCGAGTAGATGAATATAAAATTTCATAATCTTGATTCCGTTGTTGTTCGTCATACTCGTCAAAGTTGTGTAATGGTAAATTCAGCAGATTCTTTGGCACAATGATCGCAGTTTCATCTTGATTAAATAGAATCTTTGTATTTGAGAATAATTCCATTTCAACTAAACTCCATGAATGAGGAGTTGTCAGATGAATTTCCGTTGGCATCCAACATAAACCTGCGGCCAATTGAATCAAATTAATCAGTAACATTAAAGAATAATGAATAGCTTGTGGATGATCGGTTTCAAAGTTATTAATAAACCTTCGACATAGCCATACATTTTCTCCTTGTTGATTTAACCAAATGCGATCGCCAGAATTATAGCTAGGCACTAAACGAATTAAGGTATCAACCGCATCGTATAGAGTCAGTGAATGACTGAGTAATCGTCCTAATGCACCTAAATTGGCAACTTGTGCCTTTTGTCCAGCCAACAGCCCAAACTGTTCCATCCCCTCTTTTAGGGCAGTATTCTCAATAAATTGCAGAACCTGTTTCAGGGGAAGTAATACCTCTGGGTCATGGAGTATAGATGCTGGTAATTTTGCTTCTGCAAGAAGAGACTCAGTAGGCGCATCTAGCTGCTGAAGAAGAGTAATGACTCCATGTATAACATTCGCCCGAATTAAGGGAATGTGGATCATGGCAGTTCTTTTTATTTTGGAATAGACAGTTTAACTATATTGGAACAAACTTGTTATCCTCTGTCTTGTCATTCAATGCCATTTGGCTCTTCAACGTTGCAAATGGAAGTTACGAAACTGACGAGGTGAAACACCTGTCCAGCGCTTAAATGCCCTCGTGAAATTGGCAGCATCGGTATAGCCTAAATCAAATGCAATATCAATCAACTTGTTACTCGAATCTTTCAACAAATTTACAGCCTGGTCAAATCTGACTTGTTCAACTAATTGTGAATAGTTAAGATTGTTTTCCTGTAACCGCCGTTGAAAAGTGCGAATGCTGATCCCTGCAGCTTCTGCTGCAATGGCAATATTAGGATAGCTTTCTGGTAAAAGAAGCAAAATCAATTGGCGAAGTGAATCACTAAAATTGTCACTAGGGGCTGTTAACTTCAACATTTCTTCTGTATTGCCAGAGAGGGAAGGTGCGTTGAAATGATTTAACGGTTTACTCAATAAATCTTTGGACAAGCGAATGGCATTGTGGGGCTGATTAAAATAAATTTGTGTATTAGATAAACAATCTAGACTTAATAGCGATTTGTTTTTGCTGTTTTGTAAATGGAGTCGATCGGGTTGCCAATTTGATCCGGCTGCTAAACGGATGGCGTTTAAATACATTGTGATTGTGAAACCTTGTCCCTGATCGGCTTGGATATGATGAGGGATAGTAAATTGATGATTTACCGAAAGGTAGTTACTATCTTCAGTTAGCCAAACTTTTGCACCAGAATTCAACGTACTCCTAAGCTTAACTATCTTGCATAGCATTTCATAGAGTGTCAGAGATTGGCAAACCAATGCACCAAAATTACCAAATTCAGAAAGAGGACTTTTTTGAGCAACAATAATCCCCAAGTTTTCGATTCCTTCCCTTCGCGCAACCAGTTCCCCAAACGTAAGACTTTGGGTCAATGGGATTAAATTCTCCGAATTATCTAGATTAAAAATCGGTAAGTGTGCTTGCTTTAAGTAACGCTCAGTGGGCGCTCCAATCCGATTGAGAAATTTGAGGAATGGCAAAATTGCACTCGCTCGAACGAGAGGAATAAATTTCATAGAGTATTAAGAGGCAAATAAATTATTGTGCTTCTTTAAAAAAAGATATTTACTTGGATAGATGTAAAAATTTGATTTTGATTTTACTTCTGTTAAAATAATACAGGGTTGGCATCAACTGACAAAAAAATTGTAATAAATCTTAAAAAAATATCAAATAGTGCAAAAAATAAGCTATAAACATCTCCAAATTTCGGCTCTCCCGTTAATCTGGTGATAAGTTTTCCTAATCAAATAAACAAGCTAATAGTTTTTCTCGGAGATTATCAAAATTAGTAAATCCGTAACTTTGACGCAAAATCAATTTAATTTTATTGTTGATTCCTTCCATGACTCCACTGGTAGTTCGACTAATAAAATAATTGCAAATAGGTTCTAAGTGTTGGCGAATTGTTTGAGCAACTGAGCCAAAAATAATCTTCGCATAACTCAACCATTTTTTCATTTTTCTCAATCCCATATTTACCGTAGTACTAGTTTCATAAATTGAGCGAAACTCTTCTTTTAATTCATACGCTATTCCTAAAACCGCTGACTTTTCTAGTAGTTGATGAAGTTCTATTTTCTCTTCATTGGACAAATCTTCTCGACTTTTTAACAACAAGCAGCGATTTTTGGGTCTTCCGGCATCATGGGGTAAAATGTAGTTAGCACTACATTTTACCCGAAAAGGACGATGGATTTTCATCTAGATACCTTATTAAACTTACCAAACGTTACAGTTTTCACTGCTTATGAAAAAGAAGGATTCTTCATTTTAAAATTAGAGTTGTTAAACG